>JAAYDL010000340.1 GCA_012729265.1 Lentisphaerota bacterium | reverse complement strand
TGCTGGCGGGCGGACTGGCAAGCGGTTTTGTGCTGGCCACCCTGCTCAACATCCTGATCAAGCTGATGACGATGGTCAGCGTGGTGTTCACGCCCGTGGTCATCAAGTTTTCCCCCATCATCCAGGAGTGGCTGCACATCGCCCCGCGCTGATCCGCTCCCTCGCAATTGGGAATTCTGGAGGGTCGGGCTCTGTTCCGACCATGGACGACACGGCGGTTGTCCCTCCAAATGTTGAATTGGATACCGTGCTTTTTGCCTGTTTTCTGCGGATCGGTTCTGGGAATACAGACAAGCTGGAAGCATGTCCTACTTTTTAAGGGAAACCCTTAACGAAGTGCCATTCAGGACTGACACGTCATGTACGAGGGGAAAGTGAGTTGTCGGATAGGCCCGTTAGGGTGACCTAATTACATATCATTATCCCATTTGTAGATATCAAAACCAATATCAATTGCTTTTCTTGCATTGTCTCCATCTTTTAATGCAAGAATTCTCTTCCTAAACTCTTCTGGTAATTTATTTAGATATTCAAAACTATCAGCATTCATCCAATTATCTGTATTTGGAGTTGCTAACTGATCTCCGATAATATCCGTAGTTAACATGCAAATTAAATGTTTATAATTTAAATTTTTTTAGGAATTAAACTGTGTGGACAAAATAAGATACTAAAAGTCGCTGTCAAATCCTGCTCATTTAGACCTTTATATAAGAAACCGGGGTTTGCAATAGAAAGCAATTTTTCTCTCATTAGTCCTCCGGCCCGATAGTTTCGTATTAATAATCCATAATACATATTTAATTCAACTCTCACACCAAAAGGACCAGTATACTCTCCAAGAGTATAACTTGCATAATAATCCGAAGAGGTGTCTATGATTCTCCCTGACACCTCAAACATTCTTTTATTGAAGTGAATTAATACTTCTTCCGGTTTTTATTTGTTAAATTCATAATATCCTCAATTTTCAAGACTAATTAGCCAAGGAGTCCGTCCCGTAATCTAGTAATTTCACGCAAATGCTCCCGTTTCCCTATCAGCTCGCCGTCCTTCGTTTCATCAATCCGTTGCGGGGTAATGCCCGCCACTCAATCATAAAAGGTTAAAAGATAGGACTGGCACCTTTTTTAAAAGAAAAGGTGACGCAACGCACGGGCCGGCACCTTTTCGGGCGGCGGGAACAAAAGGTTTTCTGGTTCCGCGCAGCAGAATGGGGATGCGCCAAAGCGAGGGTGGTTGCCTTCGCCGGACGCATTCTGGAACCAGATGGGTGACTGTGTACAGACACGTGGCGAAGATATTGGAACAGACGGCGTTTCAGCGATGGAAAGCAACGGTTGAGCCGATCAACAGAAAGGAAAAGTTGAAGCGCTGTTGAAAAACGGCTACGGAAGGGTATTTTGTGTTTGACCGGAACCTATGATGGGTGACACCTTTTTCTTTTCTACAACAAATACAAGGAGCCCATTGTGGAACTATATTCTCTATCAGTTGATGCAGACAGCATAGTAAAGAATCAGGATGAATTTGATTTTATCAGTTTTTTAATGTTTGATATTTCCGGCGCCATTCGCCAGGTAACAATCGCAAAATCTTTTGTAACAGCCAGCCTTTTTAAAGAAGGCATTGGATTTGATGCTTCAAACTTTGGTTTTGCCAAGGTTGATAAATCGGACATGGTTGCAATCCCCGATTTAAAAACAGCATTTGTAGAAGCCAAAGACGGCTATAAAATTCTTCATACTCTTTGCGACGTCCGCCTTTCTGACGGTTCTGTTTTTGATCAGTACCCCAGAACCATCACCATGAAAACTATGGATATGCTCCGCAGCTCAGGAGTTGCTGATGATGCTAAGTTTCTGCTCGAACTTGAGTTTTTTGTCTTTGACGAAGTAAGCTACGCATCAACATACAGTAAGAGTTGTTATGAAGTGACAAGCAGCGAAGGCATTGGGGAACCCTATGATTCAGATCCGAGATTTTTGGTTCAAAAAGGCTACCACCGGGTTTCTCCGCATGACAAATTTTTCACCCTCCGCAATGATATCGTTACTGCATTGGAACGTCTTAATATTCCTGTTAAGTATCATCATCATGAAGTTGCTACAGCCCAGCTCGAAATTGAAATGGATTTCATGAACCTTCAGGATGCATCCGACAAGGTCTGTCTTGCAAAATGGATTGCCTCAACTATTGCACAAGAAAACGGACTGCACATTACCTTCATGCCCAAGCCTATTTTCAACATGGCTGGAAACGGCATGCATGTCCACCAGTTTTTAGAGAAGAAAGGAAAAACCTGTTTTGCAGGTAACGGTCTTCACGGATTATCTGAAGAAGCATTGAGCTACACCGCAGGAATTCTGGATCACAGCCTTACAGGGGCGCTTCTCGCATTTTCCAACCCGAGCACTAATTCTTTTAAACGCCTTGTTCCGGGTTTCGAAGCACCAGTCTGTGCAACACTTGCAAAAGGCTCACGGGAGGCATCCATACGAATTCCCGGATACCTCGCAAAGGGTGAAGAAAGAATCGAATTCCGCACCGGAGATGCAACTGCAAACATCCACTACTTCCTTTCTGCAATGGTTCTGGCAGGACTTGACGGCATGGTGAAAAAGCGCGACCCCGTTAAAGAGGGATACACAGACCCCCACTCGGGCAAACATTATCCGCTTGATTTAAACGCAGTTCTCGACGGCCTTGAAAAAGACAACGAGTTCTTATTAAAGGTATTCCCCAAAACACTCATTGAGCTTTGGGTAAAACTTAAGAGAAGCGAAGCAGGCTACGTGTACCGCGCACCCACACCTCAGGAATACGAGCTGTATTTTAACTGCTGATGAATAAACTTTCAGCCGTGCCGTTTAACACAGACGGCATGTGCCTGGAAGAAATCCGTGTATCTACAAAGAACTATATCGACATTTATTCCAAATCTATCGGCTTACCAAACGAATTTGAAAAACGGGATTTTACAAAATGATTTAGGACAGAATAATGCCGAGGGTGCATGGGGGTAGGAACCACGAAATACACTAAATACACGAATTGTGGGAGATCCGTTTCTGAGGGTGTACGGGGTTTTGACCGCGAAGACGCAAAGAAACGGAGCTCGGGTGCATATTGGTTTTAGGCAGAATGATTTTGGGGCCGGAGGATCCAAGGCTTATCCCAGTGTCTGGTTCAGCCGGGTGATTTCGGTGCGCATTTTTTCGAAGACTTCGGCTTTGTAGACGCGGACGCTGGCTTCTGAGATACCGAGTTCCTCGGCAATTTCTTTGGTGGGGCGCTCTTGGGAGACGAGTTTGAAGACGGCGCGTTTGGTTTCGTAGATGTCGTCTTTAATGTTATTCCATGCGAGGTTGGTGATGTGGAGCACCCATTCTTCGCGGGCGAGGTTTTCGATGTCGGGGAGCACATGCTCCTCAATATTCATGTATTGTTCTTGGTATTCGACGGAGTCGCGCCCGGTGATAAAATTTTTGCGGGAGCGGAAAAAGTCCTTGACGGTATTGCGCGTCATAGCGGCGAGCCAGTTGTGGAATTTGCCCTTGTTCTGGTTGTACTCAAAATCTTCAATTTTCTGCCAGACTTTGGTGAGTACGGACTGGCTGATGTCTTCGGCGTCATCGGGATTGATGCCCATACGCAGAATCAGGCTGAGGATAAAGCCGCGATAGATGGTTTCAAACTCCTGCCACGCCTCGTTGTTTTCGCTTTTCTTGAGTTTAGCCAGCAGCGTGACGCGGGTTGGATTGTGTTCGTTAATGTCCATGGTCAGTTTTCGGTGAAGATAATGATGGTGTCGTTGCGCGAGAGCGATTGAATGATGGGATCATCGCGAAAGATTTCAGAAAGCGTCAGCCGCTTCAGGTTACGGCACCAAATGAGTTGTTCTGATAGGGAGAGCCCCTGAATGCCACTGATATCGAGCGCGACGAGTTTGGAATATTTGACAATGTTGGAAAGGTTGCGAATCCGGGTGTTACGGATGCTGAGCGTTTCAATTTCGGCGAGCGGGTCGTAGGCAGGGAGATAGTTAATCTGTGTTCCGGCCAGATCCAGCGAGCGAAGCCCTTCCTCGGTAAGGAAGGCGAGGTTGGGGGTGCCGATGTTGCGGGCGGTCAATCGGGCAATCTTCAGGCCGCACAGCGGAGAGATATCGTCGAGGCCGGCGTTGTTGCTGATATCCAGATTCCACGCCCCGTTTCCGGCGTCTTCCCAGGATATGTTGAGTTGATCGACCGCCGGGTTGAGCTGCTCCAGCGTTTCAGCGAGTGCGGAAAAGTGGGAGACGGGCTCAATTTCTTTTTGATTAAAGTGGTAAAAGAGGCGCGGCAGGTCGAGCTCCATGCCGCTCAGACGGAAGTCATAGACGAGCTGCGGGAAGGCAGCATCGGGAACGCCGTCTTTCGTGCGTTGGTATTTCCGGGCCAGCTCAAAGAGAGGGCCGCTGTGGGCCACCGGGCGGTTTTGAGTATACACATTCCACGCCTCGTTAAAGCGCTGCTGGCTGAGGAGCATGTGCGTTTTCATGGTCCAGGCATCGGTGTTGGATTCATCGAACGTGAGACCCGTACTGAGTTTTTGCTCCGCCTCGGCAAAGGCATATTCGCGCTCCGCGTGCTGGGCCAGCTCAATATAATCGGGTGCGGCTTCTCGAGTGGTTTGGGCGATATAGTCGCTCTTTTCCTGTAATTTTTTCAGTGCATCCTGTGTGTTGGCTTCGCTCTCCTTAATCGAAGAAAAGCTCTGAGCCAGAATCACGGTGATCACCGCCAGCGAGGCGGAAATGAGACTAACCGCCATTTTATGGCGCCGGACGAGCAGGGCGGCATGGGTGAAAAAGGTTGGATTTTCCGCGGTCGTGGCAAAGCCGTCTTGAAATTGGTGAATGTCGCGAATCAGCGCGGCGACGTTCGCGTAGCGGTTTTTCGGGTCGGTCTTCATCGCTTTCATTACGATGGCGGCGAGCGGCTGCGGAATATGCAGTTTCGGTGCACGGCGGTCCGGCGGGAGAAAGTCGCCGCGCACCGTTTTCTGGAGCGTTTCTTTTACGGTTTCGCCGACGATGGGGCATTCGTAGGTAAGGAGTTCATAGAGCATTGCACCCAGCATGTAGATATCGGTCTGGAAATCGACGCCGGAAAGGTCGCCCTGTGCCTGTTCGGGTGACATATAGCCGGGGGTCCCGCCCGCAACATGGCGCTGTTTGGAGCTCCCTTCGAGATAGCGAGTCAGTGTTTGGCCGCTTTCCAGTGAAATATGGTCGATATTCTGCCACGAAATAGGGCCTCCTTTGTATTCGTCAATATGGGTCAGCAGCGTGGAGAGTCCCCAGTCGAGTACGTGTACATCGCCAAAGTCGCCGACAATTACGTTGGAGGGTTTGAGGTCGAGATGGATGACCCCTTTGGTGTGGGCATAGTCGATGGCGTTGCACACTTTAAGGAAAATGGCCAGCAGTCGGGTGCGGGTATAACGGGTTCGGTATTCTTCCGATCCGCTACGCAGCTTTTTAATGATTTCACCGAGGGTTTCACCTTTGAGGGCTTTCATCGTGAAATAGGGATTGCCCTCTTTGTCCACGGCAATGTCGTAAATGGGAATAATATTCGGGTGCTGCAGGTTGGCGGTCAGGCGGGCTTCGTAGAGAAAGGAATCAATATCCTGTTCGGAGGCGATTTTGGAATCCGGGATCAAGGCCATGGCGACCTTGCGGGCGGTGCGGTGGTCGTCCACTTCCCAGATAGCTTTCATTCCGCCTTCATTCAGTTTTTTCCGGGGCGTATAACGATCTGCGGGATTTCCGTCCATTAGATCCTTGCGTTGCGCGGTTTTTTCCAGATCTTCCTCAAAGAGGATTTTTTCGGTATCAGAAAAGATAATATCGTCGGCAAACAGGTTGGCGTTGCTGATTTCGCGCTTAGGCGGCTCGGGTTTTTTTGGGTGCGTTGGTTTGTCCATGAGCTGATCATCCACAAAAGATTGGGGAGGAGCGTAGCATCGTTGAGGCATCTGGGCAAAAGAAAACCCCGCGGGTTAGACGGGGTTCGGAGTAGTGGGTTGGAAGCGTTAAGTGGGTTGCTTCCGTTGGGTTCACTATTGAATACGAGTGCTTGAACCCAACCGTTACTCAAAAAACGATTTTTTTTGATTTATTCGATTTCGAGGGTGGGGCGTTCGAAATAAACCACACCCTTGAGCGGGCAGATTGTGATTAAATATTTTTCAAGCATTCGGTTCCCGGCGCGCGGCATCAGGTCGGTAAACGTTCCCGATACGGTAGGTACGTCGAGTTCCGCAATCTCTCCCATGGAAACCAGCTCGGTCACGGGTGTGCTGACATCTCCCCTGCGGAAGAAATAGTCACCCGCAAAATCGAGCATAATCGGCATTTCCTCTCCATCAATCGCGCCTTCTACAATTAATCCCGGGTTTACAGCGGTGTTTAGAAGATTGTTCAAAATCTGGGCCTGACCGACCAGTCGTCCGGAGTTGGGCGTGTAAGGCGTGGTTGCAGAAAGGACGACCTTTTTCCCTCGGGCGTCGAATTGAATATACTCAAAGACCTTGAGCATATCATATCCCAAAACGGCGTGAACCAGCGGATCTTTTATGCCGCGGGCAAACGATCCAAGATTGTTTTTGGCCATCCGAACAAAAAAGGCGACGTCTTCCATAAAGAACATGTCGAAGCGCAGCTGAGAGACGGTTGCCGCAAAGGCGTCGGCACCGACGGCCACGCGATCAGGATAGGGAACGTAGACACCGTCCAGTGCGAGAAAATATGCATCAAGAGCCTGTGCCTTGTTGAACTCAATCCAGGATGCAGCGGAAGAAGGATCAATCAGCACATTCAGTTTGGCTCGGCTGGATTTACCTTGCGCAGCAACAACGGGGGCTCGGTCCGCCAGATAGGAGAGCTCAACCCTGTGGTTGGGGTGCAGTCGCGGCTCGGCGTTAATGGCTATACCCCCCTGAAGCTCGTAAACGCCGTAGTTGGCTTGCTGCGGAGCTTTGGTTCTCTTTAGGGCAATTTCCTGCTCTTCCAGCGTTAGAAGGGTTTCTTCGCTTCCTTTTTTTGTGCTGACGCATCCCGCGAGCAGAGCGGTAAGCAGAAGGATGGGTACGGTTTTTTTCAGCATCGCATGGTCCTCGTTTAAGTGTTATTCGCAGCCTTGTCCTGATCAAAGGAATTCAGGAGCGAGATAATATCCGTTTTGGTTTCGGAAAGGCAAACCAGAAAAAGATTTTCCGTGAGTGCGAAGTATAGGTTATTCCCTTCGGGAAGATCCTTTCGGAAACATTGCCACACAGGCCAGACGGTTTGATTTTTTATCGGGCCGATTTTTTTATCGGAGGCCTGTTCAAATTTCCAGCGCAACCACGGGCTGCGGCCGCCGACCCAGCAGACCGCAAGAAACGAAGATTGGCCTTGATACGTATAGAGCGGAGTCCAAGCTATTTCACTCGAGAGCGAGGTATATTCTTCGTCAACGAGCGGAAGGAGCGTTTTTAGAAAATATTCCGCGTTCGGAAGGGCTGAAAATTCGGCGGGGAAAGTGAGTTTTTCGAACGATGCGGCCTGCACGGCGGTATCGTGAAGAGCGGAAGGAATCATCTGCGTAACCTTCTCCGGCGAAAAGCGGTGACAGAAGGAATAGCTCAGAATCATTGCGCCGAAGAGGGTACACAATCCCGCGGTGATCCACTTGTGCGCCCGCTTCATGCTTGTACCGTCCCTACAATATCCCCGACGGAGGTGTGCCCTTTTCTTTTCAGATAGGCTTCAATTCCGTCAATGACGCGGAGCGTGGTGGACGGATCGACAAAGTTCGCTGTTCCGACTGCGACGGCCGAGGCGCCCGCAATCATAAATTCAATCGCGTCCTCGGGTTCAAAGATTCCGCCCATACCGATGATCGGCAGCGAGGTCGTTTTGGCGGCGTCCCACACCAGTTTGATCGCAATCGGCTTAATCGCCGGGCCGCTGAGTCCGCCGGTACGGTTGGCCAGTTCGGGTTCCAGCGTTTCGATATTAATGGCCATCGCCGGGTAAGAGTTCATGATGGAGATCGCATCAGCTCCGCAGTTTTCTGCTGCCTTGGCGAAGCGTCCGATATGAGAAACGTTGGGAGCCAGTTTAGGAATGATCGGCTTCTGCGTCTTGCTGCGGACGAGTTCGATGACGCGCGAAAACATATCTACGTCCGTGCCGAAGGCGGAGCCGCCTTCTTTCACGTTTGGGCAGGAAAGGTTGATTTCGTAGGCGGAGACGGTGTCCTCTGCGTCGAGCAGTTCCACGACGCGGCTGTAGTCTTCCATCGCTTTGCCCCAGATGTTGACGATCACGGGCGTATTAAACTGCTTGAGGAAGGGGACATATTTTTCAAGGAAACCCTTCGCGCCCGGACCGGGCAGGCCGATCGCATTGAGCATGCCGCCGCGTGTTTCGAACGTGCGCGGCGTGGCATTCCCCACATGCTCTTCGGGGCAGATCCCTTTAACGGTAATCGCGCCCAGTCGATTAAGGTCGACGAGCTCGGCATATTCGGGCCCATAGCCGAAGGTTCCGGACGCAACCGTCACCGGGTTTTTCATCTCCATCGAACCGATTTTTACTTTCAAATCAACACTCATGACTACTGTTAAACCACGAAATACACGAAATGTGGGACAAATAGATTTTCGTGTGTTTAGTGTGTTTCGTGGTCAATCCTTTCTTAATCTTCCCAAACAATCTCTCTGGACTCAAAAATCGGGCCGTCCTTGCAGCAGCGCGCCCATTTCCAGCCGCTGTCGGTGGTTTTGCGTTTAATGACGCAGGTCAAGCAAGCGCCGACGCCGCAGGCCATATTTTTATCGAGCGAGAGCCACGCGGTGAAACCGTGCTCAATTGCGCGGTCGCCCATCGCTTTCAGCATGGGGTTCGGTCCGCAGACAAAGAGTTCTACGTCCGCTGCGCAATGCTGCTCCGCCAGCCACGGGTCAAAGGCGTCGGTCACAAGGCCTTCGGTGCCGAGCGAGCCGTCATTCGTGGTCACCCGCACATCCCAGCCGAGGGCTTTAAACTCGTCGATGCAGAGAATATCCAGTGCGGAGCGTCCGCCGAAGAAGGCGACGCCCTGAACCCGAAGTTCCTTAGCCTTGAGATAGAGCGCGGCGTTTCCGTAGCCGCCCGCCACGAGCACGGGCGTTTTGCCTTCGGTCAGTTCGGGGTAGCCGTTGCCGAGCGGGCCGATAATGTTGACGGTGTCGCCGGCGGTCAGCAGGCGCATGGATTCGGTGCCGCGGCCGACGGGTTTGTAGAGAATACTGACGCCTTCGGCGTCGGCTTTATAGACGCTGAACGGGCGGCGCAGAATACGGTCACCCAGTTGCGGCACCTGAAGTTCCAGAAACTGACCGGGCTGAACGAGCGGACCTACAGCCGGGGCCGCGAGGCGCAGGATGCGGTAGTCGCCCTGAAAATTGTGATGTTCGATGACGGTTGCGTTTTCCTGTTTCATAATCGGCGCGGGATTCTGCGGATTTACCCCCCGCAGGTCAAACGCATTCAGGTTAGTACGGTTTTTTTCATCATGTAAGGTCGCGAGGGTGAGTCCTGATGAAATTCAATTCACTTTCTCATGTTTTTTTAAGATATCCATTGACAATATAAAAAGCCGGAGCGATCTTCTGTAGACATTTTAGATTTTGCGTTTAGCGCAGTTTGTTTCGTCTGAAAACGACCAATTTTTAACTTGGAAACAACTGGCACAAGGGCGCGCCCGCTCGGGCGCGGCCTCAGCTGGTTTCCAAGTGGGGCTTGGTCGTCCCTCAGACGAGGCTTGTTTGGGGTCGCGCCTCTTTTTTTGAGGTGCAAACACAGGGGACGAAATGAAATTAGGAATCATTGCATGCACAGCATTCCTGCTGGCAGGGACGGCGTTTTCGGAAACCGTATTAACGGATTCCGGAAACACTATCGAAACGATCACATCGCTGGATCAAATTGAATTGATTGTTAGAAATACTCAGTGGGATTTCTGGCAACTGGTTCCGCCGTCAACGGATGATCCGTTTTATCTCCACTCAGAACGCATGGTTCGAGTTGTAGATTGGAACAGTAAAGACTGGCCCAAACCGCTGTTGAAACAAATGTACGGCGAAATGATCTCAGTAGGGGCATACGGTTTAGAATACCCATTTTATCGTCTGACCGTGATAGAAGATCGCTCAGGGGACATCGTCTACTTTAATGCACATGACGAGGAAGTCTGGAGAACTCCCGCCCCCAAGGATTATAATCCCTATCTTTTTGGATTGTATCAATATGGAGCAGAATCAGCAGATGAACTGACCGACCAGCAACGACTTTTTGGACGAAGCTCAAACGTCGGAACAGAACTGATTCTTTTACCACTGAAAATCGCCAGCCTTTATGAAGAAGAAACCTTCATTGACTCACGTGTTGCACCGTTGGCTATAGACACCCCCTCGTTGCTGACGAGCAGTTCTCTATCCATGACAACCCTGTCATTACCACCTCCCCCTGGCGGAGGCGGTTCTGGGACAAGTACCAACACAACCTCTCACACGAACCTTCCAGCTACACTCACCTTTAGTGTTCCCCAGAATTTCGGGTCAAGCTACGCGGAAATATTTCAGTGTACCAACTTGATTGATGTTGTCTCCTGGGATGTCGGTGTTGAAGCCATCACAGTTACTCCCGGAACCGACTTGATATGGACAGATACAACGTCGACCAACATTCCATGCCGATATTACATCCTCAACGATCCGTCAAGAGATGCGGACTCCGACGGAATCAACGACGGTTGGGAAGCATACATCCTGCTCACCGATCCCATGCTTGCCGACACCAGCGGCGATGGATTGTGGGATGGATGGCTGGTTTTCTACGGCTTTGATCCGTTGTCCTTCAATGCGCTGGGCGATTCGGACAACGACGGCTACAGCAACCTTGAAGAACAGAAAAAGGGAACCGATCCAACACAGGCGGACTCCTCTGGAGATACGGGCACCGTGGCAACGATCCGCTACTATTACGACGAAGACGACCGTCTTACCGATTTTTTCTGCGGAACAGAGGTCGCTCAAAAAACCATACTTACCGCATCCCATAACATTTCTGAAGAAATCAGCACAAGATAGCCCATTCTATCCTTTCATCCTGATGAATTACCACTTAACAAAGAGACAGACATGATAAAAAAACTCCAATATCTTACATTGTACATTGCTCTTGCAATTCCAGGACTAGCGTTTTCAGATACCATCGACACTTGGTTACATTCGGCACAGTGGTCACGCTCTGCACTCTGTTTGGTTGAGGTGTGCGGACTGGATGGCTCTGGGAAAACCAAGCCTTCTGGTTTGCTCAAAGATCTCATCCCAATACCCTCGGCGAATTCCGAATTGATCGTGCATCTTGAATTTATTGACCACGAATATGTGAACCTTTTCTTTGCTCCTCGTGATCAGCAACAGGTTGCTTCGTTCAGTTTTCCCTACTCCAAGTTGCCTCAGAATGTAAAGGACCACGTTGATGCCCAGAGACAGCGGGTATATACCCGCACTTGGATCTGTTCTCTCCGGAACTCAACATTGGAATTTAAACAACGCTCAGACCTTTCTGCGGAAAAGGTGTACACTGTTTCTTCGGCAATTCCCTCTGCATTGGAGATTTCGCTTCCTGCAATCAGAAGCATTCAGCCGATGGCCAGTATGACTGCCTTCTCCCCCATGACCACGCTGGCTGACAATGAACCAACGTATGTCTGGACGCGTATGCTCGGTAGCTCAAATAATGATAATTGTTATTCAATTGCCGCAAACGGCGGAGCAATTTACGTGTATGGAAAATATGCGTCAGCAGACCTTTTCCTTCGCAAATACTCGTCTGTCGGGACGGTTGAGTGGAGCAGCCAATGGACATCGGCAGGAAGCAACTACAACAGTCCAAACGGGGCTGATACGGCGGCGGATGGAAGTATTTATGTAACTGGTGGAGCAAGGGGTGCAATTGACGGGCAACCTTACAGCAGCAGCAGTGACCTGTTCCTGTCCAAATACTCTTCTTCGGGAACCAGGTTATGGACGCGCATGGCTTCGTCACAAGTAAACAATTCGCCCGATTATGCAAAAGCCGTAGCAACAACAGCCAGTGGCGATGTATATGTGGCAGGCACACACGGTTATCCCCAATACGAAAACGGGACCATATATTACGATTCGGATTTTTGTCTCTATAAATACGATTCCAGCGGTAACCTGCTAGGGCGTACGTGGCCGTGGGGTAGCGCCGGTTATGACCAAGTCTATGGAGCAGCATCGGGGGCAGACAATTCCGTCTACATGGCCGGAATCATTTATGGAGACGGATTTTCGTCCGGTTGTGCCGCCTATCAGGGTAATGGAGACCTCTATGTTTCAAAGCATGATTCTTCTGGAGTCTTTCTATGGGATCAATTGCTGGGTTCAACGAACGGAGAATTATTTTATAGCGGCATGGGGAATGGAATTGAAGTGGCTCCTGACGGATCGGTTTATGTAACGTGTTGTACTGTTTCAACCGGCATTAATCAGGCGTATCTTGCCAAATTATCGCCAACAGACGGCTCCGTTCTTTGGAGCCGGACATGGGGAGCCGGAAGCGCTGCCACGCTGGCTTCCGGCATCGATATTGATGCTTCCGGCAATGTTTACGTCTGCGGAACAACATATGGATCGTTCGACGGACAGACCTACTCGGGATCGCAAGGACAGATATTTATCAGTAAATTTGATGCCGACGGCAATCGGTTATGGAGCCGTTTTAAAGGGTCCGCCGACGGCGACTTCGGGACCGATATAGCCATAGATGGCGGCAACATATATGCTGGGGGATCTGTCAGCGGATCTGTGGATGGACAGTCTTACAGCGGCAACAACGATATGGTCTTGATCCGGTGGACGAATGCCGTTGCATCTGCAGACGTGGAAGTTCTTTCTATTTCAACCACAACCAACAGTGCTGTTATTGAAGCGGGAACTAATTTGGAGAAAAGTGATTTCTTAATCACAACGCTGCCTGAAAACCGTCAAGACGCAGTGAGCATTTTTCCCACCTCATTTCAAAACGCAGGGGTTTATACGGTAGAAGCCTACACACTATCCTCCACGGCGTCCTGCGAAGTCGTTGTCGTTGATTTGAACGATCCACTGAATCTTACATCCCTGCAAGATCTCATGCTTCTGCCTGTGGTCGATGGTTCTCCGACAATGTCCAGTCGGATATCTCCCGAACTATTCAGCAGGCTGGTCGATTTAGCCAAGGCATACAACATCCCGATGGACTTCAATTATTCTCCACTGTGGAATGACTGGGAAATGGCTCAGGAGGTTGCACAGACTGCATGGGCACAAGGTCAAATTCTTGCTCGGCAGGGCTATGGTACCGCTGATCGCGACGCCTGTGTTGCGGACCCGGTCAACCTTGTTTCGGGTGTATTTTATGAAACGGAAGCAGATCTTGTACTTCCGGCTCCTATTCCGCTGATCATAGGGCGAAATTATGCATCCGGTGGAACGGCTCTTTCCGAGCTCGGCTATGGCTGGGCCCTAAACCATCATTGCTATCTCACAGCAAATCGGCCAGTCGGTATGCTTGCTGCCGGGCAAAATCTTCCAGACACAGCCGAAATCCGCTTTGTAACAGATTGTGGAACCGCGCTGGTCTTCAGTCGCAACTCTTCAATGGATGCAAACAGGTTGAAGGTTGGAGGGGCAGCCTCCGCATCCGAGGATAATCCCAGCCTGAATAACGACAACCAACTCAGCGGAGCGGCAGGCCTTTTAAAGAACATTGACCTTGTCTATACTCCTTCCACACGAACTTTCCGCTTGTTAACAGCGGACGGAGAAGTGCGGGACTATGGCTGGAAAGAATACGGAACGCCCAATACACTTGATTATCGCAAGCGGCTCTGTTTGGAGCAACGAGTCTACCCGGACGGAAACAAAATCAAATATGCCTACACAAATGCGCTTCTCTCCCGTATCGAAGCCGTCAATTCCAATGAAACCATCGTTTTTAATGGAGTCGATTTTGCCTACACAAATGCACTTGTCAGCAGCATCACTGCGGATGATGGTCGATCTGTTCAATATGTCTATGACGCGTATGGAGATCTGAAGTCGGTTGTGCGGGTGGATAACAGCGAGGTAATCTATGGCTATGAGCACATCAGCACCAACGGCATTCCGGCTGAATACTCAAGCCATCGCATTGCACGGGTGGAACATCCGGGAAGCCGAATATTGCTTAACGATTACTACATGGCGGGAGAAATCGTGGGTGGGTCCGCTCTTCCGTTCGATGATTATCGTGTTGGACGTGTGAAGGCGCAATACCGCACCACTTCCACGCCGACCCCCGAGTTGAACTCAACATTTTCATACAACATGGATGCCCAGACGTTGGCAGGGAGTGTCACGGTATATGATGCACTGCAAAACAAGGCGGTATATCAGGTTGACACGAACGGACTTATTACGGCCATTGAGACGTATGTGAAAAATCGAGACGCCAACGGCCAACCCATCATGAGCAATGGAGATTTTACCTATCGACTTTATTCGGTTGTGAGAAAATTCTGGGATGATTCGAAACTTATCTATCGAACGGTTGAGGATCATTCCGGCGATGTTTGGCTTCATTGGGGTGCAGGATATGATGATCGGGGAAATATGCTCACGGAAACCATCTCCGGAAACCTTACGGGCGAGTTTACATCTCCCTTGGTCATCACGACCAGTGGAGCGTTGCTCTCCGGCGAATCTGCGACGCGCACCTACACCTACACGTACGATCCTGTCTCCAACCCAATGGACCGCCTTAATCTCATCACATCAATCACCACCTCAAAAGGTGCTGTAAAACGAAACATCTGGGATGAAGGATCGGGCCGACTGATGGCGAGTCTAACCTGTCGTGCGGATGCTGACGGAAACCCCGAAAACAATCCGGTCTATGCACGAACCTGTTATACCTACAACACCAACGGGGTCTTAACTACCACGGTTTCCGATGACGGGACATCAGCGGACCCCCAAAACCTTTCGGGGGTTACAACTCGGCGAATTACCCATATTGTTCCGGGGGAGATCGCGCCTCTGCATTCTCTTCCTGCAACTGTCATCGAAGTATTTGACGAGGGTGGCGGAGTCCAGACAAACAGTTCATTGGTCTATTCATACAACACGCACGGTTTTTCTGAGCGCACCGATGTTTATGCGGCTGATCAAAACCATTTGTATTTCACCAGCAACCGTGTCGATGCCGTTGGACGTGTGCTGGCTGCAAGGGATTCAACGGGATCAATCGTTACGTATGAGTATGACCAAAACGGGAACGTTTTGGAACTCAATGGTCCTCTTCCGGGGGACGCGGACCGTACAGCATTTGGTTACGACTATGCGAACCGACTGGTGGCGACGACGAATTACAACGGCAATCTTCAAATCAGGACATATCGGAATTATGACGCCGCCGACAATCTTGAATGGTCAACGGATGCCCGGGGATTCACCACCGATTATGTGTATGATGATCTTTACCGAAGAACACAGGTTCTCTATCCCGCAAACCCTTCTGGAACGAGGCCTGTTGAGACCTTCGAATATGATTTGTTTGGGAATGTCGATCAATATTTCGATGCTGAAAGCAATGTTTGGAACTATGCATCCACTCCTGCCGGAAATCTGTTTGGCGTATGGCATCCGAATGGACTGACTCATGATGTGTTCACTTTCGATCTCCAGGGCGGCATGACAAACAGCCTGATTGATGCGAGTCAGTTAGCCTTGAACCAAACCATGGAATTCGACGAGTTCAACCGTCTGCTCTTGGTGCATAAAGACAGGGATACGTTGGAATATGACTATGATGCGTTCGGGCAGCAGACGAACCGCATTGCGGGTGGAAGAAGCTGGGAAACAAAATTCGATGCATTGGGGCGAATCGAAAAGCAATTCCGCCCGTCACGCAGTGTTGAAGAATACCAATACAACGAACTCGGCTACCGAACCCACTTCTGGAATGCGGAATCCAAGCCGACGACATTCGGGGTGGATGCCAAAGGCCGGACAACCTCTATAACCAACGCTCTTGGAAGAGCAACCTGTTATTCCTACGACGAAGCAGGCAACGTGGAATGGCGCATCAAACCCGACCAGGAACAGACCGTCAATCAGTACGATGCCCTGAACCAATTGACCAACGTATTGCATGAAGGCGTGTGGAAATCTTCTTTCAGCTATGATCCAAACGGTAACAACGTGGCGCAAGGATCTCCGCGTGCTTCCTGTACCTTCGGCGTTGATGAAATGAATCGTCTCAAAACGTCCACCCAGTCGGTGGATGCCGTGAGTTTTATTGTGGATAACTCCTATAATCTGAACGGTTCCAGAACCGGGATCGCCTATCCTGAGGGGTTGGTCGTTGACTACGAATACGATGAAGAAAACCGGGTGAAATTCATAACCGCTTCGGGAGGATGTCTATCCGTCCCCTTTACCGTGGAGCATGGCTATGACGGGGCTTCCCGTCTGCGGTCAATCACCTATCCCAACGGGATCAACTCCTCCTTCGGCTACGATGCGGAAAGCCGCGTGACCAACATTGTTCACGGCAGCTTCATCAACCGAGCCATCCAACGCAACGCGCTTGGCTTCAAGGAGACCGAGCTGATCAACGCCGGGCTGAAGCCGACGGTCCCGGCCACGGCAAGGAGCATCAAGACCCACAACGATGCCGACCAGCTGGTTTCGGAATCGATCCGAACCGATCTCACCGACTGGACAAGCGTCATCTACAGCTATTCGGCCAACGGCTGCCTGACCAGTTCCGTGTCTTCGGCGTCTTCGGTGGTTTATCAATACGACTACGACAACCGGCTCGTCAATGTAGACGATGCTTCCAGCTTCGTTTCGTATCTCTACGACGCGAGTGGCTCGCGCATCGGCCGCATCCATAATTCGGTCACCAATTATTTTGTCGTCGATTATAGCGATGCCCTCAAGCGCCCGCTGGCTGAAACCGACGCATTGGGCAATGTGCTCCGCTACTATGTATGGAGCGGCTCGCAGTTGCTCTGCCACATCGATGCCAGCGGTGCCGTGCGCTATTACCATGCGGACGAGCTTGGCTCGACCCTGGCGCTCACCGATGCCTCAGGCAACGTCACCGATCAGTTCGCCTACATGCCGTACGGTTATGCAAATCATTCGGGTTCCACATCAACCCCCTTCCAATGGCTCGGCGGTTATGGGGTCTACTACGATGCGGACACCGACCTGCATCTGACGCTCCATCGTGCCTATTCGAGCACCATGAAACGCTTCATCCATCCCGACCCGCTTGGCATCGACGGCGGCGTCAATGTCTACATGTGGGCGAACATGAACCCGCTGGCGTTTGTCGATCCGTATGGATTGTGCGCGGGCAGTATTTGGGAATCCGGTAGTTATTTGGGCGATGTCGGCCTCGTGTTCCAAGGATATAATGATGCCATTGGATCAGCGGTGCTCGGAGTGTGGCAGTTGGTGCGCCATCCGATTCAGAGCGGCCAGGGTATTGTGTATGCCGGAACACACCCCGGCCAGACTTGGACGGCGTTGAAGTCGGACTATTCGGGGCGCTGGAACAGCGGGTTAAGGGGGCAAGGATCGATTTTCGGAGAAGGGCTGCTGACAATTGCCACCCTCGGGGCAGGCTTTGCCGATGATGCCGGAACCGTCGGACGGATCGGAAACATGACCCGCAAGCTTGATGCTGCGCTACCGGATGAGGTGGTTCCAAAGAGCGGAGTTAGTTGGAATAATGGTTGGCGAACTGCGGATGGTAAATTTGCAAGTCCAGCTGGAGCCGGGCGTTCTGGTGCTGCGGCCGAGCAAAGCGTCTGGAATGCTGTTAAGCAAAAACCTGGCTGGAATGTGATAGAGGGCAATGTCGGAGTCCGAAATGCATCCGGCCAACTCCGTTATTACGATGGAGCTGCAGTTAGCCCGCGCGGTCGCATAATTGGTTTAGAAGTCAAGTCAGGTAGTGCTGTAAGGACTGGTGCTCAAAGCGTATTTGATGCGGGCGTAAACACGTATAATCCAGCAATGGGTGTCGGGAATAATCTCGGCACTGAAGTCGGAAGATCTTTACTGATTCAGGTTCCCTAATTATGAGAGAAATTAAACAAGTCAAAGCTGATTTACAATCTGCTCTTTCCTTAGTTGCTGACGATTCTTTCCGGGAGTTTGGGTTTCAGCGAAGGAAAGGATCGTTCGAGTATGTTTTTAAAGGCGATGATGTTACCCATACGATTATGTTTGGTGCTGACTATTTCCCAAAATACGAAAAGAGTGCTGAAATATGTATTCACCCTTGGCTTAGAGTAAAAATGCCTGCCGTGACGGAAATGGCCTTACGCTTGGTGGGTGGCAATAAAATGCTCCTTGCGAATGCAACTGATTTAGTCGTTGCCCAACCCGTTGAATTTGGTGCTCCTAAAGAGGTTCATGAACGGTGGTTTGCAACGGGAGAAGAAGAAATTAAACAATGCGTTCAGCGCATTGTTCCCTATATTGAGTCTTTGGGGCTTCCTCTTCTTAAATCATTAAGCAACCCGCAAGATCTTATCGCAGCATGCGCTAAAGACGATGAACGCCTGATGAAGCAGATGCATTGGTATGTTTATGTAGCTGCTGCTCTCGCCTTAAGTGGTGAATATGAATCAGCGTGCAATTTGCTTGAAGAGAAATATGCACCAGGTATTCGGCGAAGATATGCCGTTGTTTTTGAGAATCTGCGTTCTATGCAGTAAGCTCTACAGCGGGGCGCAGAGGCTGGAGGAGGCTCTCGATCATTCAACCGTTGAGTTCGGGTGCAGGGTCGGATCTATGAAATGATGTTTTGGAGATTTCGGTGATGCGGTTTTGTACGAACAGATTGATGGTGTTGTTGGCGCTGGTGGCGGGGTTCATCGGCGCGTTACCTGTTTCTGGGCAGGGTTCGGTGCTGTCGCTCGACGAGGCCGGGCGGCTGGAGCAGGTGCTCAATTCACAGGTAGCACCGACAAGCTTCGCCTACGACGAAGCAGGCAACGTGGAATGGCGTATCAAACCCGACCAGGAAGAGACGATTTATCAGTATGATGCTCTGAATCAACTGACCAACGCATTGCATGAAGGGGTGTGGAAATCTTCTTTCACCTATGATTCAAGCGGCAACAACGTGGCGCAAGCGTCTCCGCGTGCTTCCTGTACCTTCGGCTTTGATGAAATGAATCGTCTCACAACCTCCACCCAGTCGGTGGATGCCGTGAGTTTTATTGTGGACAACTCCTATAATCTGAACGGAGCCAGAACCGGGATCGCCTATCCTGGGGGGTTGGTCGTTGACTACGAATACGATGAAGAAAACCGGGTGAAATTCATAACCGTTTCGGGAGGAGGCCTATCCGTCCCCCTCACCGTGGAGCATGGCTATGACGGAGCTTCCCGCCTGCGGTCAATCACCTATCCCAACGGGATCAACTCCTCCTTCGGCTACGATGCGGAAAGCCGCGTCACCAACATCGTTCACGGCAGCTTCATCAACCGAGCCATCCAACGCAACGCGCTTGGCTTCAAGGAGACCGAGCTGATCAACGCCGGGCTGAAGCCGACGGTCCCGGCCACGGCAAGGAGCATCAAGGCCCACAACGATGCCGACCAGCTGGTTTCGGAATCGATCCAAACCGATGTCGCCAACTGGACCAGCGTCATCTACAGCTACTCGGCCAACGGCTGCCTGACCAATCAGCAATCGGCAGCCGGAAATCGGCACTATCAATACGACTACGACAACCGGCTCGTCAATGTAGACGATGCTTCCAGCTTCGTTTCGTATCTCTACGATGCCACCGGAGCCCGCATAGGCAGAATCGCAGAAGCGACGTCCTCGTCGCTTTCCACCAACTATTTTGTGGTGGATTATGCCGACGGCCTGAAGAGGCCATTAGCTGAAACAGACGCCTCGGGCAATGTGCTCCGCTACTATGTCTGGAGCGGCGCGCGGTTGCTCTGCCACATCGAGGCCAATGGAACGGTGCGCTATTACCATGCGGACGAGCTTGGCTCGACCCTGGCGCTCACCGATGCTGCGGGCAACGTCACCGACCAGTTCGCCTACATGCCCTACGGTTATGCAAATCATTCGGGTTCCACATCAACTCCCTTCCAATGGCTCGGCGGTTACGGCGTCTATTACGACTCCGCCACGGATCTCCACCTCACCCTGCACAGGGCATACTCTGCGAAAATGAAGCGCTTCATCCATCCCGACCCGCTCGGGATCGACGGTGGTGCTAATGTCTACATGTGGGCCAACATGAACCCGCTGGCGTTTGTCGATCCGTATGGGCTATCCGCATTCGACTGGTTTTCAAATGGGTTGTCATTTGTTGGAGGAGCCCTTCAGGTCGCGGCAGGTTTTACCATCGCTGCGACTACGAGTTGGTCGGGGATTGGTGCTTATGCTGGCGCAGCATTGATGGTGCAGGGAGGATCATCAATGGTTGCTTCAGCTGTAAACATGAATAATTTAAGGCAGGGTAATGATCCTGGTCTAAACGCGTCGGGAGCCATTGGACTAACAACCAGCTTGATATTTGACGACCCAAAAATCAATGCTGTCGCTTCGGGTTTAGATGTTGTTGTCAATGTTGCTAGCGGGAGGGTAGGGCTAGATGCTGCGAAAAAAGTGTTGTTGGCTAAAGCTGCTCCAGGCACCGTGACTCGTACTGTTGTGGATACTACAAGATTCGGAACCTTATCCAAGACCACAAACACTTCTTCAGAAGATCTAGTAAAGCCAATCATTAGTGTTCCCACTTGGCAAAAAGGCATCACAAGGACTGGCGTTGGATTCACAGTCGCAGGAGCTATTATGGATAATGTGAAATGCTATTAGACATCTACCCATCATCCGCATATACCGAAATAGCAGACAAGGAGGCACTCCCCTATGAAACACATATATTCAAGAATTGTGGTGCGAATGATCCATTCGGTGACTGTAAGAAAGAGTCATGATCATCAGCCCTTGAAAATTATAGCGGCACTAGGGGCCTTTTTCTTTATTATTATATACACGGCTTCTATATTCACTCAAAGGAATGATGTTGACTTTGTTGAGGTATACATAGGACTTGGCCTCACATTGTTACTCATGTACCCGTTATTCAGGCTAACAACAAAACTAATTGAGGACAGCCATTTCCCGATTGCATGCCAGCACATAGTGATGGGTCGTTGGGAATTTGTTTTTCACTATGCAACGAAACATCCCCATACAAAAAAGTTCTATTCCAATCCTGCTGGTCTCTTGTTAATGGCGATAGTTTTAAAGATGGACGGCTATATCGAGGAGTCCACTTTTGTCCTGAAAAGAGCTATTTCCGCGATTCCTGAGTTTGAGGATATTTACATCGAAGCGCCTTGCCTGAATCAAAAGAGTATCAATCATATGATCAAGGTATGGGGAAGAAAATAGGTTTGCCGCACATAGAAGCATTGCATGAAGCCGATGGATAAAGGATGGATCGTTTGGCTTGCGCTGGTGATGGGAGTCATCGGCGCATTACCTGTTTCCGGCCAGTCGGCTGTTTTTTGGGGCGGAAGTACGCTTGGGTATGATTCCGCCGGGCGGCTGGAGTGTGTTTTCAGTTCCCGCATGGAACTGATGGCGACGTTCGAGTACGACGGTGCGGGAAATCTTGCATGGCGGGTTATGCCGGACCAGGACGTAACGAGCTATGGCTACGACGGGATGAATCGTCTTTCCGCAGTCACCAACCAAGGCTCAGTGGTTTCGTCTTTGGGATATGACCTGAATGGAAACACCGTAGCGCATGCGTCCCCGCTTGCGTCCGGCAGCCTCGGCTACGATGCCTGGCAGTGGGCCTGGGACAGCGATTCCAACAACAGTAAACCCTGCAGTAATGGGAGATGATATCATGGCTTCACTTGAATTGGTTGTGAGTGTTGGCGCGGGCCTTGCCGCTGTCGGAATCGGTTTCGTGGTTATTGACTACTTCTTGGTTCGTCTCGTCAAGCGGATGTATCCCCAAGGTTCACAGGCTTGGACTCAGATGGATATTTCGCATCTCAATGCGAAGGATCAACGCCGCTTTCAGGCAATACCGACCAGATACGAAGAGGTGACTTCCCACAAGATGAGAAGACTTGGTCTTGCCGTCTCTGCCTGTGGACTACTCATTCTTGTTGGTTGTGGGATCTGGCATTTTGTTTCCAGATAAGGGGCGCAGGGTCGGACCTATAAAATGATGTTTTGGAGATTTCGGTGATGCGGTTTTGGACGAACAGATTGATGGTGGTGCTTGCGCTGGTGACGGGGTTCATCGGTGTATCTCCCGTTTACGGCCAGTCGGCTGTCTCTTGGGGCGGAAGTACGCTTGGGTTTGATTCCGGCGGACGGCTGGAGTGTGTTTTCAGTTCCCGCATGGACCTGATGGCGACGTTCGAGTACGATGGTGCAGGAAACCTTGCATGGCGGGTTATGCCGGACCAGGACGTGACGAGCTATGGCTACGACGGGATGAACCGCCTTCTTGCCGTCACCAACCAAGGCTCCGTGGTCTCATCAATGGGGTATGACCGAAATGGAAACACCGTAGCGCATGCGACCCCGCTTGCATCCGGCAGTCTCGGCTACGATGCTATGAACCACTTGATTGCCTCGACGCAAACCGTCAACAGCGCGACCGCCATTGTGCGATACGGGTATGATCTCAACGGG
>JAAYDL010000339.1 GCA_012729265.1 Lentisphaerota bacterium | reverse complement strand
GTGTACTCATGATGTGTCTCCTTGCCATCCCGATCTTCCTCATGAAGATCTTCGTGGTGAGAAGACTATACACACCCTGTGGGTTTAATTCATGCGTCAGCCTGACGCGAAGCGGCTTAGTTCAACATAGTATTTCGATGTGTATGCAATGTGAAGGTTTTATATCTAAAAAGTTGTACATGCCGATTATTATTTTTTTGCGAGCCAGATGGTGTGGCGACGGCCGCCGCGCTTGTCGCGTGCGCGGACAGAGACTTCTTCGATTTTAAAACCAGAGCCGCGCAGGCGTTTGGAAAATGATTTATCGGGCTCAGCCGACCAGACCTCCAGAATGCCGTCGGGCTTCAGTGCTGCCTTGGCTGCGGCCAGTCCGCCGTGCGTGTAAAGCCGATCATTGCCCTCATGCGTAAGTCCGCCGGGCCGTTGTCGAGGTCCAGAAGAATGGCGTCGTAGCGGTTATTGCCCGCCTTGATCACCTGACGCACATCGGCTTCAAGAACGGTTACGCGCGGGTCGTCCAGGGGGCGCTCGGCCAGCTCCGCCAAATGCGTGCGGTTCCATTATTTGTGGCTTAGTTTGACGGTACGCCCCGCAGAATGTCGTCGAAAAAGTTGTGCCCTTTGTCGTCGACGAGGATGATGGCGGGGAAGTCGACGACCTGAATTTTACGGACGGCTTCCATGCCGAGCTCTTCCATGTCGACGAGTTCGACGGATTTGATGCATTTTTCGGCGAGCAGGGCGGCGGGGCCGCCGACGGAGCCGAGGTAAAAGCCGCCGTGTTTTGCACAGGCGGCCGTGACATCCGGAGAGCGGTTCCCTTTGGCGAGCATCACCATGGAGCCGCGGTGGTTCATGAATTCCTCGACGTACGGATCCATGCGTTGAGCGGTGGTGGGACCGAAGGAGCCGGAGGGTTTTCCTTTCGGCGTTTTGGCTGGGCCGGCGTAGTAGACGGGATGGTTTTTAAAGTAGTCGGGCATCGGCTCACCGCGATCAAGCATTTCCTGAATTCGGGCGTGGGCGGCATCGCGCGCAACGATCAGCGTGCCGTTGAGGCGCAGGCGCGTGCGGACGGGATAGCTGGAGAGGTCGGCGAGAATTTTCTCCATCGGACGGTCGAGGTTGATTTCCGGTGCGTTGTCGACTTGGGTGCCGATGTTTTCGGGGAGATAGCGCGCGGGGTCGGTTTCGAGTTGTTCGAGAAAAACGCCGTCGCGGGTAATCTTTGCTTTTATGTTGCGGTCGGCGGAGCAGGAGACGCCGATGCCGACAGGGCAGGAGGCGGCGTGGCGCGGCATGCGGATGACGCGGACATCATGGCAGAAATATTTCCCGCCGAACTGGGCGCCGATTTGGGAGTCCTGCGCCATTTTTAGGATTTTTTGTTCCCACTCAAGATCGCGGAATGCCCGGCCGGAGGCCTCACCGGAGGTCGGCAGGTCGTCAAGTTCTCCGCAGGAGGCGAGCTTGACGGTTTTCATGGTGGTCTCTGCGGAGGTTCCGCCGATGACGACGGCTAAGTGATAGGGCGGGCAGGCGGCGGTGCCGAGGTTGAAGAGCTCGGCTTTCAGAAAGGCTTCGAGGCCTTCTTCGGTCAGGAGCGATTTGGTTTTCTGGAAGAGCATCGATTTATTGGCCGACCCACCGCCTTTGGCTACGAAGAGCAGGTGGTATTCCGCTCCGCTGTCGGCATAGAGGTCAATCTGCGCCGGCAGATTGTTGCCGGTGTTCTGTTCTTCAAACATAGAAAGCGGGGCGATCTGCGAATAGCGCAGGTTAAAATCCTGAAAGCAGCGGTAGATGCCATTGGAGAGCGCTTTCTTTTCGTCAAACTCGGTCCAGACCTGCGCGCCCTTTTTCCCGACGACCATGGCGGTTCCGGTGTCTTGACAGAACGGGAGTTCGCCGATGGCGGAAATGACGGCGTTTTCAAGCATACAACGGGCGACAAAGCGGTCGTTCTCGCTCGCTTCCGGATCGTCAAGAATGGCGGCGACCTGCGCCGAATGCGCGGGGCGGAGATAGAACGAGACATCGCGGAAGGCCTCATAGGCCAATCGCTCCAGCGCATCGGGTTCGATTACAATCAGCTCTTTGCCGTTGAACGATTCGGTGCGTACTCCGTCGGTTGTGACCAAACGGTAGGTCGTTCGGTCCTCCGCTGCATGTTGAATCGTGGGGCTGTAGATATAATCGCTCATTATTGAATGCTCCGTCGGTCGTGATACGTTACGCATAATGCGTAATGCGTAATTCATACAGGAGTGTGGGGATTGTTTCTCAAGTTTCAAGTTTCAAGTTTCAGGTTTCAATTTTCACGTTTCACGTTCTGCGGATTTAATGCGTTAAAGGAGTTGCTCGTGCGGGTAGGATTCTTTAAAATTTTCGGCCTATAACAAGGAGATGAGATGATGAATAAAATGACTGGGTTTGCTTGTTGTGCGGTAATGCTTGTGGGTAGTGCTTTCGCGCAGGCTGCGGATACCAATGTGACATGGAAGAGCAGCGTTTCGTTGGGTGCTTCGTTCAAAAGCGGGAATACGGATAAAACGCTCTACACGATGAATATTAAGCTCGATCGCTTTTCTCAGCGGTGCGATCTGATCAGCTCCCTCTATGGCGAACAGGGAGAAACCGAAGGCGAACAGACCGAGGGCCAGCTCCGTGGACAAGGCGACCTTCGCTATAAGTTTGCCCAAAAAAAATTCTATGGCGGTGTTTTTACGGAGGCCTATCATGATGCGATCAAAGAGGTGAACGCCCGGGTAAAGGTGGGTCCAAATCTTGGGGTTTATTTGATTGATAACGATAAAATGAAGCTGGATTTCAGCGTGGGTCTCAATGAAGTCTATGAGCGAACGGCGGCTGGTGAGCGGACTTTCGCTGAATGGCGTATTGCTGCGAATTATTCTTGGGATGTGTCGGAAAACGCCGACTATTACTTCAAAGCAGAATACAGTGCTGACGTTGAGGATGCGGAAGACGGAACCGGACTGCTCGTGACCGGAGTGAAGAGCAAAGTCAGCGACAAACTTTCTCTCTTTGTTGAGCTGCGCGATGAATACGACAATATTCCCGATGGCCCTGGCATGGAACACAACGATGTTACGGTGCTTGCCGGACTGACGTTCGATATTATGTAAGACGACGCTTAAACCAGTGGTCCTAAAACGGGGTTAAGCGCTGTTGGCGTTGTGAAGAGTTTTTTATTGAGCTCAGATTCATTATAGTGCAATCCTGACCCGGTTGTTGCATTTCCTATCTTGATATGCTCGGTTATAAATAACTGAGTTCATATCAATTGGCTGCAATATCGGTTTCAATAATGGTGTAACACACCTTTATTTTGCGACTTAATCAGCCCCGGTAGCTCAGCTGGACAGAGCACAGGATTCCTAATCCTGGGGTCGGAGGTTCGAACCCTCTCCGGGGCACCATTTTAAAGCCTTGATTCTTAGCGAGTTAGGGCTTTTTTCTTGCCCTCGCCAATATGTGCCGAAAGTGGCAAAATAGGCGTAAAATGCAACCAAAAGTCCTCAATCGGTTGCATTTCGGTTGCATCGATTTTCTCCCCTTTGCACTGAAAATATTTTCCCGTATCGGAACGCATGAAGATATGAGGCGTTGCATATCGGTTGCATTTTCCTTTCTCGCCTCCTTTTTCTGCTCTTGCTCTGCTCTCAAAAAGGAGTAACTTGACCGAAGACAATTGAATAATTTTGCGTGTAGACGCAGTACGTTTCACTCCAAAACCGCCAAGTTTAAAGAAACAGAAAACTACTTCGTTGAAGCACCCCACCTCGGGGCGGCTTCTTCGTGTTTTCTGTTGGGCGCTTGGCGGTGCCCGGGGTGAGACATGTTGGGGTCGCCCTCTTTTTGAAGAGGAACCCCGTAAAAAACCTACAGGAGGAAGTCATGGCACTGAAGAAATGCAAGGACTGCGGGGGAAAGGTAAGCAAACGAGCAAAAAAATGTCCTCACTGCGGAGCACCCGTAAAAAAGAAATCGGGTTGCCTCGGTGTTTTTATCCTCTTGGTTCTCGTAATCGTAATCGGCGCAATCGTTGCACCAGCACCTGAATCAGACGGAACAGATACCACCTCAACGGAACAGACGGCCCCTTCCTCTCAAAAAAAGCAGAAGATCTCCCCTGTTCCAACAGCACCAGCAGAACCAATCACACCGGACTGGGAAGCCAGAGAGGCTGAATTAATCGCTCTCTATCTCCCTGATTTTAAAGCTCCAGAAGTGGGATCAGAAATTACACTTACGCTCAACAATGGCTCCACCCAACAAGGAACCATCTCCCAAATAACAGAGGATGAAATTCAGCTAATACGAGAAGGTTTTACATTTGGATTTACAGAATCTGAGCTCTCTCCTGAGTCAGGAGCAGAGTGCTTTGCAACGGTATATGCAACTTATCGGGCGCTTCAGAAAATCAGTGAAGAAAAGGCCGTTATTGCGGCAAAGGAACTGGAAGAACAACGAAAGCTTGAAGCAAGGCGCCTAGCTGAAGAAGAACAGCGTAAGGCAGTGGAGGCTGAACAGCTGGCCGCCGAGCGGATGGAAAGAATTGAAAAAGGATTCAGTGCTTGGGATGGATCGCATATCGAACTCACAAAGGTCATCAAGAACGCGATGTACAATCCGGAATCATATAAACACGTAAAAACCACCTTTTCAGATCTGGGTGAACACCTGCTTGTCTTTACAACATATCGAGGATCAAACGCCTTTGGCGGAATTATACCAAATACAATTACGGCGAAGTGTGATCTTGACGGGAATGTGCTGGAAATTATTGAGCAGTGAGATCTACCTCAATCCAAAAAAGGAGAAACATGAATACAAAGCAAACAATGGGAATATCTGGGGCAATTATTCTTCTAATAGGAGTTTTTACACCTGTAATCAGCGCCCCCATTATTGGAAGCATGACTTATATGCAGAAAAGCAATGCTACTGGTATCTGTATTTTGATTTTAGCCATAGCTTCGCTGATATTATCGCTTAAAGGAGTTAATAAAATCCTCTTGGGAACAGGAGTACTTAGCCTGTCCATAATTCTTTACACGTTAATAGATTATCAAATAGCTCTAAAAAAATCGATTTCTCAAGCTGAATCTCAAGCCGATGATTGGGCTATGTTTCATGAATTGACAACAGATATAATGAAGTCAGTTCACCTACAATGGGGATGGACTATTCTTATTGTTGGAAGCGGATTAATCATCCTTAGTGCCGTCCTGAAAAATAAAAGCAGCGCACAAGGTTAGTATTGTCTGTCGCGATACTTTTCTAAAATCTCTTTTGTGACCTCGGCAACCTTCCGCGCGTACTCTTCCGGCGTTCCTTTTTCCTCAACAACCTGCTGAACACGGGACTCAATTCGATCGGTAAACATGCCATTATAGCGGCCCAACAATTCCCAAGCCTTCAGCTTATCGCGGTTGGTTGCGCCCTCATCTTCGGCAATGGAACGAATCCCGCAAAGGACATCTTGAACGCTGACTTCTGCTTTTTCCGTAGCGGCGGCCTTTAACTCCTCAACTTTTTTTTGAATGTCAGGTTTTGACAGGTTTTCGGCAGCAATTGCCCGTGCCGCCTTTTGGCTGTAGCCCGCCCGGATTGCGGCTTGTGTGGCGTTGAGGTCGATAATGTATTCTTCGCAGAATCTGCTTTGTTTCGGTGTCATTTTATCCCTGCCTCCTCTTTCCGCTCAAAACGCTCTGTAAACACGCTCACCTGCGCAAGTGTGCCTTCGGTCGTCTGAATGTCGATATGCCGCGTGTAGTATAGTTCTCGGACTTTATCGAGCACTTTCTGATTCGTTGACAGTGCAAGCACCGTTCGTGAGACTGTTCCGGGAGAATACCCGGCCCGAATTGCAGCTTCTAACGGATCAAAATCTTTGCCGAATTCGATGCAGAAGCGGTTTTGTTTTGGTGTCATTTTCATATTGTCATCTCCTTGTTCATGCCTTCAGCGGCGTTTTTAACTTCTCTTGCATACCAGAACGCCCAGCGTTCAATCAGGGCGGCGGCATTGGCTTCTGTTCCAGCCCAGACCACGGGGATTTGATAGCGTACCTCGAAAGCATAGAGGCTATGAAGTACGCTTTTGGGTGGAACTCTGCTTCGGTAGCGGTGCTGTCTGATTTCTGTTTCGGTTCCAATGATCAGCAAGCGGGCAAAGTCAAAGCCTCTAAGGCGGTGCAATTCGCGCTCAAAGCGTTCGCGGCCTGTGGTGATGCTCTGGGTTAGGTCGTCGATGCTTTTGCGTTCTATGGCGAATCTGTGCGTTAATCCGGTAATGCTGTAATCTCCGCTTTGCAAGGTTCCGCGTTCGGCCTCAAAGTGGGTGAATGCAAGTTCTGTTCTTTCGCGTGTGTCGATAATAATTTTCATAGTGTGACAGTTTTCGTTTTTTATTTCGTTACGGGATTCCATTTGTACAAACTTGCTTTTCCATATTCCGGTCGGCCATTTTTACCAGTTCTGTGAGAGGTGCCGCGTTTTACAAGTTTAATCAATCCATACAGGTTGAAGCGGTCGATAAGCCGCGAAACCTGTTTTCCATCCAACTCCATTCTATGCCCGAAATGGTGCATAGGAATATTGAGGGTCATTTCAGAACCTTCTTTGTGCGCTAAACTTCGGCATATCCGGAAAAAGGTTTGTTCTCGTTCGGGAATGGCGCGGTAAACCTCCGACTCATACGAACCAAGTCGGGATGAATATTCAGCATCAAGAATCCGCCATTGTGCAGCGGCCTCCTGCTTGTGCTGATCAAGCGGATCGTTGAAGGCGACGGCATTGAATCGGTAGAAGCATTCTGCAAACTTCATTGCTACCTGTTTACTAAAAGCGTCGTGCGCGAATGTCACCAACTCAATCAGGCATTCGTTGCGCCTTCCGCGCTCTGCCTTGAAGCGGTTCATAATAAGGCGGTCATAGAGCCGATACAGGTCGGGGTAGTTTTCCTTAAAGAGTTGTTCGGCTGTATCCATTTCCCTAATTTTGTCGGCTAAAATGGGAGAAGGTGGGGGCTCAATGGCGTATACTTCTACTTTATTGCTTAGTTCCTTTGTGCCTTTGTACCTTAGTTCCTTTGTGACATCGTGGGTTGTTATCCAGTCAGTTAATGATTGCAAGGGTATCCGCTTTTTCGTGGTCTCCGCTTCTTGGCATACATTGCCCCTGAAACCATCCGGCAAACGGGTCAGGCGGGCGCGGTCTGTCAGAACCTTCTTATCAGCGGTGGGGTAGATACGTTTCAAAGCGTCGGCGATGCGTTGCCATGTTTCGGCATCTACGCTTTCAATGGTGCGGATATAGCAATGCAGGGATTTGTTGCCTGAAAAAACAAGCAATGTAAAGGGCATGTCAGAATTTATCCATAATGCCCGCTGTTCATCGATAGGCATTTCGTCAAACTCAATCACCCAAGTATGATATTCGGCCACGTTGTCTTTGCGTCGGGTGCTGTTCGGTCGAAATGAGTTCCCGCAACAATATTGCACCTTCGGCGACACGGTAATCTTTCCGGCCTGCTTCATTGGTTTTGTCTGCCGAACATCATCGACAATCAAAACATGCTCCGAATCATCCCATAGAAGGCGGCGAATTCTAAGCCAATCGGTCTTGCTCATGCTTTCCACCCTTTACGCTGTTGCGCATTTGGTTTTCAAAATCTGCCTTCGAGAGATACGGCTTACCCCGGCGCAAGCGGCCACAAACGGAACAGGCATTGCCTAGCCCTGCCTTCATGAATAAAATCTTTGTCGGCGTATCGCGTTCGCATTGATCGCAAGGGGCAATGAGGGAGGGAAGTTGAAGCGGATCCCGTGGGGCAACTCCGTATTTTTTCTTCAGGGCGGCAAACGTATCCATTACGCATCACCTCCCACCTTGCAGGAATCAAGGAAAGCATCGAGGTCGGCAATGTCAAACAACGTGGTGCGCGTACCAACTTTGCAATACGGAATCCGGCCTTGATAGGCTAGGTCTAAAAGTCCGCGTCTTGATAGACCCACATATTCGGCGGCGAGTCCGATTTTAAGAGCGCGGCGGGGGGTGAGGTTCTTCTTTTTGTGATTCATAGCTGTATTCTCCATTTAATAGCGCGGAAACCATTTCCTTGCTTGATGGGGAACAAACTAGAGCATCACGCCCTTGATTAGATTTACACCTGCTCCACTAATTCAGGGGGAAAAGTGTACAGGTCAAAGTCGGTCTGTTTTGCGCAAGTTATCAACCACGCTTTTAAGGGTCTTCGGCGAAACTCCTTTTTCATCGGGCAGAATATGAACCATCGCGGTATTGATAAATTGGGACAGGATTCCCTCATAGCGAGGTGAGTAGCTTGCGCGTCGATTCTCCGCATGAATGGTATCGCGATAAGTACACACCAGATCGGAAATAATCCAGTAGCGGTCAATTGGTTTAGCAACATCGAGAGGCTTGGATTCAAGATTCTTAATGGCGCGTTTCACTGCATTATCAAGGTAGCGCAACGAATGTTTTGTGGCTTCAGACCAAGCCCGCTTTTCTTCTTTAGACAACGGCCGCTTTAAAAAATTGTTCTCTTCTCCTGTTGCACATCGCTCCTCATATTCCCTTTGATTTTCCTCTGCCTCTTCTCTTAACGCCCGATTAATTTCGCACACTGTTATAGGCTGAACATTTAGTGCATGCTGTAAGGCCTTGAGTTGGTTTTTAATGGACTGCTTCGGCCCGTATTTTTCACGGTCGGGACTGTTTCGTTTTTCTGCACAAAACTCAATATGCGGCTTCAGGTTTACGATTTGACAACAAACTTTAAACATAGCCCCGTCGCTCAGCGTTAGGTTACAGTCACCCAAATACCCCTTAATGCGGTTCTCTACGTCCGGCATATCCTCCCAGTTTATACCGCCTTGAGCATTACGACCTTCGGTTTTTCGGGCTTTCTGTTCTTCTTCCCACTTCCTTTCCCAGCGTTTGACTCGTTCGCTCATGCGGCCCCCTGCTTTTCAATTTTCAGAACCTTTTCTCCCGTTGCGGGGGCTATTTCAAAGAACTTCTGGGCTTGGGCTTTCCTGTTTTTGGCAAGGCCGCGATAGTGCTTGAACAGCATTTTAGGATCGGTGTGCCCTAATTCCTGCAAGGTGTCGTCCAGTCCGTGAAGGGCTAAATAGAAGGTGGCAAAGGTGTGTCGTGCACCGTCATGAATCACTTCCACCCCCGCCTTTTGGTGTACCTCTTTGCGCCACCGTTTCAGACTGGTTTCGGAATAGGGAAAGATTGATCCTTCTTTTTGTGGACATTGCAGGAGCCATTTTTTCAGGTTGTCGGACAGATGCACAATGCGGGCCTGTCGTGTTTTGGAATGTCCGGCTCGGATATGGATTTCCCCAAGGCTTAGATCAATGTCTTTCCATTCAAGGCGCATAATCTCCTCAGGCCGTACCCCCGCAAAGAAGGCTATAGCAAAAAAAGGAATCAGTTCGGAGCGTGGTTTTTCCTCTTTGTAGCAAGCACTGAAAAGAGCTTTCACCTGCGACGGGGTGTAGATTTCCGGCGTGTGCGATTCGACTTTGACGGTTTCGGTTTCGGTTACAGGATTGGAGCCTGTTTTCTTTTGCCGAACGGCCCAGTTAAAAAACCCGCTCAAATAACGCTTATAATTCTGTCGATTCGTCCCCGTGAAGCTCATTTCATTCATGAGTTGATCAATGTCCCGGGCTTCTATCGCATCGATTGCCATATGGCCCAGATTTGCTTGAAACGGTTTTAACCGCCCCTGCATATCGTTAAAGGTGCTGGGACGTAATTCCCCTTTATTGGTGCGGGCCTGCTGTTCTTTGAGGTATTGCTCAATAAGTGCCCCGAAACCGTTGGTTCGATCTACCTTCTTGTGATGTTTGGCAAAAAAGGCGGCTGCGGTGCGTAGGTTGACCCCGAACTCCTTCAGAGTGTCCAAGGCTTCAACGGCATCGGTTTTCTGTTCTTCGCTGAATCTGAGGGCAGCAATACCTTTATTGTCGGCCTCAATACTCATTCTATGCGCCCAGTTTCGCGCCTCCTGCAATGTCGGAAAGGATTTCCGAACGTGTCGGCCAGATTTGCGGCCTAGGTCAACTTGGTATCTTTTTCCTGCTTTGGTGTTCTGCAAACGGATTCTGAATCCGTAATGCACCTCGTAATCGTCGCTCTTGATCGTTGCCTTCGAGTTTGTTTTCATAGTGGCAACATGATGAAAAATGGGAGTAGAAAGTCAATGAAAAGTTGCAAATTGGTTGCATTGGAAAATTTCCAAAAATCACAAATACAACGTGTGCAACGTTATAGAAATATTGGGAATGCGGATTCCTAATCCTGGGGTCGGAGGTTCGAACCCTCTCCGGGGCACCATTTTCATTCTTCCGATGAATCGTTATGGCTCGGTTCCATGGGGCGTGGGACTTATTTTCGTGTCTGTACACTCCCTGAAGAATGCCAGTTCGTTCGCCTCGGAAAAAAGTCGTTTGGGGAAGATGATCCATCGTCCATCTTTGTGGTGAAGGGTGATGACCCGCTTGCCTTCATCTTTTTCGGTATAGTCCGTCCATCTGTCGATTTGATTTTCGTTTGCCGATATAAAGGTGATTCCTTCATCGTCGATCTGTACGTCAATGGATGCTCCCATCGCTCGGGATTTAGAGTATATTTTCCATGTAGCTGCCGGGATGAACATATAGCGAAAGACGGGTTTCAGGAGTACGATAAAGACGATGACCGAGGCTGTAATTCGACCGATGATGCCGGCCTCGTCTGAAAATCCATAACACAGTCCGATGAGTGCCAGAATATACAAAGCACTACGGAGAGGCCAACGGATTGACTGAGCGGGTCGAATTTTCAGATTAATACTCTCAAGATATTCGCGATAGGTTGCTTGGCCTTTGAGATTAATATTCATGATGGGTCCTGAGTTTAGGTTTCTGTTTGATTCTATTATCCATTGGGTCTCTCTTGGGGGTGTTGGTTTGAGGGGTTCAGGTTTGAGCCGCGGCGGAGGCTGTTGGGACCGTACTTTTGTTTTATCGAGTCGGCAGTTTGGCTGAGGCGTTTGCGTTTGTCATGCGCCGTAGTGTCGGGGATTTCAAAAAGGTCGAGCTGTGCGACGTTTGTCTGGTCGCTCGTTTGAAGTTTTCCTGCACCGAATCCAATGAGACGAACAGGTTGGTTCTGAAGGTGGTTGCGGAGCAGTTCCATGCCGATTTCGCGTAGCGTGATGTCGTCGTTGCAGGGCTGAGCGAGGCGGGTCTGACGAGTAATGGTGGAAAAGTCGCTCCAGCGAATTTTGAGATGGAGTGTTCCCGCGTAAAAGCCGGCTTTTCGGAGTCTGGAGGCCACTTTTTCAATAAGCTTCTTATAGGCTGCTTCAATTTCTGTGCGCTCCGAGAGGTCCTCACTGAAGGTGATTTCGTTGGAAATACTTTTCTCGATGGACTCCGTTTCGATGGTGCGCGGATCAATGCCGCGTGCCAGTTGGGCAAAGACGGCGGCAGCGTGCGGTCCGACGGCTCGTTCAAGCCGGGCGGGGTCGCATTGCTGAAGGTCTCCGATTGTGGTTAATCCTAACGAGAGGAGCTTTTTTTGTGTAACTGCTCCAACGCCCCACATCCGTTTGATCGGCAACGGCGCGAGAAATTGTTCAATGGCGCTTTGTTCGGATGGAACTATGGTCAGGCCGTCGGGTTTATTCATATCGGAGGCGATTTTGGCGAGAAACATGTTCGGGGCTACGCCGACAGAGGCGGTCAGTCCGGTTTGTTCACGGATGTCGCGCCGTATTTTTTCTGCAATTTCGTAGCCGCTTCCGAAGAGGCGCTGTGCACCAGTGACATCGAGGAAGGCTTCGTCGATGGAGAGGGGTTGAACGAGGGGGGTGTAGGATTCAAAGATGCGCATGATATGGCGGGAAACCGCTTTGTAGCGGGCCATATTGACGGGAAGAAAAACGGCGTGGCGGCATTTTTGGTAGGCGGTGCGTGAAGGCATCGCGGAGTGAATTCCGAACCTTCGGGCTTCGTACGATGCGGCAGAAACTACGCCGCGTTGATCGGGCGGCGATCCTACGACAACGGGTCTCCCTTTAAATTCCGGATGATCGTGCTGTTCTATAGAGGAAAAAAATGCATCCATATCAACGTGCAGAAAGATGGGTATTTTTGGGGGCATGGGTAATCTATGTAAGGGTTAAGGCTTTTCTTTGGACAGTAATCGTCTAGAATCGGTCCTCAAATTGTATAAACACACGGTTGGCATTATGGAAGATAAAAGCAAAATGCAGAGTGAAAACTCGAGTTCGCGGGATCTGGTTCTGGATCTCAATTTTGTACCTCAATGGGCGCGTAAACCGCCGGGAGAGAGTCATTACGCGCAGAAGGAGTATACGGCAGAGACCGCCGCCGGCGAAGAACGCCGCGAGCGGAGCCGGACCTCTCGACCGGAACGGCGTCGTGATGATCGTGCCCGCCCACCCCGCAGGGATCCAAAGGATCAACATGAGCGAAATGAGCGAAGCCGTCCGTTGCGAGAGAGGGAACCGATTGAGGAGCTTCCGATTGATGTATCCTTTCTTCCGGAGCAGAAACGGTTGGCTTCGCTGGTTCGACAGATTCATCATTCGCGCCGGGCGTATCCGCTGATGGATCTTGCGAATCTGCTGATTAGTGATCCGGAAGGATATTTGGTGAAAATTGAGGCAGACAACGAGTTTAAGCTTTTTCAATGTAAGCAGTGCAAGACGGTGAGTCGTTCCGAAGAAGAGCTTCGTCTGCATATTTTAGGTGAACATTTAAGCGATTTTTACGAGGAAGAGGAGTCCCTGAGCGATCCGCCCAGCGGAAGTTTTCCCGGCGTTGCTCGTTGTCGAATAACGGGCATTTTGTTGGGACCGCCGAACCACCACAGTTATATTGAAAAGCTGAACGAACTGCATCAATCCCGTTTTGCTCACATTCCCTTTGAAGAATATAAGCGCAACATTGAAGTGCTTAAGGATGAGGAGTTGATTGAACAATGGAAGGAAGAGAGTCGGAAGTTGGTGGTTTATCGTCTGAAGTCTGATCCCGAGGCGGAGCCTATGGATCGGCGAAGAGCGGAGCTTGCCTTTTCTGAAACGATAGACGGGCTTATCGAAACGGTTCACCGTGCGGTGATGCCTGCTCGGACGGCACAGCAGTTGAAGGATCGGAGTCTGATGCACACGATTCACCGGGCGTGGTCGAAGGAAAATCGGTTTCCGCTGACAATGTCGTTTGCTATGCGGGCGGCATTCAGGCATATGCATCTGCACCTGTTCAAGGCGGGCAAGGTAAGCTTTGTCACGCACATTAAACCGCACCCTGTTCGTCCGGAAGATACGGTTCCGAACATTGCCGAGGTACTTAATTTTCTGGGACAGAATCCAGGATCAACTCGGCAGCATCTCTTGGAAGTTCTGTATCCGAAGTTTGATCCGAAGTCAAAAGAAGCGATGGAGGCGCTTCAGCCGTTAAGCTGGCTGATTGAACGAGGGCATATCATCGAGTTTTTCAATGGAACGCTCTCTATTCCGTTGGGGCGACGAGTGAAGGCATAAACTTTCTGCGGTCGCAATATTGAGGTATTGCTATACGTTTTTGCTCATGGACTTCTGGTAATACAGTGGCGATTATTTCTTTTCTAAAGGGTGGATTTATGAGGGCCATTAAGTCATTTTGGTTTAGTGCTGGTGCGCTGGTTTTACTTACCGGAGTTTGCTGCGCAGAGCAGGAGTACAGTCGAGGGCGTTATCAGATCATTATTGAACGTGCGCCGTTTGGAAAGGCGGAGGTCGTAATTGAATCTGAAATGCCCGCCGGTTTCAATAATGCCGATTTACAAAATCTGGAGAGTCAGTATCGACTCAGTTTTCTCATGAAATCGGAAACGGATGGAGAAATCCGTGCCGGTTTCCAGAATTTAAAACCTCAGCCGGGTGAATCGAAGAGCGAAATTATTTCCATCAACGAAACCTATAATGGAATAACGCTGATTGATGTTGATCTGAAAGAGTCAACCGCCTCGGTGGAATATGGTGGAACCGTAATGACGCTTACGATGGAAGCGGTTAAACAGCCCGCGCGAGGCCGAAACACAGGAAACAATTCAAATCGGGAGCCGATGGTTTCCGTGGAGGTTGTACAGTTGTCCCCAGAGGAGCTGGCTTTGCGGAGGGAGGAAAATCTTATCCGGAGCAGGGAGATCCAGATGGATGTTTTGCGCAAAGGACAGCCACCTCTTCCCGTTGCATTGACGCAGGAGATGGACGATCAACTCGTTTTTGAAGGTGTGTTGCCGCCGTTGGAGTAAGGTGTTCGGCAGAGAAGACAAGTTGATTCGGCGGCATAGTCAGGCGAATATGCGCGCCTGCTCAGACAATATTTTCACTAAAATTTTCGTTGTATTCACCCTGTAGCGTTAAATCCGGTTAATGCAGTTATCATTTGGAGGACGGAATCATGAAGATTGAACAAAAACACATCATTTTATTTTTTGGGTTTGCCTTATTTATTGGAATTGCCGCGACATCTTATGCTCAAGAAGATTATTCAAGAGATCGGTACCAGCCAATTATTGACCGGGCTCCTTTTGGCACAGCCGCTGAGCCGATAGTCGTTCCCGGCGGTGTCGCGAACCCTGAGGTTGTTCAAGATCTGCAACAACAGGTACGGCTCAATTTTTTGCTCGAATCTGAAGACGAAGGAACCATTAAAGCCGGATTTCAGGTTCTGCGTCCAGTTTCCGGGCAGCCGAAAAGTTTTGTTTTGGAAGAGGGTGAAAATTATCAACAAATACGGATTAAATTAATCAGCGTTGATTTGGAAAACTCGATTGCCAATGTTGAATATAATGGGCTTACTGTGCCGCTTGAGCTGGGGGCGGCACCAGCTGATGCAGGACGCAACGTCCGAGGACGAACGACGACAACCCCTGCGGCCGGAAATACAAGACCGGCAACCGCTGCTGCTGCAACAACCACTGCGCGACGCTTTGAAAGTGGTTTTCAGCCGACGATGACAGGCAACACTGCGCAGCCGCCGATGCCGACGACTACAACCACCGCTGGACAGCCGCCGATACCCGGCGGCGGAATGGAAGGTGGTTTCCCCGGGATGGAAGGTGGTTTCCCTGGAATGGGGGGCGGCGGTGCGACTGGTGGTCAAGGGGGTCGTCGCGGCCGATAAATAAATTGACAGTGTGATTTTAGATTTAGAAAAGGCGAGGTTCATGGACCTCGCCTTCTTGCGTTGCATCCATCTGCTTTGATGCTTCCGTTAATCAGCGGCGGTTGCTGAGGGTTTCAATCAATGCTTGGAGTGCAAGCGTGTAGCCGAAGCCTTTGAATCCCATAATCTGTCCGACACAGGCTGAGGCCGTCAGGTTTTTTTGACGGATTTTTTCTCGGGTGTGCGTGTTGCTCAAATGAATTTCCACGGCGGGAACAAGATCGGACACCGCTTTGAGCGCATCGTACAAGCCGAGGCTTGTATGCGTCAGTGCCGCTGGGTTAATGATTATACCATCATATACTCTCCGCGTTTCGCCAATCCATGTGATCAGCTCTGCTTCAGAGTTTGATTGACGGAATTCAATTTTGATATCAGCAGAAAGCTGTTTGGCGCATGTACGCAGTTGGGTTTCAATATCCGCCAACGTTTCTTTTCCGTAAATTTCCGGCTCGCGCGATCCAAGCAAATTCAGATTAGGGCCGTTCAGTACAAGAATCTTCATATCTTCCTCCAAATGCTATCCAAGATAATTCAGCCGCCGCCCGGAAACAAGCATAACCCGCAGCAGTCCTTAATCTCCCCAGACCCAATGCTTTCAGATGGAATAGGGTCAAACAGTTGGATTAGAGCCACATTGCGATGTGGAACCTTCCTCCTGACCGGTTTGCATTTTTCCTTTTGTTTAAATTTTCTGGCTTGAAGATGAGGCGGGTTGTCGCTTTAAGGGTTGGAAGCGATGTAGATAAATTTGGTATACGGTACGTTAGGCGGTGGATGGAGTTGAATGATTTTCACGGTTTGGGGCGAGCGTTTCGCTCAACTAAGTTGGCGGTTGATTAGATCCATGAACGGTAAGTTTTGGGGTGGCATAATGAAAACAGGATTGGGTGTGAAAGGGTTTGGCATCGCGATTGCAACGGCATTTTTGTGCAGCGGCGGACTGACAAGAGCTGCCGATGAAGTGCTGCAGTTGGTTTCTCCGGACGGGAAGAATGTCGTTCATTTCTGGATGGCGGAAGGCAAACCCATGTACGAGGTGACCCGAGTGGATAAGGATATAATTGATCCGTCGGCGATGGGATTTGTGTTTAAAGCGGGGTATGCTTCGCTGGGTGCCATGGAGCTGGCATCGGCGAAGGTGACGAGTCTGGATGAAACCTGGACGCAGGTTTGGGGCGAGAAGCAGGAGATTCGCAACCAGTATAACCAGTTGGCGGTTTCGCTACGCGAGACGGGTGGAAAGAGGCGTACGCTCAATATTGAATTCCGCGCGTTCGCCGACGGCATTGCCTTTCGCTATCTCTATCCTCAGCAGGGCGAATGCGATCTGGTGATTATGGGCGAGCTGACCGAATTCAACCTCTCCGCCGATGGCGAGGCTTGGTGGATCGGTGCGTATCAGGACAACCGCTATGAATATCTGACGACGAAGTCGAAGGTCAGTGAACTGGATAAAGTGCACACGCCGTTGACCATCAAGAGCGACAACGGACTGTACCTCAGCTTTCACGAAGCGCGTTTGGTTGATTTTGCCGGCATGGCGCTGGCGCATACGGACGGAGCGCATTTGAAGGCGGATCTGATTCCGTGGGCCGATGGAGACCGAGTGAAGACGACGGGCGAGTTTATTTCGCCGTGGCGTACGCTTCAGATTTCGGAAGACGCCGGCGGACTGATTACTTCCTACCTAATTCTGAATCTGAACGATGAACCGGTTCTGGAGGATACTTCGTGGATCAAGCCGCATAAATATCTGGGCATCTGGTGGGGCATGCACATTGGAAAATACACCTTTTGGGAAAGTGAAAAGCAGGGCGCGACCACCAAGAACGCGATGGAATACATCGATTACTGTGAGAAGCTGGGCATCGACCATCTTTTGATTGAGGGCTGGAATAAGGGATGGACGGAGGCATGGTATGAAAATGCCATGCATATGTTCAGCTTTACCGACGAGGCCGACGGTTTTGATCTCAAGAAAGTCACCGACTATGCCCGCGAAAAGGGGGTCAGTATTATCGGCTATCACGAGACCGGCTCCAATATTATCAACTACCGCAAGCAGATCGATGCCGGCATGGCGCTGTATAAATCCATGGGTATGCACGATATCAAGATCGGCCAAGTCGGCTCGCGGCTCAATATGGAAGAGTGGCACCACGGTCAGTTCGGCGTGAATTATTACCGCGAAGTGCTCAATAAGGCGGCGGAGTATCAGTTGGCGGTCAACTTCCATGAGCCGATCAAGGACACCGGCGAGCGACGGACCTATCCGAATATGATGTCGCGCGAGGGCGCGCGCGGCCAAGAATATAATGCATGGAGCGAGGGCAACCCGCCGTCGCACACGGCCACCATTCCGTTCACCCGCATGCTGAGCGGTCCGATGGACTTTACGCCGGGCATTTTTGATGTCGGAATCTCGCAGGGCTATCCGGGACGCGATGTGCACACCACGCTGGCCAAACAGCTGTCGTTGTATGTCGTACTCTATTCCCCGATCCAGATGCTGGCCGATCTTCCGGAAAACTATGTGGACCACCCTGCATTTAAGTTCCTACAGGATGTGCCGGTTGATTGGTACGATACCCAAGTGCTGAATGCGGAGATCGGCGAATATATCACGACCGTGCGGAAAGACCGCTACAGCGACGATTGGTATCTGGGCAGCCTGACCAACGAAGATCCGCGCAGCTTTGAGGTTTCCCTCTCGTTTCTCGATGAGGGCGCGGAATATACGGCCGAAATCTATGCGGACGCAGACGGGATTACCTGGCAGAACAAGGCAGATCAGGTGACCATTTCCAAGAAGACGGTCACGGCAATGGACACGTTGAGCCTGAAGCTCGCTCCCGGCGGCGGCGCTGCGGTTCGGTTTAGTAAAAAGTAGAGGCTCTTGCAGAGCCGGTTGTAGGGAGAAAACAACATGAAGAAGATCGCCATTATTTCGTTACTAGCATTGTGGGGCGCTGTTTCCGGTGCACAAGTACATGATAATCCGTTCGCGGTGAAGCCTGATCCGGCCGAGCCGATCACCTATCATAATCCGGTGATTCCTGGCTTTCATTCTGATCCGAGCATTTGCCGCGCTGGGGAAGACTATTATCTGGTGACGTCCACCTTTGAATATTTTCCGGGCATTCCGGTGTATCACAGTAAGGATTTGGTCAACTGGGAGCTGATCGGTCACTGCATTCATCGTAAGGAGCAGTTTCCGCAGGGCATGAATATTTATGCCTGCACGATTCGGTATCACGAAGGAACCTTCTACATGATCACCACCGACATCAACGGGATGGGTAACTTTTATATGACCGCCTCAGATCCTGCCGGACCTTGGTCTGACCCGATGGCCATCGATCTTCCCGGCATTGATCCGGATCTGTTTTTTGATGACGATGGAAAGGTTTACGCCATGTCGTCGGAGTTTTATCTGTACGAAATCGACGTAAAAACCGGCAAACGTCTGACCGAAGGCAAGAAGGTTTGGTGGGGGACCGGCGGCCGTTATGCCGAAGGGCCGCACATCTATAAAAAAGATGGATATTACTATCTGATGGCCGCCGAAGGCGGAACCGAAGAGGCGCACTGCGAAAATATTGCGCGCAGCAACACGATATGGGGCCCCTACACGGAGAATCCGGCGAATCCGATTCTGGCGCACGCAAACGCCGCAGCGCAGGGGAATCCGATTCAGGGCGTCGGCCATGCCGATATGGTTCAGGCCCACGACGGCTCCTGGTGGATGGTCTGCCACGGCTACCGCAAGGTCGTCGATTATCCCGTCCACCATATTCTCGGACGTGAAACCTGTCTGGTGCCGGTCAACTGGGCAAAATATGCTTGGCCGACCATCAATGGAAACGGAACCGTTACTATCGACATGAGAACGCCGACGCTGCCGCTGGAACCCTTTCCAACCAAATCTCCGCGCGATGAATTTGAGGGTACAAAGCTGGGTCTCGAGTGGAACTTTATCCGTATCCCGACCGACTATTATACGATCAGCGACGGCGCGCTGCGCATCAAAGGACAGCCGCAGCGTATCGGCGAACGCGGCTCGCCCGCATTCATTGGCCGCCGGATTCAGAGTAATGATTTTACGGCCGAAACGACGATGAATTTTAACCCCGCGAAGGAAAATGAAGAGGCGGGCTTTATTCTGCTCCATGAGAGTCAGCATTTTGATCTTCGCGTCAAAAAATCCGGTGATTCCCGGGTGCTTTATGTGCAGCTGAAATTCGGATCGGTGGTTTATAAAACCGAAGAGGTTGTTCTGCGACCGGGGCCTGTAAAACTTCGGATTCAGGGCGCGCGCCAGCGCCTCAATTTTGCCTATGCACAGGGGAATGATGCGTTTAAGCAGCTTGAAAGCGTGGAGGCGCGTTACCTGAGCACAGAAACCATTGGCGGCTTTACGGGAATCTATGTTGGTTTTTATGCCACAGTCAACGGCGCTGAATGTGAAGAGGAAGCGGTGTTTGATTATTTTGAATACAGCGCCGATTAGAAGATTAGCCGCTCGTTTGGACATAAACATGAGGATAGTAATAAGATGATTTTTCCTCACCCCGTCGAGCGATTGCTTTGTTGTGGGTTACAAACTTCGTTATACGGTCATCAGGATGGCTGGCCGCTGTATTTGAGATCAGTTTGTTTAGTTGGGTTCTGTCAAAAATTCTATGAAAAGGATGGATGAGTTCCCGAGCAGGTCGATGAGAATGTAGTAACGCGCGTTGAAGTTTGGCTTTTTATTGGGGTCGGTTGGGTTGAGCGAGGTAAAGAGAATGGTTTTTCACGCCGGTTGATGCGTTCAATGCACAGCGGGGCGGATGGTGCGCAAGATCTGGGTCTTGCGAGTGTTCTTTGACATCTGGATTATTGATTGATCAGGCGGCCTGCCGGATCAGCTCGACCCATTGGTCGGGATAGAGCTTCTTGTCTTTGAGGCATTCGAGCTCGACGGGTGGTTTATGCCCGAGGCTTCCGTGGGGCCGCATGAAGTTGTAGTAGACCACGAAGAGGGTGGTGAGCGCGCAGGCTCCGTCGAAATCCTTGAACCCGGCCCTTGGGCGGGTGTGGAACTTGTAGGTGCGGTTGAGCCGTTCGACGAGCTGCTTGTATTCGCGATAGGCTTCGCTTTCGGGGTCGAGGTTCTGCAGGCCGATGACGGTGCGTTTTTCGAGGATGCCTGCTCCTCCTTTTTCGATGGCTGCAGTGTTGTAGGCAACGACGGCGCTGTCGTAGGAGGGCAGTCCGTCGGTGACGAGTTCTGCCGCATCGCATTTAGGCGCATCGGGCTTGCCGTAGCAGCCGCGCCGTCGCCGCCGAACGGTTGGCGGAGGAGGCGCGGCAGAGCGAGGCAAGACTGCGCATGGAGGCGGAGGCTCGTGAAAAGATTGCCATGGCGGCCGTTCTGCTGAACCGCGAACAGTATGAGGACGCGGAACAGATGGTGGAAGGTGTCGATCTTCCCGTCATCAAGCCGTCGTTGGAGGCCGGAAATGTATTTCTGGATCTCGCGGACTGGAATCTGGAAAAAGGACTGTGGCCGGAAGGAGCCGGGCATATGCTTAAGTTTGCACGTGCCGTTCAGGTTGATAAGTCTGATCTGACTGACGAGGCCACGCGTGGTCTGCTTTGCGTGGCGCCTACTCTGGTGGCGGCGGGCGACATCGATGGCTATCATCGCTTTGTTTGGGAAACCATCGACCATTTTGGCCAGACCCAGAACCCTATCGCCGCAGAACAGGTCGTTAAGATATGCGCACTTCTGCCGTGCGATGAATCACTTTTGGATGCCTTGGAACCGCTCGGAGATATTCTCCGCCAATCTGTAGACAATGTTCGAATCTGGTCGACGTGGGATGCCTATCTCCACGCTTGGCGAGTCTGGGCGCTCGCCTTGCTGGAGTACCGGTTGGGAAATTATGAAGATGCCGCATCATGGTCACGGGAAAACCTCATGTCCAGAGATTCAACGCCTTCGAGAGCCGCTATGGATCATATCATTCTGGCCATGTCGCTGTATCAAGCAGGATCGGTCGAGGAATCGCTCGATCAGCTTCAATCGGGTAAAAATATGATCGCAACAGGCTTGCCCTACGGTTTGTCACGTGTCGTTGAGGTGGGTAGTAATACAGAAGGATTCTGGTGGGACTGGGTTGCCGCCCGCATTCTCCTTCTGGAAGCCGAATCGCTGATGGGTAATCCCTGATTTATTTCCTGCGCATCGGGGAAAAAGTTGGCCGGATATGCTGACGAATAACACCTCTTTATATACGTCTAACTTTGGGTAGTATGGGCTTTTGGGGGAATGTTTACATAGGAGGATTAAAAAATGAACCGATTCCACTGTAGTAATTTACGCAGCAAGCTACTGCGCTACATGCTGATTTCTTTATCTATGATTGGGGGAGTCGCCGGAAACGCAGCGGCCGCACCGTCGGGGCTGGATGAAAATGGGCATTTGGTTGCTGTGACGAGGGGCGATCAGGCAGGGTTTTCGTATGTTGAACTGGAGAGCGGAGTTCAGCTTCGGGTTGGCGATAAGGTGAAGAATGTTATTTTCTATGGTCCGACGACGGTTCGGGTGAATGAAAATCTGGGTCAGAATTATTGGGAGCACCCGAGTATTGTGGTGATTGGCCAACCTGCATCGGTTCCTTATAAGGTAAGTGAGTCCGGTGACGATCTCTCGATTACTTCAGACCATTTGCAGATCGTGGTGGATACTACGAGCGGTGCGCTTACGTTTTTGGATGCAGATGGAAAGCTGCTGACAAAGGAGCGCGCCGACCAGCCAAGCGAAATTAAGCAGGTGGAGATTTCCGGCGCTCCGACTTATGAGGCGGCGAATACCTTTACGCTGAAACCCGACGAGGGGTGGTATGGTCTGGGATATATTGATTCCGCGTCGTCGCGCATTAATCGTCGCGGTCAGGAAGTGCGGATGATTCAAACGAATCTGGGCATTGTTATTCCGATGATTCTCTCTTCTGAACGCTACGGGATTATGTGGGACACGTATTCTGTGATGCGTTTTAAGGATGATCAAGACGGTGCGCGATTGTGGGCCGAGAGTGCTCCGGGTGGAGTGGACTATTATTTCTTTGCGGGCAAGGATCAGGACGAAGTCATTGCGAGTTATCGTGCGTTGACGGGGGATGCTCCAATGTATCCGAAGCAGGCGATGGGGCTCTTTATGAGCAAGGAGCGTTATCAGACGCAGGCGCGTATTGTTGAGGTGGCGCAGACGTTCCGTAAGGAGCAGTTTCCGCTCGATTACATCGTACAGGATTGGCAGTACTGGGGATCGGATAAGGATGGCACGTGGAGCGGCATGATCTGGAACCAGGAGCGTTATCCAGATCCGGAGGGCATGGCAAAGGCAATTCATGATTTGGACATGAAGTTGATGATCTCCATTTGGCCGTCGGTCGGAAACGATACCCCGCTGGCAAAGGAGCTGGATCAATATGGTCTGCGCTTTGAACCGCTGCACTGGATTTCCCAGAAGGCACGCATTTATGATGCGTTCAGCGAAAAGGGCCGGGAGATTTATTTTAAACATATCAATGATGGGCTCTTTGCTAAAGGCGTGGATGCGCTCTGGATGGATGGCACGGAAGTGGAAGTGGGAACGGCCTGCTGGGATCAGAATGAAGTGGCGCGGGATATTAAGAATCTGGGTATGAATGCCATGGGTGATTTTTCACGCTATCTGAATCCATACACGCTGGTGACAACCAAGGGAACGTATGAGGGCCAGCGTGCCATCAATAATAAGCGCGTCTTTACGTTAACGCGTTCGGCTTGGGCTGGCGCGCAGCGATATGCGGCGGCTTCGTGGTCTGGTGATTCATTTGCGAGTTGGGATACGCTGAAGTCGCAGATGGCGGGCGGGCTTCAGGTGACCATGTCTGGGAATCCTTGGTGGACTCAAGACATCGGCGGATTCTTTGTGAATAACTATCCCGGCGGTGAGCAGAATGCCACGTATCGGGAGCTGTTTGCGCGTTGGTACCAATTTGGTGCGTTTAATCCGATCTTTCGCGTGCATGGCACCAACATTGAGCGCGAGCCCTATATTTTTAAGGAGTTGGACCCGGAAATGTATCAGGCCCTGCTCGATATCACGCATTTGCGCTATCGCCTAATGCCGTATATCTATAGTCAGGCGTGGAAGGTGACGAGCGAAGGGTACACCCTGATGCGCGCGTTCCCCATGGATTTTCCAGATGATGCTGTTGCCCGGAATATGAATGATGAGTTTATGTTCGGTCCGGCGTTTTTGGTGCATCCGGTGACGCGATCTATGGCCGTCTCTGAAAACATGCCACCGGCCACCATACCGACTGAAAACTTGCGATCGACTGATGGTGAACGGGGGCTGGATGTGCAGTATTTTTCGGGAGTGAACTTTGATACGCCCAAGGACACGCTGCTTGATAAGAATGTGGATCATGACTGGCCGGGGCCGCCGTTGGCCGGACCGCCCGGTGGGCTGGATGGATTCAATAACTTCTCTGCACGCTGGGAAGGTTTTCTGATCGCTCCGGAGTCGGGCGAATATGAAATTGGCATCGATGGCGACGATGGGTTCCGCCTATTCCTTGATGGTAAGAAGGTGATTGAAGATTGGAACTCGGGTGCGGTGCGCTATAAGAATACGATGGTTACCCTAAAAAAGGGCGAGAAGGTTTCGCTGAAGCTGGAGTTCTATCAGGGGGCCGGCGAACGCGCGCTTCGTTTGGCTTGGCGCACGCCGGCGGATATGCGCGACCTTGAGGAGGCTAAGAATAAGCTTAACCTTGCGTATGAAACCTATCTTCCGCAAGGGGCAAACTGGTTTGATTTTTGGAACAATCAGCCCCTCGGGGGCGGCCAGACGGTCACGCGCGATTGTCCGCTTAATATTATGCCGCTTTACATCCGTGCCGGATCGATTGTTCCGATGGGGCCGGTGATGCAGTATGCCACGGAGAAACCGGATGCGCCGTATGAAATCCGCATCTATCCGGGAGCCGACGCGAGCTTTACGATCTATGAGGACGACAACGAAACCTATGACTATGAGAAAGGCGAATATGCCACATACGACTTGGTTTGGGACGATGCGGCAAAAACGCTGTCGATCGGCCCGCGGAGCGGCTCGTTCGCTGGCATGGTGAAGGAGCGCGAGCTGAATGTGGTGCTGGCGTTGCCGGAACAGAATGCAGGGATTGAAACGGCAACGAGCGGCGTGAAGCCGATCAAATATACCGGCAAGCCGGTTCAGGTTCAATTTTAACATAAAAGAGGGAGAATGATGATGGATCAAAAAGTGTATAAGCGTGGTTTGAGCGCTTTATTGGGCGCAGTGGTTATTCAGGGTTCGGTTTGCATGGCGTCCAACCCGATTGTGCAGACCAAATTTACGGCGGACCCGGCTCCGTTTGTTCACGACGGCGTGGTGTATCTTTATACCAGTCACGACGAAGATGACGCCGGACCCGGTATGGGCCGTTTCCTGATGAAGGACTGGCAGTGCTATACCTCAACGGATATGGTGAATTGGACGGATCACGGTACCATCGCCTCGCTTAAAACATTTCCCTGGGCCGTCCAATCGAATGATGCCTGGGCGCCGCAGGCGATCGAGCGCAACGGTAAGTTTTATTTTTATGCGCCGGTCAGTGTGCAGGGTTGGCCCAAAAACGTGATTGGAGTCGCGGTGGCGGACAGTCCGCTGGGACCGTATAAAGATGCCATCGGCAAGCCGCTTGTCGGGCCGGAAAACGGATTTATCGATCCCTCTCCCTTCATTGATGACGATGGGCAGGCCTATCTCTATTGGGGCAATCCCAATATGTGGTATGTGAAGCTCAACGAAGACATGATTTCCTATTCTGGAGAGGTCATTAAGGATCCTTCGATCGCCAAGGTGCAAGGTGAACCGGATCCGTACCATTTTCAGGAAGGGCCTTGGCTCTACAAGCGTGATAATCGATACTACATGGCTTATGCGGCAACTTGCTGCCCGGAAGGTATAGGCTATGCCATGAGTGACAGTCCAGAAGGGCCTTGGGATTTTGGAGGCTACATTATGCGTCCGGATAGTCGTTCCTCTGGAAATCATCCGGGAATCATTGACTATAAGGGGAAAACCTACGTTTTCGGGTTTAACTTTAAACTAAACTTTTCCATCACCGAAACCCATCACGAACGTCGTTCGGTCTGTGTTGCAGAGCTGAAGTTTAATCCGGACGGCACCATTCAGGAACTGCCCTGGTGGGAGGAGGCCGATCAGGTTGATCAGGTTGAAGCGCTCAATCCCTATGCCCGCGTTGAAGGAGAGACGATCGCATGGAGCGAAGGGATGGAATCGGAACCCTGCTCCGAAGGTGGAATGAATGTTTATCCTTCTCGCGACGGCGCATTCATCAAGGTGCAGGGTGTAGATTTCGGCGCGGGTGCCGCAGCTTTTTCCGCTTCGGTGGCCTGTGGAACCAAACCGGGAGCTTCCAGCGGAGGAACCATTGAACTGCACCTCGATTCGGTAGACGGTCCGCAAATCGGAACGCTTTCGGTCGGCTACACCGCCGGCGAGTGGAAAAAGGAAACCGTTGCGGTGAGCGGCGCAGAGGGAGAGCACGACCTCTATCTGGTCTTTAAGGGCGAGGCCGCCGCTGAGTTGTGCAAGCTGGACTGGTGGGAGTTTTCAAAGAAGAACGCTGATGCCAAACTGATCGCGATTGATGCTTCGGTGAGTCGCTATAAGATTGATATCCAGGCCGGAGAAGCGGGAACCTCGAAGCTCAACGTGGCTGCGGTTTATTCTGACGGTACGAGCCGGGATGTGACGGAGCGCGCAAAAATTACCGTCAGAGATACGGACGTTGTTTCTGTGGACAAGGCTGTGATCTCCAGCAAGGTGTCCGGCGAAACAATGATCACTGCTGAATTTGCCGACAAGTCGGATGATGTTCTCGTTATGACCAAGGATCTGAAGAGCGAGTTTACAGCAAAGGAACTGGTTGTCAGTGCTCCGAAAATGAATTTGGTGGTTGGATCCTCTGAGAAATTTTCGGTGCAGGCGGTCTTTATGGACGGTCATACGGAAGATGTAAGCGATCAAGTGATTTGCCGTTCAGAAAATTCGGAAATTGCCTCTGTAAAGGATGGGGTGGTTACTGCGCTGGATAAAGGGCAGACGTTGATTCGTGTGCAGTATAAAGGAAAGCTGGGCACCGTAAATAATGCGACAATCATCTGTTCGGCCTCATACCGTGATCCATTCGTGACGAACAAGGCGGATGAATATAATGCGCAGCGCGGGATCAGCATCGAAGGCTGTTCCGAAGGCGGAGACAATGTCTGCAATATTGAAAACGGCGACTGGGTTTCGTTTAACGCACTGGATTTTGGTGCCGGCGTAAAGACGGTGGAGCTGCGCGTGGCTTCCGCAACCGACGGCGGTACGATTGAAATCTATCTCGACCGTGTCGATGGAAAACCGGTTGGAACCTGTACGGTGGGGAATACCGGCGGTTGGCAGTCGTGGGTTGTAACAACCTGTACGCTGAACGGCGTAAAAGGTCAGCACGATGTTTACTTTAAATTTACGGGCGGTTCGGGTTACCTTCTCAATCTATATGACTGGAAGTTTGTAAAATAATGGTGGGCTGGAACGTCCACTAAAAAGCGGGGAGGAATGGGGTTTATGATTAAAAAATCGGGTGTTTTGTTGGCGGTCGCACTGGCGGTTGGATCTGTTTCTGCGGAGTCGGAGTTTCGGTCGTGGGCGGAGACCCCTCCGCTGGGCTGGAACAGCTGGGACTGTTTCGGCACGACGGTGACGGAGGCGCAAACCAAGGCGCAGGCCGATGCGATGGCGGAATACCTGAAGCCGTACGGCTGGACCTATCTGACGGTGGATATTCAGTGGTACGAGCCGAATTCGAAGGGGCATTCTTACACGCCCGGTGCAACGCTTCAGATGGATGAATACAGCCGCCTTACGCCGGCGCTGACCAAGTTTCCCTCTACGTCCGACGGGAAAGGCTTCAAGCCGCTGGCGGACTATGTCCATTCCAAAGGACTCAAGTTCGGCATTCACATGATGCGAGGGATTTCCAAACAGGCCGTGCGTGAAAATACGCCGATTCTCGGAACGGATGTCCGCGCAGCGGATATTGCCAATCAGCGCAGCACCTGTTCGTGGAATCCCGATATGTTTGGAGTGGATATGAGCAAGGCGGGCGCGCAGGAATACTACGATTCGCTCTTTAAAATGTACGCTTCGTGGGGTGTCGATTTAGTCAAGGTCGACGATATTGCCCGTCCGTATGACGCGGTTCAGCAGGCGGAAATCGAAGCCATCCGCAAGGCCATCGATAACTGCGGACGTCCGATGATCCTGAGTCTTTCGCCCGGCGATACGCCGATTGAAAAGGGCGAACACGTGATGAACCACGCCAATATGTGGCGCATCTCCGACGACTTTTGGGATCGCTGGCTGCCGCTTTACGGCATGTTCGGGCGGCTCGAAAAGTGGACGCCGTATCGCACCGAAGGCTCTTGGCCGGATGCGGATATGCTGCCGTTCGGGATTGTTGAATTTGACCGCGAAACGCGGTTCACCCAAGACGAACAGATTACCTGCATGAGCCTGTGGTGTATCGCCCGCTCGCCGCTGATTCTCGGGGCCGACATGACACAGATGGATGATTTTACGCTCAAGCTCCTCACAAACCCCGAGGTGCTTTCGGTGAATCAGAAGAGCGCTAATAATCGTCAGCTTTCGCGTGAAGATGATTTGGTTGTTTGGGTTGCCGATGTGCCCGGCAGCGACGATAAATATGTGGCGTTCTTTAATGCGCAGAGCAACGAGGATCCGTTCGATCTCTCCGTGGAGCCGGCGTATACGAGCCGCAGAATCGGCGGAGAGCCGAAGTCGGATGTGATCGATATCAAGGTTCCGATCCATGGCGCTCGTCGGCTGGTACTCGTTGTAGGCGACGGCGGGAACGGCGCTTACTATGACCACGCGGTTTGGATTGAACCGACGGTCTCCGGTCCGGCGGGAACGCTTAAACTGACGGATCTGAACTGGGGCGTGGCCAGCTCAGGCTGGGGCGAGGTGCGAAAAAACCGTACGGTGGATGATCGTCCGATCACCCTGAATGGAGAGCAGCTCGAAGGCATCGGCGCGCACGCGGTGTCCGCCGTCGAGTTTGAGCTGCCCGAGGGCTACGATACCTTCACTGCCCGCGGCATGATGAGCGAAGGCAGCGGCGGTTCCGGGCGTGTGGAGTTCAAGGTGCTGATCAATCCGGAAAAGCATCTGAAGCCGGAACAGAGCTTGGTGTCGGTTGATTTTGAGGACCTCGGGTTTACGGGAAAAGCGGAAGTGCGCGATCTGTGGGCGCAGAAAGATCTGGGCGAATTTGAAGAGTCGTTTGGTCAGAAACTGTCGCTGCACGCCGCCGGGCTCTATCGTATTTCGCCCGTGCGTTGAGCGGTTTGAGGATCTGTTTCTTTAGCCACATGAGCCCCGGATCTTCCGGGTTTCTATGAACCGGATGGGACCGAAGCGTCGGAACCTGCGAGATCAGCTGCAATATGTCAAATTGGCTACGATAGAAAGATAGGGCGCAATGCAGGTGGAATATTCCTTGTTGAGGTGATTTTTTTTGAACATTATACGAATCCGTCGTTTCTGCCAGACATACAGCCTTAGCCAAGAGGAAATAATTATGAAAACACACATTAAAAGTAAGACAAAAAACCGCGTTGGTGCAACGAAATTTGTTAGATGTATTCCGTTAATGACTATCATACTTCTATTAAATACTTATGCACAGGCCTCGCCTAGTGTAACGAATCTTGTTGAGGCGCTAGATGCAGGAGGCATAGAGGAACTATGTCGTGAAATTAAAAAACTACCTGCGGAAGACGTGCTGTACATTTATTCATCAAATGCATGTGTATTAGCTGAGAATCAAATAGAAGAAAACACATATAATAGATTTTTTGGGAAAAAATTGCTAAATGAAATAAAGGTTCAGAGTGAATGTTTTCCGGAGTCTTCATATGAGCAATTGGAGTCTTCGATCCAGAATCTTTACATCATAGAACAGTATCTAGGTCGTGGTAACGCTATTGGAAATCTGGTTCTCCAGCATTCAATATACGGAGTGATTGTTGATGAGGTGTTATCTCGCAGAATAAATGGAAAAATATCGGCGATGCAGGCTAAATCACTATTAAAGTTTACTGAAAAAGATGTGATGAAACCTAATTATTGGCTTTCTGTCATATTGTCTGAGTACAGTGGTTCCTTTGTAGAGTCGTTTGAGTTTTCTTCAAAAGACAATATAATAAGAGTTGAAGAAATCGCCAGCTACTTTGGATCAGATCCTTCTCCAATTGATATCTTTGGGTATATACCTCTTTCGGATGATGTTGAGACGGTATTTGATAAACAGAATCCATTATTTACAATTACGGATGCGGCAATTACGTATTATGCGTACGTTGCTTTGGTTGTTCTCGATAATTTGTCATCTGATGCAGCTAACATTGCTAAAACAGAGGATGAGATCTCGACATTGATTGATAATGCTGAAGGGAAAGCACTTAAGGAGCTTAAATATCGGTATGGCGATTATGTTGTCACAAAAAAAAGTATACTCTCGGCTATCCGCCGGGCATCCGGAGGGGGGCATCTCGTTCGTTTTCATCAGTAATAATGCATAAAATCAATGCGACACAGAGGCTATATATTTTATTAATGTGATGTTCAAATACATCACATGTCCCTTCGCTCCTCAGGAGGCGTGGAATCCGTTCAATCGCACTCCGGGCTGTGGAGCAGGAGTTCGTAGAGCTGGTGGTAGTAGCCGTCGTTCGCCATGAGTTCGTTGTGTGTACCTTGTTCAACGAGTTGGCCGTGGCGCATGACGAGGATGCGGTCGGCGTTGCGGATGGTGGAGAGCCGGTGCGCAATCACAATACTGGTCCGGTTGGTCATGAGTTTGCCGAGCGCATCCTGGATGAGCATTTCGGTGGCGGTGTCGACACTGGCGGTGGCTTCGTCGAGAACAAAAAGCAGTTCAGGGTTCTGTGCCAGTGCCCGCGCCATGACGAGGAGCTGTTTTTGTCCGAGCGAAAGGCCGGCACCGCGTTCGTTGAGGATCGTGTCGTAACCGTTTGGGGTGGCTTCAATAAAGCCGTGGGCGTTAACCGTGCGGGCGGCGCAAATAATATCATCGCGTGAAACGCCGGGCGTGTTGAGTCCAATATTGTCGGCAATGGACGCGGTAAAGATGAAGGGATCCTGAAAGACATAGCCGAGGCGGGAGCGGAGTTCGTTTTTAGCGAATTGGCGGATGTCGACGCCGTCGATGGTGATGGAGCCGCGCTGGATGTCGTAGAAGCGGCCGATGAGATTAATAATGGTGCTTTTTCCTGCACCGGTGGCACCGACGACGGCGAGAACTTGGCCGGGTTCGACGGAGAAGGAGAGATCTTTGATCACCCAGTTTTCGTCGTTGTAGGCAAACCAGACATTGTTAAAAGCGATGGTGCCGGCGATCCGTTCGGGCGATACCGGGGATTCCGGTTCGGGAATTTTTTCTTCGGTGTCGAGCAGCGCAAAGACGCGCTCAGTGGAGGCGAGAGCGACTTGGAAGGAGCCCGCCTTATCGGAAAGGGAGCCGAGCGGATGGAAAAAGCTCTGCACGTAAGCAAGGAAGGCGATGAATGTGCCGAGCGTGATGGAGGTGGAACCATTCAGAATGGCAAAGCCGCCGACGGCGAGGGTGATGAGGATGGAGAGGGTTTGACCGATTTCGACGGTGGGGAAATAGAGGCTGAACCAGCGGACTTCGTCAAAATAGGCCGAGCGTAGGTCTTGGTTGCGCTGAACAAATTCTTCCTGTGCCTGCGCCTCGCGGTTAAAGAGCTGGATGGTGGTCATGCCGGTCAAGTCTTCCTGTACAAGGGCGTTAATGCGCGATTGGCGGTCGCGGATGTCGCGGTTGGCGTTGCGCAGGCGCGCGTTGATGTAGACCATGGCGGTAAAGAGAATCGGCAATGTAGCAAAGATGGAGATGGAGAGGAGTGGGCTCATGTAAATCATGTAGCCCATAATACCAAAGAGCATCGCGAGGTCGGCGATGGAACCGACAACCGCTTCGGTAACAAAATGCTGGAGCCGCTCAATGTCGGAGGTCGCGCGCGACATCAGAGTGCCCACGGCGGTTTTGTCGAAGAAGCCCTGATGCAGACGCAGGACTTTTCGGAAGATGTCGAGCCGCAGATCATAAATGATTTTCTGTCCAATCCATGCGGTGAGGAGCGATTGAATGTAGCGGATAAGGTGACCCAGAGCAGCGAAGCTCAGATAAATGAGGCCGAGGAAGGAGAGCTTACGGATTCGCTCTGCCGCCGATACGGTCCCTTCGACCAGACAGTCATCGGTCATGCGCTGAAGAATCAGCGGAAGACCGTTGACGAGCAGGGTCATGCTGAGAATCAGCGCGAGCGAAAACAGGAGGCCGCGCCAGTGGGGCAGGGCGTATGCGAGGAGACGTTTGGCTATCTTCATTCGTCCGCCTCCAGTTTTTCCTGCAATTGCTGCATGGTGTTGAGTTCGGCATAGTAGCCGGGCACCTGAATGAGCTCCTCATGGGTGCCGTGCTGCGTAATTCGTCCGTTTTCAATCACAACGATTTCGTCGGAATAGCGGAGCGTGGAAACGCGATGGCTGACAAAAAGGGTGGTGCGCTCGGCCATAACGGGCTGGAGTTTTTTCATAATGGCGGCCTCGGTCTGCGTATCGACGGCGGAGAGCACGTCGTCGAGAATCAGAATGTCCGGACGTCGGGCAATGGCTCGGCTGATCGAGGTGCGCTGGCGCTGGCCGCCGGAGAGCGTTACACCGCGCTCGCCGAGAATGGTTTGGTAGCGGTCGGGGAAGGTTTCAATGTCGCCGTGCAGGTGAGCAATGTCGGCGGCCCATCCGATAGTGCCCATATCGGGATCGTCGATGCCGAATCCAATATTGTGCTCCAGCGTTCTGGAAAAGAGAACAGGTTCCTGCGCAGCATAGCCGATCATGCCGCGCAGCGCACGGAGCGGAAGCGTGCGAAGATCCTTTCCGTCGAGCAAAACTTCGCCCCGAGTGGGATCCAGCAGGCGGGCGACCAGCGAGGTCATCAGCGTCTTTCCGCTGCCGGTAGGTCCGGTAATCCCCAGCGTGGTGCCCATCGGGATATCCAGATTAATCTCCTTAAGCAACCGTTGTCCGCCGATTTCCACATCAACATTGCGGAAGCGGATGGAGGCTTTCGGTTTTTCGGAGGGGAGGGCCTCGGCGTTCGGTTCGGCAATTTCCGGTTGAGTGTCGAGAATATCTTTCACACGGATCCAGCTGACTTTTCCGCGTTGGACCATGCTTGTGACAAAGCTCAGCGCCAGTAGCGGCCAGCGGAGAAAGGCAAGATATTGGATAAACTGCATCAGTGTTCCGATAGTCAACGTTCCTTCAATAATCCGCTTTCCTCCGACAATGAAGGTGAGGATGGTGCCGACACTGAAGCAAAAGTCCACAAACGGCCAGAGGAGCTGACGCGAGCGCTGCATCCGCATGGTCTTACGAATGAGCTCGCTGTTGAGCGCTTCAAAGTCGCTGTTACGCCGGCGTTCGAGGGCAAACCCTTTCAGGCAGCGGATGCCCGAAAAGGTCTCATGACAATAGTTCGAAACCTCGGAAACATGCTCCTGAAGGGCCAACTGATGACGACGCAGAAACCGAAGCACCAGAAAAAAGATGAGCGACATCGGTGCAAAAATAGAAAATATAATTTCGGTGAGCTGCCGATCCGTCATCAGCATAACCACTGCAGCGGAGATCAGCGCAATCAGTGTCCGCGAGCCCTGAAGCAGACCTTGGCCGATGGCATCGCGGATAATATTAATGTCCGACGAGAGTTTGGTCATCAGATCGCCGGTGCGTTCGCGGCGGTAAAACGATTGGTCGAGCCGCGTCAGATGTTCAAAAAGATCGTTGCGCAGCTCATATTCAATCATGTGCGAAAGCTTCAACGGGATTTTTCGGATCAGCCGTGAAAAGATAATCGCCACAGTGCCCACTGCGATGAAGAGGCCGATACGCCGCCAGAGCCGTTCGGGGGTAAGCGTCTCGTTTTCTAGATCTTCAATCACGAGCCGCATGATGTAGGGCAGCGTCAGACTGCTCCATACCGTCAGCAGACCGCAAAGCGCCGTGGCCGCAATCGCAAAGCGATGCGGAACAAAATAATGCATCAGACTGGATTTTTTCGTGTTAATGCGGAGATGGCCTTCCAAAAGTACCCAAGGTTAGTTTCTTCCCTTTGTTTTACAAGCCCGCAGTTTCAGTGGGTTAAACGAACGCAATTTTCGCACGGAGGATGAATCGTCTGGGCGCATCTTGTTGCTGTTTTCGGCACAGGGTGACTGGGGGAAAAGTTGCATCGCCGGAGACGCGTCGTTCTCATCGCGTAAAAACGAGAACCGGGGAGATTGACTGTGAAACACCCGAAATTACGCGAAAGGGCGGGGAGTAAGATTGCCACGAGGTCTTGGCCTCTCAACATCGTTCCATAGAATGATTGGGGTAGAGCTATTTTGACAGAATGATTAGGACAAAATAATTCGGGTGCACATCGGGTATAATCATCTTGTCCACAATCATTTTTTCACCCCCTTTGGCCTGAAGCGAAAATAATTTCCAAAGGCTGAAAACGTAGTGATAAATAATTTGCGAATGCAAATAGAGCTGAAGGCTCGGTTCAATAGCGACGCAGGAGCGGTTCATCATTCTGCCTAAAATCCATTCACCCTCAGTTTTATTTTCACCACCCGCTACGCTGAAGGCACGAAGCAACGGTGTTAAACGACAACCAAAAAATCAGGATTTTTAACGGCTGAGTTCGCGGCGATAATTAATTTCCGCATTACGGCGGTCAATGCGACTTTTTTAGGACGATGGTTATCTTCAACC
>JAAYDL010000338.1 GCA_012729265.1 Lentisphaerota bacterium | reverse complement strand
TCGCTGAAAACCCCGTTCCCGCTGATTAAGAAACTCATGCTCTCGGAAGCCGTTTTTGATGTAGAGCGTTTGTGGAATGCGCTGCGGGGAAAGGGCAACGTGGAGCGGTTTGAAAAACGGTTGGTTGGACTTACATGGGGATTTGCTTCGTCCATGTTTGTTTCGTCGGTGTTAAATTATTTTTTGGCGAAGATGATGCTCCGGAGTGATGAGGGTTCGGCGGAATATGCCGCTGAGCTGGGGAAAATGACCGGCTTGAGCAATGTGGTGATTCTGGTGCCGGTGATGGCGATTATGATTTTTGTTTTTAACGCACTCTTTAAGGCCGTCTCTGAGCTGACCGGACTGGAAATAGAGGAAGTGCTTGCCGCGAGGCATCGCAAAAAATCAGACGAGGAAAAAACAGCCTCTCCCAGCGAAGTTGAATGATCGAGAATGCGTAATGAGTAATGCGTAATGCGTAATGCGTATTGCGTAAAGCGTATTGCGTATTGCGTAGTGCGTAATGAGTAATGCGTATTGCGTTATGATTGTCTCGTCCTGCGCCCGAGTTTTTTCCGCGCCTCTTGTTGCGGGTCAATCCTTAAATCGAATTCGGCGAATCGAGCTTTCTATCCCGCTTTTACTTGGCGGATTGCCTTTTCAAGGCAGATTTCAAGCATATCGGGGGTGGGTTCCGGGATAAACTTTTCCTCAAGCAGTTTCTCTGTTAACGCACGCGCTTCGTCGATGCCCTTTTTTGCCTGGGCATAAACTTCATCTCCGGAAAGAGTAATGCGCGCCACACCATCTTTCTGAGCCTGTAACGCAACTGCCCGCGCAACGGCGGGGAAGGTTTCGGTTTCATCCATCAGCGGAGCGATATAGTCCGGAGAAAGTCCCTTCTTTTCGGCGGTTTCCGCAATGGCATAGGCGGCGGCAATCGCCATGTTGTCGGTAATTTTTCGGGCGCGTACCAAAAGTGCGCCTTTGAGCAGGCCGGGGAAGCAAAGGGAGTTATTCACCTGATTCGGGAAGTCGCCGCGTCCGGTCGCTACGATGTATGCGCCGGCTTCTTTCGCCGCATGAGGATATATTTCGGGAACCGGGTTTGCACAGACAAACACAATGGCTTTGTCTGCCATAGAGGAGATCCATTTCGGTTTAATCGTGTTCGGGCCGGGGCGGGAGAGGGCGATGAGGACATCGGCCCCTTTCATGGCTTCCTCGATGGAGTCAATCTTGTCCGGGTTGGTCTGTCTGGATAGAGCCCACTTTTTGTAGAATGCTTTGTCGGATTCAATATCGGAGCGATCGGAGTGGAGCCCGCCTCTGGAGTCGCACATAACCATCTTTTTCGGGTCGCCTCCCGCCTGAATAATCAGGCTGGCAATGGTGGTGTTGGAGGCACCGGCACCAAGCATCGCAATTTTGACATCGCCTATCTTTTTCCCGACAACCTTCAACGCATTAATCAGCCCGGCGAGCGTAACGCAGCCGGTGCCCTGTGCATCGTCGTGCCAGACGGGAATGTCGCAGGCGTCGCGCAGCGTATCAAGGACCTCAAAACAGTTCGGCTGAGAGATGTCTTCCAAATTGATTGCACCGAAGCTGGGAGCAACCATTTTAACAAAGTCGATGATCTTTTTGGGGTCGTTCTTCCCCGCTTCGTTGCGGGAATCAATACATAGCGAAACCGCGTCCACGCCGCCGAGATATTTCATCAGGTAGGCTTTTCCTTCCATCACACCCAGTCCACCGGAGGGGCCGCAGTCACCGTCACCCAGAACGCGGGTGGAGTCGGACACCACGGCAACGAGATTGCCGCGGTTAGAGAGTTCAAAGGAAGACTCGGGATTATCGCGAATTTCAGTAGAAACCTTTGAGACCCCCGGAGAATACCAGACATTAAACCAGTTAAATCCATAGTAGCCTGCCTTGGGAACCGTCTGCATTTTGCCGCCGTAGAAGCGGTGCATGCGGTCTGCCACTTCCTTCAGAAACAACGTTTTCCCCTCGGCAATCTGTTCTTTGGTAAAGTGTTCCGGGAAAAGTTGATCCAGGTTTTCAAGCTTTAGATTTTTGATTTTTTCCATGGTGTGGTTTCTCCAGCAAAAGGTTAAGGGCCGGGATTATGCGTAGCTGATTGTACAAATCAACCTTGAAACAGGATGAGTATATTGTGTCCTCAATCCTGCCGATTGCGAAAATCCTAAGCCTGAATTCCGAAACCCGAAACAAACCTCTGCGTCTTTGACGGCGGCCTCTGCGTTCAGGAATACAACGCCTCCGACAACAATCTCACGTTTCACGCCTCACGACAGAGTACCTGCGCGGACCCGATCTTGGCGGCGGTGTTGGCGGCATGGTCTACTCCATCCGTCCCCAAACCGCCAACCCCCAACTCCAAACCATAATATGTTCGCATTCCACCCATCGTGGTGATGTAATCGCCCGCACTAATGGGAATGGTTCTTTGACCATGGTACGCCGTCTACGAGGCTTACGGAACCCGGCCATTCAGGTCCGTCCCGTAATCTAGTTAAATATAAGTTTAAGGGACCAGGAAAAGGTTTCATGTATTTGATGTAAATTTCATCTGGGCAGGAATTAATGATTAATGAAAAGCCAAAAATACTAGAATACGGGACCGACCCCTCTTTAGGAGGGGGGTTAGGCCGATGAGTACGATAGTCGATACAGATAAAATTGATCTTATAACGAGGACATCCAATGGAGATGTTAAATTGATCATGGTTGAAGTTCGTCCGTGGGAAAATGTCAGTTTATTAGAGATTCAAGAGAAGTTTCATACATACCTTGATTTCATCGAGGGCGGACATTTGGTTAGGCAGTATCCTGATGCTCAAGGCGCAAGGCTTATTATTCGGTTGGACACTGTGGAAACTCCACCTACAGAGATGTCTATTTTTTTTGATGTGGTACAACGGGAATGGTTATCCCCTGCGGGGATAGGTTTTGAGCTTGGCAAGTTCATTATAGATTAGTGAGAGTTGCCGTTTTAAAGGGTGCTGGAAAAGGGGTCGATCCCGCAATCTCGAAAAAAATGAGATAAAAAGCGGCGGGTAGAGGATGATCAGCGTAGAAACGAACGGCTACATTTTGACCGCTCGGAGTTTGGAAAACCCATACTCACTCCCTGATCGTACTGATCAGGGAAAAATTGAATTTGCGTTTTTGTGGATTGTTTCGGGTTTCGGAATTTGGGTTTAGGATTTTCGTAATCGGTAAGCATGAGTAGATTCTGTAACGTCGGGTAGTTGGGCTGGCGAGATTCGTGAAGAGGGAGCGACCGTGTTTGGTAAAAAAAATATATGGATTTGGCGGGCTGGATTCCAAGTGTTGGGTATTGTTCTTGCGGCATGGTCGCTGTTTAATAAACAGCCTTGGATTATGACGCTGTTTTTTGCGGCTTCTTTTGTTTTGGGTCCGATCTTTTGCGGTTGGATATGCCCGTTCGGCGCATTTCAGGATGCGATGGCTGCCGTTGCACGAAAGGCGGGAGTCAAACGCAAAAAGGTGCCGAGGCCCGTACATTATCTCCTTATGTCGCTGCGCTATATTTTGCTGGGGCTGATCCTGTGGGTTTCGGCTGATTTTGTTTTTGAGCTGATGATGTATGATGCGCGCGTCAATCTGCTGAATTATATGAGCGGTTATACCCTGCCGCTGGGTGCAATCGTTGTCATTTTGGTGTTTCTACTGATTTCCGGCTTTTTGTATGAGCGCCCGTTTTGCAGCTATTTCTGTGTGGAAGGCGCGAAGCACGGCATTTTCAGTGCGCTCCGTCCGATCACGATTGTCAAGAATTCGGAAACGTGCATCAACTGTGGTGCATGCAATAGAGTTTGTCCCATGAACGTTGATGTGCAACATCATGGGCAGGTACGCTCGTTGCAGTGTATAGATTGCTTGAGCTGCGTGGCGGCTTGTCCGAAAAAAGGAACATTAAAACTAACGCTAATGCCAAGGAAGGGAACTATGTCGCAGATCATTATAATCCTCGTCTCGCTCGGAGCCCTTTCGGGGCTGGCTTTTTTTGTCCATAGCAATAATTCATTCGAAAGCGCACCGCCTATCGTCGCTTCTGTTTCTTCGGAAGATGCGCCTTCTGAGCAAACGGAAACGATTGAGGTTGAGAATGCCGTTGAATATGGAAATGCGGCCGGTATTAAGGATGGGGTATATGAAGGCACCGGAGAGGGCTTCCGCGGTCCGATGACGGTTGCGGTAACGGTGGAAGGTCAACTGATCACGAAGGTCGAAGTGACGAAAACAACGGACGATAAGCAGTGGTTTGATCGGGCTCATGCCGGCGTGATTCCGCTGATTGTTGAAAAGCAGGCTGCCGATGTTGATGTAGTAACCGGGGCCACCTATTCCTCGCTCGGTATCAAAAGAGCGGTTGCCGATGCTCTGACCAAAGCCGGCGGAACGAAAGTGGACACCATTTCCGAGCCTGTCGGTGGCGCTGGAAGACGGCGAGGGGGACGATGAGTTCCGCGATTTTAG
>JAAYDL010000337.1 GCA_012729265.1 Lentisphaerota bacterium | reverse complement strand
CGTCACGGTGAAGCGACACAAGAGCGGTTTCGGCTGTCGGCAGCATAAACCGACGGCGCTCCTCCTTGCTGCTTTCGAGCCAGTAGACGTCCTCCTCGAATTTTGGGAACTGGCCGGCCGTCAGGCCGCACTCGTATCCCAGCATATGCGGCACGAAAACAAGCTCATACCCGTCGGCCATATGGGTGTCGATGAAATAATTCAGAAGCGCCCACTCCAGACGCGCTCCCATGCCGCGGTATATCCAGAACCCGCTGCCTGAGAGTTTTGCTCCGCGGACATAATCAATGAGCCCAAGGTTTGTACTCAGGTCGACATGGTTCATAGGCTTGAAATCAAAGGCGTGCGGTTCTCCAAAATATCGGATAGGCGCATTGTTCTCCTTCCCACCGGGAAGGAGATCGGTGTCCGGCAGATTCGGCAGACTTAACATAAGCATGCTGTATTCACTTTCAACCTCCTTAAGCTGCGCTTCAGAGATCTTGACCGCCTCCTTCATTTCGTTCATCTGCGAAAGAAGCGCCGATATGTCCGCGTCTTCCTTTTTCAGCTTCGGTATCTGCTTCGAAATCCTGTTCTGCTCTGCTTTGCATGATTCGGATTTTACAATAAGCTCACGCCTTGACCCGTCAAGGTCGAGGATCCTGTCAACGAGCTTGTCACAGTCAATTTCCTTATATTTAAAGCGTGTTTTGATTACGTCAGGATTCTCTCTTATTAATTTAATGTCAATCATATTCGTTCCCCTTATCCATGCACATCCGGGCTTCCATTCATTCCGCGGCTTTCTCCTTTAATACTTTATTGAGGACAGCAAGCCGAACAACCTTTCGAAGTCCTCACGGTCATAGTACTCAAATTCGATGCGTCCCCGACGTTTTCCGTCGATAATTTTCACACGACGGCCGAATGCTTTTGTCAGCCGGTTCTCCAGATCCTCGATATAGTTTAATACCTGACCGTCTTTTTCAGCCTGTTCGTTCCCGATTTTTTCTTTCTTCATTTTTTTTATAAGCTTTTCGGCGTCTCTTACGGTCAGCTTATTCTCGACAATCGCCAATGCGGCGGCCTGCATCTGTGCTTCGTTTTCCAACGCCAGCAGCGCTCTTGCCGAACCGACAGATAATTCACCATTTTCGAGTTTTTTCAGAAGATTTTCCGGCAAGACCAGCAATCTCAGCGCGTTTGTAACAAAAGGCCTTGATTTTCCCACACGCTGGGCAACATCCTCCTGTGTCATGTTATATTCTGTTATCAGGGTTTTATAGCCCTGCGCCTCCTCTATGGGATTCAGGTCCTCCCTCTGAAGGTTTTCCACCATAGCGAGCTCTGTGGCTTTTTTGTCATCGGCTTCAACGATACGGGCGGGGATTTCCAAAAGTCCCGCCATTCTCGCCGCGCGCCAACGCCGCTCCCCGGCGATAATCTGATAATATCCGCTGCCGATATTCCTGACAGTCAGAGGCTGAAGCACACCGTGTTCTCTAATCGAATCTGCCAGTTCGGAGAGCCCATCCTCATCAAAAAAGCAGCGGGGCTGCTCTTTTCTTGGCTCTACTTTTGAAATCGGCAAGTAAACAAAATCATTAGGGATTGCATCGAAGGCCGCGTCCCCAAACAAAGCGCCGAGACCCGTTCCAAGCCCCTTATCCGTCATCCTTTTTCACCTCATCAATTCTACTCTGTCATATAACTATTCGCCCTTCACCCGCGATGAGTCAGTGTTGCTTGCCGAGTGCCTGTTGCGCCGCATAAATTCCTTGGCAAGCTCGATATAAGTTTGCGCCCCGCGCGAACCCCGGTCATAGGCAAGTACGGGAAGTCCATGGCTCGGAGCCTCGGATATCCTGACATTACGGGGTATTACGACACTATAGACTTTAGTTTTGAAATATTTTTTTACCTCTTCTGCCACTTGCATGGAGAAATTCGTGCGTGAATCAAACATTGTTAACAGAACGCCCTCAATTTCAAGCGCAGGGTTCAGCGCTTTTTTTGTCATTCTGATCGTCGTTATCAGATCTGTCAGGCCTTCAAGCGCAAAATATTCGCACTGGACGGGAATCAGAATACTATCCGACGCACACAGAGCGTTAAGCGTCAGCATTTCGAGTGACGGCGGGCAGTCAATAAAAATGTATTCGTAAGTATTTTTGATCTCACCCAACGCCTTCTTTAAAACGAATTCGCGGGATTGCGTACTGACAAGCTCGATACCGGCGCCGGACAATATAGCGTTGGAGGGAAGCAAATCGCCGTATTTTGTCTCAATGACCGCCTTTTCCGCCTCCACACCGTCCACCAGAACATTATATAGACTCGGTGACACCGTATTTTTGTTAATACCCATACCG
>JAAYDL010000044.1 GCA_012729265.1 Lentisphaerota bacterium | reverse complement strand
TCTCCGTCCAATCTCTCAAAACCATGAAAAAACTGCGCCCGAGCGGAGGCTACCGGAGTTCCGCCAGTTTCCAGACTGCCACGATCATCTACGACGCCACGGTGTGGTTCTGCGAGAAGTTCCTGGATGCGCGTTCGCGCACGGTGGACCAAATGGTGCAGGCGGCCCGCTCCGGTCGTCAAAACATCGCCGAAGGCAGCCGCTGCGCTGCCACCTCGTCACAAACCGAACTGCGACTGGTGAATGTGGCCAGGGCCAGCCTGGAGGAACTGCTGCTCGACTACGAAGACTACCTGCGGCACCGCCGACTGCCGCAGTGGGCCCCGGACGGCCCCGAAGCCTCAGCAGTGCGCGCAGTCGCTGCGCAACTGCGCCGCCAAGATCGGACCGATCCGACCAATCCGTCCAATCCGTCGGATCTTTCAGACCAGCAGCGCTACGCGCTCTACGCTCGCTGGTTAGAGGCCGAGGACGCTGCCCTTCGTGCCAATGCGATCATCTGCCTCATCCACCAGGCCAACTACTTGCTCGACCACCAGATCGCAGCCCTCGAAGCTGCGTTCATCGAAGACGGCGGTTACTCGGAGCAGCTCGCGACGGAAAGGCTGCGGCAAAGGCGCAAAGAACAGACGGACCGGGCAAGTCCGACCGACAGGACGGATCTACCGCAGCCTCCGCCTTGCCCCAAGTGCGGCGGCCTCATGGCACTACGCACCGCGAAGGGCGGCAAAAACCCCGGCAGCCAGTTCTGGGGCTGCACCCATTACCCCGAATGCAAGGGGACTCTGCCAATTTGAGATCAGACCGATCCGTCTGATCAACCCCGCCAAGCCCGCCCGCCTGGTCGTTGCTCAACCATCATGAGGTCTTTAGCTGCTGCACGAGTCCCGGGAAAACCGGGATCCGTGCCCGGGTTGAGAGAAGATGGATGACCTTTGCCGCAATGCTTCAAAGGGATCCTGATGCAAAGAAGGTGAGAGCGTCGCTCCGATCATCCACAGACGAATTCATTCTCCCTTTTCGTTCCAATTTGCGAGCCACTCCCTTGCCAGCTTTTGCGCCTCCGCGATTTGATCCGGCGTCATGCGGGCTTCGAGCTCTTTTCGATGCTCACCAGCAAACCGGAAAACAATCTGTCATAAGACACAGCAAGGGCAACACACCTCCCCACGCGGCGCGTTCGTCAAACTTCTCCCCTTCAAACTCAATGGGAACGTTGACTTGGCGGACGACATTCAAGCCCATCTTTTCTAAACGACGGGCCAGTGTGACCCTCGTAAACAATCTCAAGTAATCCCGGACCCAACTCTCGATAGAGTTGGATGCACTCATCAACAACAATCTTCCCGATATCGTTTTCTGTCATCCTTCGCGCTCTTGGTGAGAGTTTCTTTCTTTTCAGAACGAAATCAGCTTCGACTACATCCCGGCACCTTCGACTGTTTCCCGTTTACATGGATACCCTTGCCATTCTGGAAAGGTGAAACCCGTCGATTCCGGGCC
>JAAYDL010000336.1 GCA_012729265.1 Lentisphaerota bacterium | reverse complement strand
TCCGCAACCGGCGTGAGAACGCCGGTGCGCCCCACTTGAATAGAGATGGAGCGCAACGTGGTTTCGGCCTGCTCCGGCTCATATTTATAGGCAACCGCCCAGCGCGGGCTTTTGGCGGTGGTTCCCAGCGGTTCGTAGAGACGGCGCTCGTTGACCTTGATTACCCCGCCGTCCATCTCGAACGGAAACTCATGACGCATGGCTTCGAGCACATCGAGCTGATCGAGAACTTCTTCAATCGTCGAAGCGCGCCAATAGTTGGGCGCCGTGCGTAATCCGTAATTACGTAACGTTTGGAGCATCTGCTCGTGCGTTTCAAAAGCGATACCGTCGAGTTCGCCGACGGCATAAAAGATCGCGTCGAGCGGACGTTTGGCCACTTCGCGCGAATCGAGCAGCTTCAGCGATCCAGCGCAGGCGTTACGCGGATTGGCAAAGGGTTCGAGGCCGGCATTCTGCCGCTGATCGTTGAGGCCAGCAAAGCCCTGCGTATCCATATACACCTCGCCGCGGATTTCAAAAACCGTAGGCGGCATTAGATCGTCGAGCCGCAGCGGGATCGATTTGATCGTCCGGATGTTGGCGGTCACATCGTCGCCCGTTGTGCCGTCGCCGCGCGTCAGCGCCTGAACAAGCTCGCCGTTTTCGTAGCGGAGCGAAATGGCCACGCCATCGATCTTCGGTTCGAGAATATAACTGAAGGTTTTCTCGGGAATCAGTTTGCGGATGCGCTGATCAAATTCCGCCAGCTCCTCTTTCGAATAGGTGTTTGACAGACTCATCATCGGAACCGCGTGTCGCACGCTTTCGAAGTGCTCCAGCGGAGCGCCGCCGACGCGCTGCGTGGGCGAGGTCGGGCTCTGGAGTTCCGGATGTTGCTTTTCGAGCTGATCCAGTTCGTCGAGCAGGCGATCATATTCTCGGTCGGAAATTTCCGGGTGGGCATCGATATAGTAGAGTCGATTGTGCCGCTCAATCGCTGCGCGCAGCTCGTCAATCCGTTGCTTGGCTTGTGCTTTTTCAGTCATAGCGGAAAATCTACTCGAAGGCACAGAGCGGGTCAATCTTTGTGCGTGCCGCTCGACATCCTGCGTTTACATGGAAATCAACCGCAGATTGCGCAGATGCGAACGGATTTTTTTTCGTGTGGTTCGCGTATTTCGTGGTTCATCTCTCTGGTGTGTGAAGGATCAATCGAGCAGGTCGCGCAGTTCCGGCGTCAGCCTTTCTGCGATATCGTCCTGCGTGGCCTCCGGGTTGGTATAGAGATAATCGTAGAGCGCCGCGCGGTCGGCTTCGTTCAGCCCGAGGTCGTTGGCAATTCGGTTGGTGCGCCGATAGACCGCTTCTTCCGTTTCGCGCAGTTGCTGCTCCTGTAGATAGGTTGCAAGCTCGTTCTGTTGATCGCGCGAAAGCTCCGCGTTCAACTCATACATTACGTCTTCATTCTCATTCCACGGTACGGTCTGCCATTTCATCAGTTGAGAGGGATCATCCAGATTAAAGTTTTCTCCGAGCCCGGTGGCGATCGATCGGAAATAATTTTCCTGATCCACGCTCAACGATTCGCCGTTTCGCTGCATGTCCCGTAATGCAATGAGGTCGACAATGCTGTCTCGATCATCATCGAGCATCGTGGTGAAGGTGTCCATCAGCTCGGCTAGGTTTTCGCGATAACGCTGAGCTTCACTTTGTTCATACGAGGCGAGAATGTCACTGAAGATGGCCGCCTGCTCCTCATCCATATTCAGGCGCAATTCCAGTTTTTTCGCCAGATCACCGGTTTCGAAGGCTTGATTAATTCTGTTGTTCCCCATTCGGCTCATGAGCGGGAGTGCCATTTCGAGGAGGGAGAGCATTTGGTCGGCCTGTTCTCGGCTTTTCGGATTGATGTCGACGGCGGCAACGGTGGGGTAGTAGGGCTCTGAAGAGCCTTGATACGAAGTGGGATCTGTCGGGATGGGCTCGGGAATGGTTTTAACGGTGGTGGTAAGCGGGGGCGATTCGAGAGTAATTGCAGCCTCTTCGGCGGAAGCTTTTTTCTCGGCGTGGCTTAACTCCTTTTTTGATTGGCTGGAGAGGTAGATTCCGCCGCCGATGAGGACGATCGCCGCGACGGCGGCGCTGATAATGATGGTTTTTGTTTTCATGATGGTCAGTACGCTCCCTGTTATGGTTGAGGTTGCAAGTACGGCTCCGATCGAGGCCCGCACCGTGGTTAAAATAGATGAGATCAATCCCTCCAGATCTTATATTCGATTCAGCGGTTAAAGAGCGGTCGGAGCACGTCGTATTGCTCAAGAAGCGCCTGAGGCATGACGCGGGTGTCGGCGAGCACGGGCATAAAATTGGTATCGCCGACCCAGCGCGGAACAATGTGCTGGTGGATGTGATCCTTGAGTCCGGCGCCGGCGGCTGCGCCGAGGTTGTAGCCGAGGTTTAATCCGTCGGGTTTAAGTTCGGCTTTGAGAATTTCGACGGCTTCGATGCACAGATCGGTCATTTCGAGGCGCTCCTCGGGTGTCATGTCTTTGAGGTTTTCGAGGTGACGGAAGGGCGTAACCATCAGGTGTCCGCTGGTGTAAGGATAGCGGTTCATCACGACCGCGCAGGTTTTCCCGCGTTTGAGCAGAAGGTTGCTGCGGTCGTCCTGTTCGGCAAACATGCGACAGAGAAAGCAGCCCGCTTCTTTTTCGCCCAAAATATATTCAATGCGCCACGGCGCCCAGATGGTGTTCGACATTGTGCGTCCTTTTTTACTGGTTCTAGACAGAATGATTAAGTGGCAGAATGATGGTTCCCTATGGTCAATTTGTCGAATTATTCTGCCCTTAAATTATTCTGCCTGATATCCCC
>JAAYDL010000043.1 GCA_012729265.1 Lentisphaerota bacterium | reverse complement strand
TCAAGGGCTTACAAAAAACAACCTCCTCCTAGAGGTTTCGCTAACATTCACGCATCACACTGAATCCAAACAGCTTGCAAAAATATGCATTCGGAGGACTTTTTTTTCGCCCGCGGAAGTTGGGTTAAGGCACGAAGTTCACGAAGGGAGATTTGGCAAAATGATTTGGTGGCAGAACGATTCCCTATTCGTTGCTTTTCATCCATTCGTTGCAAATAAATCTCCAAACAAAGGTATTAATCAGTACAGCCTGCGCTACGCGCTGGATCATGCACCTTCGGCCATTCCAAAAAAACGCCACCGGCATAGCGGAGGCAGTACTTTTTCCTCGTACCGCAGTCATCCTGTCTGCCTTGCTCCCCCGTATCGCGGCCATCTTGGCGGCCACGTCCTCCGTACCGCCGCCATCTTGGCGGCCCTGCTCCCGTACCGCTGCCATCTTGGCGGCCCTGTCCCCCGTACCGCAGCCATCTTGGCGGCCACGTCCTCCGTACCGCCGCCATCTTGGCGGCCCCGCTCCCGTACCGCAGCCATCTTGGCGGCCCGCTGTCGTACCGCAGCCATCTTGGCGGCCACGTCGCTGAGCAGGCACCAAAAACAATCGAATTCGTAGAAGCGCACGTCCCCGTCGCTTGTCCCATGCTCGTAGAAGCGCACGTCCTCGTCGCTTAAGTTCGTAGTTCCGCCTTCATGCTGCTTTTTCACCAAGAGCGAAGTCCGGCAGGCACATGAGCCAAGCACCACAGATTCTGTAATGCCGAGCGGACACAACGAAGCAGTGGATTGCGCCGGACAGAAGCAAGCGTTCGTCTACAGAAAAACGCCACCGACGTAGCGGCGGCGCTACCCCGTTCAGCGTGCACGATGTGCCGTTGTGCCCCCTGGCGATGGCCCCGAAATCGGACAGGGCAGGCAAGGATGCCCGCGGTACAAACAAGGCAGGCAGGATGCCCGCGATACGGGCGGGGTACGACCAAAATCCCCAACTCCTTGACAAATTTCCGATAAACCTCCCCGCTGCAAGCAGCTGGGTATCTAATCTTTGTAGGGCGGGAACGGCTGAAAGCCTTCCCGCCGCGGCTGGAAGGTCTACGACCATTTCAGCCCTACAATTGTTCGCAGCAAGCTTCGAGGTATTAAACCCAACGCTCCGCGATAAAAAGAATTGAAACATCGGCGCGGGGAGTATACGATCTCTAAAGCTAGGTTGGGTGTGCCCGTGTTCCACCTCGGTCTGCGGCTCAGTCCAACAAAATATGGCACCGCGGGTGCCCTCATATCCTCCTGCTTTTTAACCTGCTTTGGTCATGAGGATATTTGAGAGAAGCAGGAGGGATAAAACCCTAATCGTTGGGCTGAGGAGAAAATATGAGAACAATAAAAGTTATTGGAGCATTGATTGTAGCGACATGTTTTTGGGGTTGCGTTAATTCTAGTCAAGACCACTTGGCTCCATTGACTCCCATGCTTCCGCAAGAATCACCAGTAGCCATAGTTGCAACTGACAATAGACCCCAAACCGAAATTGAAAAAACACCATCAGGTGAATACCTTTATTCTGGAGCTCTTTTCGCTATTGAAGGAAACGAAAAAACAGTAGCAACCGACATAGCAAACATAGTCCATTTCTACGGCGGAGCGAAACATGCGTATCCTACGACTGCGATACCAGAAACAGGACCTGCCATTTTGTTTGAAATTAATCATTGGTATTCTCGAACTCTAATCAATCCGGAAAAGGCCCCATTGGTAGTCACAGGACACTATGCCGGAGTTCTCAAGATGTATTACGATGGCAAGGTTGTTGCGACAGAAAATGTAGAAGCTGACGGAGAAACTTCCATCATCGATACGTATATCGTCTTTGAAAAAGAAAAAGAGGAAACTCCAAAACTAATCTGGGATGCAATGCTACACACAGCAAACTCTGCACAACAGAATGGCTATGTTGCAATACACGCAGCTTTATTGAAAAACTGGACGCGATTCAATGACAACTACTAGCCCAACAATAAAGCAATAGATGCTCACGACTGAAGACATGAAGGAGCTGAGGTGAAACGCTTCGCTATTTCCTTCGGAAATTATTTTTCCGCGTTGCTCCAAAGCTATTCAAAGGTTCCAGTAAGCGGCGGCGCGGAACGCATGAATAAAGCACCCGGGAGAGGGTGCTTTATTTATCGGTGCACCTTGTATAACCGCAATCTTTCCGATTGCGAAAATCCTAATCCCTAATTCCGAAACCCGAAACAATTCTCAAAAACTCAACGCCATGCCCGAAAACACGTACGGAAGCTTCCCCGGCGCGACTCCAAATCAAACGGAACATTTGCATGAGTGAGGGCTAAATTGATATAGAAGGGTGTCGATGAAATTTCGTCAAATTTTTTGAACACGTATCGGCGATTAGGGTCTCAAGAGCTCATCAGTTTTAACAAGGAGAATTCAGTATGGCGGGCATAGAACTCATTAACGAAAGGGTACGCGAAAAGAGTGCGTTCATCCCCACTCTAAAAGCCGAAATCGGAAAAGTGATTGTCGGACAGGAATATCTCATCGATCGTCTCATCATCGGCATGCTTTCCAACGGGCATGTTTTGCTCGAAGGCGTCCCGGGGTTGGCCAAAACCCTGACGATCAACACGCTGGCGCAGGCACTCGACACCTCCTTCCAGCGCATCCAGTTTACGCCCGATCTCCTTCCCGCCGACCTCATCGGTACGTTGATCTATAATCCGAAGGACGGCGACTTTGTCATTAAAAAGGGTCCTGTGTTCGCCAACGTCATTTTGGCCGACGAAATCAACCGCGCGCCCGCGAAGGTCCAAAGTGCACTACTGGAAGCCATGCAGGAAAAGCAGGTCACCATCGGCGACCACACCTTCCCGCTGCCCCGGCCCTTCCTTGTGATGGCTACGGAAAACCCGATTGAGCAGGAAGGCACCTATCCCCTCCCCGAGGCGCAGGTTGACCGCTTTATGCTCAAGCTCAAGGTCGGCTATCCCACCATCGAAGAAGAGCGCCGCATTCTCGACCGTATGGCGCACTCCGTTACCGAGATTCCGGTCAATTCGGTGCTGCACCCCGACGAAATTCTGGCGGCGCGCCGGATCGTCGACGAAATCTACATCGACGATAAAATCAAGGATTACATTCTTTCCATCATCTTCGCCACGCGCGAGCCGGAGAAATATAACCTCGATATCGCGGACTATATTCAATACGGCGCCTCACCGCGCGCAACCATCTTCCTCACCATGGGTGCGCGCGCCCACGCATTTATGCAGGGCCGCGGCTACGTTACACCGCAGGACGTCAAATCCATCGCGCCCGACGTCCTCCGCCACCGTATCATCGTTTCGTATGAGGCCGAAGCTGAGGAACTCACCAGCGAAGATTTGATTGAGAAAATTCTCTCCGAAATCCCGGTGCCGTAGAAATTGCCGATTGCCGATTGCCGATTTCCGTTTAAAACCATTTTCCTTGCGAATTCACCATGGATCAAAACGAACTAAAGACACGAACTAAGCAGTTTGCACTGCGGATTCTCAGATTGACGGCAGCATTGCCACCAACCCCTGAAGCGCGTGCGATACGAAACCAGCTTTCCCGCTCAGGGACGTCGGTTGGCGCCAACTACAGAGCGGCATGTAGAGCACGCTCCAAAGCTGAGTTTGTCGCTAAGTTGGGCACCGTAATTGAAGAGGCCGACGAGTCCTGTTTCTGGATGGAGTTGATTATCGAAGGAGGCATGCTTCCCGAGAAAAACGTCTCGGACCTTCTTACGGAGGCGAATGAACTCACTGCCATTATGACCGCATCGCGTAAAACGGCACAGGACGAGCAATGAGCAAACCAATCGACAATCGGCAGTCGACAATCGGCGATTCTGAAGCAATCTCGCATCGCGAGTTGCTGAAGAAGGTTCGTCGCATTCAGATCACCACCAAGCACGCGGTGAACGATGTGTTTGCGGGGCAATACCATTCCACCTTTAAAGGGCGCGGAATGGAGTTCGACGAGGTCCGCGAATATGTGCCCGGCGACGACGTCCGCTCGATCGATTGGAATGTCACGGCGCGCACCGGCGTACCGTACATTAAAAAATTCATTGAAGAGCGCGAGATGACCGTAATGCTGGTGGTTGACGTCAGCGCCTCCAATCGATTCGGCAGTGGAGCACAGATGAAACGCGACCTGATTGCCGAAGTGGCAGCGGTTCTGGCCTTCTCCGCCATACGCAACAGCGACCGCATTGGCCTCATTCTCTTTTCCGAAACGGTCGAAAAATATATTCCGCCCAAAAAGGGGACGAGCCATGTTCTGCGCCTCGTTCGTGAAATGCTCTCGCATAAGCCGCAGCAAAAGGGAACCCGCATTGCGCCGGCACTCGACTATCTCAACCACATCAGCACCCGGAAAAATGTAACCTTTCTCATCAGCGACTTCATGTTTTCCGACGACTATGAGCGGTTGCTCAAAATAAGCGCACGGCGGCACGACCTGATCAGCATCATCGTCGGAGACAAGCGCGAGGTCGCCTGGCCGGACATCGGCCTCATTCAATGGCACGATGCCGAGACTGGAGAACGCGTTTGGGTCGACACCTCCAGCCGCCGCGTCCGCGAAGAGCTGGCGTTGTCGCAAACCCGCCGCGCCGCAGAAATTGATGATCTGCACCGCAAAGCCGGAATCGATGTGATCCGCCTATTTGCCGGAGAGGCATATGAAAAGGAATTTATCAAATTTTTCCGTCAACGCGCACAACGGAGATAATGGGAAGCAACCACAAAAGAACGCAAGGAACACAAAAATGGAAACATCAGACATTATGAATCTCTGCGATCAAATTAGGGAAACAGCGTATGAAATTCATCGCTACCACGGAACTGGCTACCTTGAAAAAGTCTACGAGAACGCGCTTGCCCATCGACTGAGAAAAAAGGGGATGGATGTAAAACAACAACACCAAATCATCGTGCATGACGAAGATGGAACAGAAATTGGTGAATATTATGCCGATTTATTCGTGGAGAACTCTCTGATTATTGAACTGAAAACCTGCAAAGAAATCTGCGAAAACCATAAAGCCCAACTCCTCAACTACCTGAAAGGATCCAAGTTGGAACATGGACTCCTCATTAATTTCGGTGCTGAAAAATTCTATATTAAAAAATTCATTAAGAGCAGATCATCGAAAAGGGCCAGCAAACTGACCAGCTTGCTGCTACCGATCTTTGCGTTCCTTGCGTTCTTTCGCGGTTAATTCATATATGCCCACGCCTCGTCATATTTTAATTTCACTAATTGCCCTCTCCTCTCTATTCGGTTGCAAAAAGGAGGAGTCGAAGCCCCTGCCGAAGGATCAATTGACGGTCGAGTATTCGATCGACCGCGATGTTCTTCAGGTCGGCGATCCGGTGGAACTGAATGTTACCGTCTATTATCCAGAAAACGGGGTGCTCCAGCTTCCGCCGATCGGTCGCGGCAAAGAGATTGTCCAGCTCAAGCGCGACTCCAGCGTTGCGTCCAGAGAAGACGGGCTGAAACAATCCACCACCCAGTATCGCATTACCTCGTTCCGCCTCGGCGACTTCCCGGTTTCGACCAACAGCATCACCTGCGCCGTGGGCGAACAAATGCTCACAACTTCATTCCCTGAGGCCGTACTGCACGTTAAATCGGCTCTCACCGCCGATGCCTCGGACAAACTGGAAGACATCAAAGCCGTACGCAAATTACCGGACGTTATTCCGCGCTGGGTCTGGATTGTACTGGGTGCAGCACTCGTCGCCTTTCTGGCGGGACTCATCACCAGCAGGCTATGGAAAAACCGAAAGCAGCGCACTCCGGAACCGCCGCCGCTTCCGCCGCATGTCATTGCGCTTAACGCACTCCAAGCCCTTTGGGATAAGGGCCTACTCGAAAAGGACGAGTGCAACCTCTTTTACACCGAGCTTTCGATGATTCTGCGCATCTATCTCGACGGACGTTTCCAGCTCAACGCCCCCGATCAGACCACCGAAGAAATTGTTTGGGAAATGAGCCGATCGGTGGAACTCAACCAGGCACAACAGGATATTCTTCAGGAATTTATGAAGCAGGCCGACAGGGTCAAATTTGCTAAAGACCACCCCGACCGACAGACCATGGAGAATGCGTTCAACACCACAAAACAATTTATCACTGAAACCAAAGTCGAAAACGAACCCGAAAGCAAAATCGAAAATCGGAAATCGGAAATCGGAAATTCATAATGCGATTCGCACATCCATATTTTCTAATCCTGCTGCTGATGATTCCCGCGTTGGTGTGGCTCCGCGCCTTTTTTCGACGCAAGCAGACGATGCAGTTTAGCAGCATACAAATCCTGGAAGAGCTGCCGAAAACCTGGCGGATGCGCCTGCAGGCGTTGCTGCCGATTCTCTTCAGCGCCGGACTGGCGTGCCTTATTGTTGCGCTGGCGCGGCCGCAGCGCGGGCTTTCCAACAGCGTCGTCCGCACGGAGGGCGTAGACATTGTCCTGCTCCTCGACCTGTCGGGTTCCATGGAAAACCCGGATTTTGTGCGAAACGGTTTCCGAATCTCCCGACTGGACGCCGCGAAAGAGGTGCTCGACCGCTTCCTCGACCGGCGCTCCGATGACCGTATCGGACTGGTTGCTTTTGCAACTTACCCCTACTCCGTCGCCCCGCTCACGCTGGATCACAACTGGTTGAAACAACGGATTGCACAATTAAGACTTGGTACGATAAACGGAAACTCTACTGCTATCGGCGACGGCATGGCCTCCGCGATCAATCATATCCGCGACAGCAAAGCGAAGAGTAAGGTCGTGATTCTGCTGACCGACGGCGTAAACAACTACGGCAAGCTATCGCCCGCAAACGCGGCGGAGCTGGCTCAGACCCTCGGCATTAAGATTTATACCATCGGCGTCGGAACCGACGACCGGGAACTCGACCTCGAAAGCCTTCAACAGATTGCCGACACCACCGACGCCAAGTATTTCCGGGCGCGTAATCTCTCCTCGCTGGACGCGGTCTATGAACAGATCGATCAGCTCGAAAAGACCGAGACGGAAACCAAACTCTACACCCGCTATGAAGAGAAGGCGCGACCGATAATTATGGCAGGGATTCTCCTGCTGGCGATTGAACAACTGTTGGGACTGACCAAACTGGGACGACTGCCATGACGTGGAATGATCCAACTCTGTTATTCTGGCTCTTTGCGCTGATCCCGCTGTTGCTCATTACCGGGCTGCTGCTCCGTCGTCGACGCGCACTGCTTGCGCGCATGGCCTCGCACGGACTCTGGCCCACCCTGCTCCCGCACTACTCTCCGATCCGCCAGCACGTACGCAATGTACTGCGCATACTGGCATTATTGCTCGCACTGCTCGCGCTCGCGCGCCCGCAGTGGGGAACCCATTCGGAAAAGGTGCAGCAGCGCGGCCTGAGTATTTCCGTGGCGCTCGACACCTCGAAAAGCATGCTGGCAGAAGATATTGAACCCAACCGATTGCAGCAGGCCAAGTGGGGCGTCCGCGATCTGGTGCAGGAACTAAAGGGCGACCGAATCGGATTGGTTGCATTTGCCGGAAGCGCATTTCTCCAGTGCCCGCTTACCTCGGACTACAGCGCCTTCATGATGATGCTCGACGACACCTACGCCGGCATTATTCCCGTCGGCGGTACCGATCTGTATGAGGCGTTGGACTCCGCCATACAAAGCTTTAAAGACGCCGAAGAAAGCGACGCCGACAACGTTATCATCCTGATCTCCGACGGTGAGGGTCACACCGGCGACCCGCTCGCGCTGCTCCCTAAGCTAAAGGAAAACAATATCCGCGTATTCACCATTGGTGTCGGCACCATCGAAGGAAAACCGATTCTGACGGAAGAAGGCTATGTGAAGGATTCGGAAGGCAACGTAATCAACAGCGCGCTGAACGAAGGGATGCTGAAAAAAATCGCGCAGGAAACCGGCGGGTTTTATGTCCGCTCCGCACCGGGCGACTTTGGTCTGGACCGAATCTATAAAGAAGGGCTCGCGCATCTCCAGCGGGATGAGGGCCAAGAGCATGAAATCAAAGTCCGTAATGAACGGTTCCAGTGGTTCCTCGGCGGAGCACTCCTGCTGGTGCTAATTGAGGCCATGGTCCGCCCAACGAAGAAAGGAGAAAATGCATGATTTCAGGCTTCAAATTCGCTGTACCGGCCCTGCTCCTGCTGAACTTTGCGGCATCGGCTTATGCCGGCGACACCGCACGGGCATATATGCGCCAAGGCCTTAAAGCCTACAACGTGGAAAACTACGACGACGCGCTCACCCATTTCAAAAAAGCATCGGCGGAGTTCCCGCACGTTTCCGCCTATAATCTGGGCAACACCTATTACCGCATGGGCGATTATGCGCAGGCCACCAACAGCTATCATAAGGCGCTGGAATCGGACGATCTAGAGCTGCAGGCGCAGGTCTATTACAACCTCGGAAACGCCCTGCTGGAACCCGTTGCCGTAACCAATTATGCGGAGCGCGTGGAGGTTGATCAAGCCGTTGAACTTACGGTGGAAGCCGCTGAAATGTTTGAAAATGCGTTGCGCCTCAATCCGAACGATCTTGCAGCCAAACAAAATTATGAGCGATCTCTGCTGCGTCGAACAGAGCTGGAGTTAAACCTTGGGAAATATATTTTTGATCAGGCCGAGAGCCTTTTGCAGGAATATAAAGCGAAGGAGGCTCAGGGGAAATACATCGAAGCGCGCAACCAATTTGAACGGATTCTGGCCGAGATCAATCCAACGCACGCGGAGGCGAAACAGTATCTTCCCAAAATTGAAGAGCGCCTGAATATGCTTGAGCGCGCCGTGGAGACCGCAGAAAATGACCTTCAAATTGCGCTCCAACAAATTGACGATTATCAGTATGTATTGGCCGCTCAACGATTGATGGATGACAGCGACGAACGTAAATATGCGTTCGACATTAAACCGGAATTAAAGAAGAAATATGAGGAGACGATTCAGAAGAACCAGGAGATCATCCAGATCATTGAAAACCTATCCTCGCTCAATCAAACGGTGATATGAAGAACCTGTTGACCATTTTAACGCTCGCAGCAGCCGCCACGCTCTATGCAGAGACGGTCGAGGAAGAACTGGATATTGACACTACCTACTTCCACCCGGCCGCCGGAAGGTATATTCACGGCGACACCACCACCGCCAGCAACTTGGTTGTGCAGGGACTCGCACAGTATCCCACGGACCCAAAGCTCAACGAACTCAAAAAACTGCTCGAACAACAGCAGCAGCAACAACAACAACAGCAGCAGCAGCAGCAGCAGCAGCAGCAACAGCAAAATCCATCGTCCCAAGACGATCAAGAGCAAAAAGAGGAAGAGCAGGATCAACAGCAGGAAGAGCAGGAGGAAGATCAGCAGAGTGCTCAGCAACAGCAGCCCGAGGAGGAGGAGGAGGAGCAGCAGCAGCCCGCTCAATTACAAAAAAGCGAAGAAGAACTCACTCAGGAAGAAGCGATGCGCCTGCTCGATGCCATGAAACAGGAAGAAGAACGCCAGCGAAGGCAGCTGAAAATACAAGTCGGACGCCCCGTCAAAGTGGATAAAGATTGGTAGGAGATGGAGCCTTGAGATCACCCTTTCATAAATTAAAAATCACCGGACTGCTCGCCCTTATATTGGCGTGGACCATGAGTGCATTTTCCGCCGGCGTGCGCACCAGCCTTACCCCTAATGTAATCTCACCGAATGAACAGGCGCAGCTCATCATCGAATTCGTCGACACCCAGCCGGATAATATTTCTATACCGAAGGTTGACGGTCTACAGTTCCGACAATTCGGCCCTTCAACGCAAACGACAACAATTAATGGAAACACGACAAGAAGCATCGTTTATCAGTATATCATCAATCCGCAGCGGGAAGGAACTTTCAAGATTGATCCCATAGTCGTCACGTATAACGGCGGCCAAAAAACGATCTCCCACGAACTGACCGTTGTGCAGGAAAAGCCGCTTACTTCTCCACAAGGAGTATCGGATATTCTCTTTGCTCGCCTGACCTCCAAAAGCCCTGCCGGCTATGTAAATGAACCGTTTGAGTTGGAGTATAAAGTCTATGCCCGTCGAGATGTTGAGCTGGCGTGGGAAGACACCTTCGGTCGGTCGCTGTTTTCAATGAAAAGCGGTATTCCTGAAGCGGATCTGGACGGCGCCCCCGAAATGAAAATGACTCAGAATGGACAACGCGAATTGGTTAACGGCTGGTTTTTCAACACCTACACCATTTCGATCAAATGCAAACCCCTGCGTTCCGGGACCTTGCACTTTAAACCTCAGGCGCAAATCTATGCCGTTTCTCAGCAACGCAGTCGCGATCTGTTTGAGAGTTTTTTTCTGAGCAACAGCCTCGTCCCCATCGATCTGGAATGCAACGCTCTTGATATAGAGATTGCCTCTGTTCCCCAAGAGGGACGGCCACCATCTTACAGCGGAGCCGTCGGAAAATTTGATTTTCAGGTTGAGGTTGCTCCTTCCAAAGTAAAACAAGGTTCCCCGGTCACGGTCAAAATGCAGATCAGCGGCTCCGGAAATCTCGACCGTTTCCCGCCACCGGAACTGGAGGAAATGCCAAACCTGAAAGTGTATGAAATCCAGAAAAATCAGACGATCAATCCGAACGAAAGCCTTTACGAGCAGGCGGTCATTCCAACCTCCACAGATGTAACCGAAATTCCTGCGCTCGCCTTTTCCTATTTCGACACACAAAGCAAAACCTTTAAAACCATCACGCGCGGCCCCTTCCCCATTGAGGTGGAGCCGGCTCCACAGGGCGGCGCACAGATTGTTGCGAATTCGGCGACCACCCTCCGCAGTGGAGCCGATATTATTGAAAGAGACATTGCCTACCTCAAACCGATGCCCGAAAAATGGCACTTTAGATCTGAACAGACCAATACATCGTCGCGCTGGATGCTTCCGCTACCTGCCCTGCTGCTGGCCGCTGCGGGCGGGATAAAGCTGCATAAAAACAGGCGATCCGCCAACACCGCAGCAGCCCGACGACAGCAGGCCCCGAAAGCCGCCCGAAAACCTATTCAGGAGGCGGAAAAAGCAATCAAAGATCATAACGAATCTGCGTTCGACGAGGCGTTATGGAACGCGCTGACCGCCTATTTCGGACACCGATTCAATCTCGCCCCCGGACAAATCACTCCGCAGATTGTTCAGGACAAAGTTCCGGAAGAAAAAGAATCGATTCAGCAGCTTTTCGAAACCATTGAGCACTCCCGTTACGCCTCCGGCACGAACTCTCGTTCTCAGAACGACATGGAAGATCTCCTAAGTCGGCTCACCCAGATTTTGAGAAAATGTGAAAGGATGAAGCGATGAAACGCGTCCCTCTCTTTTTGGTTATTCTAACGGCCAGTAGCATTCTTTGGGCGGCACCGGAGGATATTTTCAGCCAAGCCAAAACCGCTTATGGCAATGAAAAATATGCCGAGGCTGCGAGCCTTTATGAGTCCATGCTAAACCTTGGAGTCGATAACATGGAGGTCTACTACAACCTCGCTAACGCCTATTTTAGAAACGGCGACCTCCCGCGCGCGATCCAATATTATCGAACCGCGTGGCATCATTCACCGCGCGATCCTGATATTCAAAACAACCTGCAGTTTGCTCTCGATACAGCCGGCGCTATAGCGCCCAAAACCTCATGGACAGAGCGTCCTCTTCAGTTACTTTCAAAACATGAATGGACCCGGCTTGCCGCTGGCGCGTATTGCCTGCTCGCGCTATTTCTACTCCTCGCTCTGCTGCTTCCCCGTCGCCGCAGATTGGGATTGGGCTTATGCAGTATCCCTGCCGTTCTATTGCTGCTCTCCGCCGCAGGTTGGTGGCAGTGGAAGACATTCGAGCGCCGACCGGAGTGCGTCGTACTCGCAGAAACCACCGTACGCCACGGCCCTTTGGACAAGGCTCTCGAGTTTTATCGCATTCCCTCCGGAGCATTGGTTCGACAGAAAAGCACACAAGGCGAGTGGGTTGAAATTACCTACGATAATAAGTCCGGGGGATGGATGAAGACGGAGCATGTACTTCCTCTTTCGCCTTGATTTTCCTCCGTCTTTCCAATTTTATTCAGCTCCATGAAAAACACCCCCCCATATAAGTCCACTCAACATTACTGGTGGATTGCAATTATTGCTCTCGCAGTCTCAGTTGCTGCCGTCTTTTTTATAGAGCCGGACCCATATAATTCAACCACTGAAAAACTGCGGATTCTGCTCCCGGCGGCAGGAATACTTATTGCGGGCTTGTGTCTGATTACGGCCACCGCCGACCGCTGGTTTAAATAGTCTCGGACACACAAATATTTAGGATACACGGTAGATTTTTTTCATGAAACGCGACATCGAATGGATAGAAAAAAGGGAAGACGGCGTTAAACGCAAGGTCCGGATTAAATTCCCCGGCAACGGAAAAATCAAATGGCAGTTTAAATGCTCCGACGAAGAGCTGTGGGACTACGACACGCCGCCTTCGATTGAAGACTGGATTGCGCTCGAAGAGAAAATCAATGCCCTCTACCAGCGCCGCCGCGCACCCTTCAAAGATCTCCAGCGCGTTCAGCAACTGCGCAAAGAAGCGGAAGCTCAATAGTGGAATTCAAGCTCACAGGTGAATATATTGAACTGTGCAGCCTGCTCAAAGCCGCCAATCTCGTGATGTCCGGCGGCGAGGGCAAGGAGGTTGTCGCTCAGGGGCTGGTTACCGTCGACGGTGAATTGGAGTTGCGCAAGCGATGCAAAATCCG
>JAAYDL010000335.1 GCA_012729265.1 Lentisphaerota bacterium | reverse complement strand
TCCGACCCCGCCGCCAAAAAGGCGCCCACGCCATACACCTCGCTCTTGTCCGACCAGGCGCTTCCCGGCGCGGCGCCAACCGGCTGGACATAGCCGAGCATGCCCTCGTCGGTCACATGGCCAACCAGACAATCCCAGCCTTTCATCACCACGGGAAGATAGGTTTCCCGATCCAGCACCCCATTATTGATGCCCCAAGCCAAGCCATAGGTGTAGAACGCAGTACCGCTGGTTTCCGGCGTTGGATACAGCTCGGCCGCCAGCAGACTCATGGCCCAATGGCCTTCCGGCGTTTGCAGCTTCGCGACGGCGGGAGCCATGTCCTTGTAAAGGTTTTCAAACCAGGTGCGCTGCTCTCCTTCGGGCAGTTCCGGGATGATCAGAGTGAGACCGCCAAACACCCAGCCGTTGCCGCGCGACCAAAACACCTTGTGCCCATGGTCCCGCTGATCGATAAAATGCTCATCGCGGAAGAACAGATGCTCTTCCGGATCGTAGAGATGATCATAGGTCGCCTTGTATTCGCCAAACATCCAGTTGCGGAACGAATCGTCGCCAGTCATACTTGAAAGCTTGGCCCACACCGGCGGTGCCATGAAGAGCGCGTCACACCACGTCCAGCGCTCCGTATTGGCATAATGGTTCAGGTTGATCGGCTGCTTGCTTGGATTGTCGCGAATCCACTCCGTCCGGCGTTGGACCTTTTCGATCATCTCAGGATCGCCATATTTTCGGTAGAGCTGAAGATACAGTTGGCCGACAATCTGGTCGTCGGCATGGTATCGTGCTGGTCCGAGATCCCAGTTGTTTTGTTCGGCGATCCCCTTGAGAAACTCGTAGTAGGTGTCGCTGTCCGCCATCGCAGCCCATTTTTCCATGCCGACATACAACGCGCCAAAGGTCCAAGCTGTCAGCCGATTGTCCGAGGCGTGTTCACGATTAATATCGTCCCGCAGGTGCTCAATCTGCCAGTCCGCCACCTTTTTCATGACGTCTTTAACATCGTCTGAAGTCCGCGCAGGTTTCGCGGCACCACACACCATTGAAAAACCCAAAACACCCAATGCAACCAACGCTTTTAATTTCATTCTACAACCTCTACAAAAAGTCATCGTACTTGAAACAGGGATCCGTTATACCTCTTTACATCCCCCGAATATAATGCCTTATCCCCATCCACAGATCTGTATACAAATTTCTCAGCAAATATGTAACAAAGCGTCCAACTGTGCACGCAAAGCGTTTCTCAACGAAATGGCAGGAGCGGATCCAGCGAAGAATTCCCCGTCATGAGCATGAGCAGACGATCAACCCCCAGCGCCACCCCGCCGGCGTTCGGCATCTGATCCAGCGCCCGCATGAACGCCTCATCAATCCCGTAATCTGCCTTGCCCATCTCCCTGCGACGGACGGCACATTCTTCGAATCGACGGCGCTGTTCGGCGCAATCGGTCAGCTCGGAATAGGCATTAGCCAGCTCAATGCCGTCGATATAGAGCTCCCAGCGCTCCGCCACCTGCGGCTGCTCGGGTTTCCGACGCGACAGCGCGGCGGCCTCGACCGGATAATCTTTGAGCACGACCGCCCCACCCTTCTGCTTCAGTGCGCACTCCACCTTTTCAACCAAGTCTATATCAAACCGATCTTCGTCGTAGTGCCCAACGGGATCCCAGCCAGCAAATTTAAGAAAGGTCTCCGAGACGCTCATGATCGACCATTCCTTGGGAGCGTCCGGCCACACGGAGGCAATCAGCGCGCGTGTCTCTTCCAACACGTCCATATAGTCGGCGTTCGCCTGATACCACTCCAGCATGGTGTATTCAGGATGATGCAGCGGCCCAAGCTCGCCCCGACGGAAACATTTGCCTAGTTCAAAAATGCGTTCGTGGCCCGCAGCCAGCAGTTGCTTATGAAAAATTTCGGGTGAGGTGCGCAGATAATGATCGCCGCTCGGCTCAGCGTCGATATAGAGCTCCATACACGGCGTCTTCAAACGAATCGGCGTCTCCACCTCCACAAAGCCGCGCTCACAAAAAAAAGCCCTGATCGCGCGCATCAGGGCATCTCTGGGCAATATACTCCCAAACGGCATGATCAGCCCTTGGATACGCGATCGGAATATTGCCCGGTGCGGGTATCAATTCGAACCGTATCGCCTTCGTTAATAAAGATCGGAACGTTGATTTCGTAGCCATTGTCGAGCTTCGCGGGCTTGGACACATTTGTGGCCGTATCACCGCGCGCACCCGGCTCGGTTTCCACAATCACCTTCTCCACAAAGTTAGGCAACGAGATATCGATCGGTCGGTCGTTGTGAAATAGAATTTCCACCTGCATATCGTCGACGAGGAAATATTTCATGTCGCCGATCAGCTCTTCGTTCAGACGTGATTCTTCATACGATTCATTGTCGGAAAAGACATATTCCACCCCGTCGACATACGAAAAGGTATACCCGCGCGAGACCAGCGCACAGCGTTTTACCTTCTCCACCGATCGGTAGGTTTTATCGAACTGATTCCCCGTAACCAGATTCTTGATTTTGCAGCGATACAGGGCTTGGCCCTTGCCGGGCTTCGAAAATTCAAACTGGGTGATCATGCACGGATCGCCGTCAATCTCGATTTTCAGCCCCTTCTTAAGGTCGGATGCATTATACATAGTGTTGTCCTCTACTGATTTATTCTCTAAAAAGGCCGCGTACTATGCCGAACAGCTCGAAGGTTGCCAAGTGCAGATTTTCGTTATCCGAAAACAACCCGAAATATCTCTGTTCAAACCATACTGCCCCCAAATAATTCTGCCTAAACTCATCCAAGCTTCGCGTCTTAGCGCCTTAGCGGTCAAATCCATGCACCTTCAGCTTTATTTTCACCACGCGCTTCGCTGAAGGCACGAAGTTCACGAAGGGAGATTTGGCAAAATGATTTGGTGGCATAATAAACCTAAAAAATGCAGTAGAGAAACCGCAAATGAACGTTAATGGACGCAAATAAGTGAAAACAATCGAAAATATCGATTCCCATGCTTGCTTTTCGAAGGGCTGTCTTTTCACCATTCAGGTGAGTCATATATCTTTTGTAACCCATTGAATATTAGCGTTTATTAGCGTCAATTTGCGGTCAACTTCTTTTTCTGGGATCAAACATCTGTCATAACTTCACGCAGTATTTCAGGCATTTCGCCTTCTGCTGCATAGCGTTCAATCTGACGATTGCAGACCTCGGAAAAATGAGACAAAAGACGCTCGCGCACCTGCTCCATCTCGGGACATTTATCACCCAAAACCATTTTAAGCGTGGCCACGGGTTCACCGACCAGTCCACAGGGAACGATCGTCTGAAAACCCATTAGATCATTGCATACATTGAAGCTCATTCCATGAAACGAAACCCACTTCTTGAGACGGAACCCGATGGCCGCCACCTTGCCGACGGC
>JAAYDL010000334.1 GCA_012729265.1 Lentisphaerota bacterium | reverse complement strand
GACAAATCGATCCGTGTTAAAGGTAATTTTCACGTAATTTATCTGTTCTTCCGTTAACTTCAGCAACACTTTTTATTCTCCTTCTTTTTTGGATCAAGCTTGTACCCTTTATTTTTCCAATTATTAACTCAACTTTCGCAGCAGCAAAAAATTAGTAACATGTTGTAATTATTAATAGTATGGCGTCAAAAAGTGTGATATATGGGTTTTGTTCCCCAACAAAATCCCTTTACGCACGAGGTGACGCCATGGGACAGATAGTAGCAGACAAGGTTTCCTTTGAAAACCAGATTCATCAGTTCTTTAAAAATCAGAGAATCGGCAAGCTGCTGAAGCACAGCAACATGAGCAAGGAAAAGGGGATTTCTCCGGTAGCTGTTTTCCGCATGCTGTTCACCCTGGTCTTTAGCGGCAAGAGCCTGTATCGCACCCTCGAAGCAGAGGGAAGCTGCGGAATGGGCAAGGACACGGTGTATCGCTTTCTCAATTCGGTTCATATCCATTGGAGAAGATTCCTTCTGCTGTTGAGTTCGCAGGTGATCCGACAGGATCTGAAGCCACTGACTGACGCCAGTACCATGAAGGTGCTCATTGCCGATGATACGCTCTATCGGCGCAATCGGAGCAAACAAGTCGAGTTGCTTTCGCGGGTCTTTGACCATACTGATCATCGTTATTATCGCGGATTCAGGATGCTAGCCCTGGCTTGGTCTGACGGTAACAGTTTCCTGCCCATCTCCTGCACCCTGCTGGCTTCCAGCAAGGCAAAGAACAGGTTGGTTTCCGTCCGAACCGATCTTGACCGTCGCACCAACGGGGTGAAGCGACGCCTGGAAGCAATCCGCAAGGCAACCGATGTTCTGGTCGAGATGGTGGCCGAGGCCGCCGAAACCGGGATTGAAGCCAGTCACATTCTGTTCGACAGTTGGTTTGCCTATCCAGCAATCATGAGGAAGTTGCTTGTCAAGGGGATGCATACCCTCTGCATGCTCAAGGTTACGGAAAAGATCTTTTATCGCTACCATGGAGAGAATCTCCATCTGTCAGCCATTTACCGGAGGATTCGCAAACGGCGAGGCCGTGCAAAAATTCTTGCTTCGGTCAGAGTCGAGATCGGCAAAGACGACCGAGGAATTCCCATCCCGGCAAAGATCGTCTTCGTCAGGGATCGACGCTCCAAAAAGTGGCTGGCCCTGCTTTCCACCGATACAGGCCTGAGTGACGATGAGATCATCACGACCTATAAGCGCCGCTGGGACATTGAGGTATTTTTCAAAATGGCGAAATCATTTCTTAATCTCGCCAAGGAGTGCCAGAGTCGTTCCTATGACGCTCTTGTTGCCCAGGCCCATGTAGTTTGCTGCCGATACATCATGCTGGCCCTTGCCAAGCGGACGAACCAAGATCCCCGAACCCTTGGGACCCTGTTTCATGCCTGTTGTGAAGAACTTGAACAGGTGACTTTTGCCGAAGCCCTAGCCATGATGCTGATGCTATTGAAGCAGGCATTGGCAAATGTTCCGGAAATGACCAGTGAGCTGATTCAATCCTTGATCGAACGTTTTCTTAAGGACCTTCCGCCAATTTATGGGGCGCGTTGGCTACTTGACCGGCAATATGGAGCCGTTTCTTCTTAAAGAACGACTAGTTAAACGCATTTAAGCTTGTGCGAAAGTTGAGTAACTCATCAAATTTGTCGCTTAAAATCGTTTTTTTTAAAGCTTTAAATG
>JAAYDL010000042.1 GCA_012729265.1 Lentisphaerota bacterium | reverse complement strand
TCCAAGGACTCACCCGGGAGGAAAGCGAAGAACCCGACCAAAACGGCAACGCCCCCTGGTACGACTGGGGCACCCGCTGACCGCTGTTCCCGACGTTCATTCGCGGTTCCGACCCCGCCCCCCTCCAGCCCGGCAGGATCTGAATTCTGCGCGAGGCATGTCCATGGCGCGGAAATGTGCTCTGGGCACAGGCCTTCCGACCCCCCTGCCCCCTTTTTCGAACTATGCAAATCAGCCAGGTTATGCTTTTTATCGCATGCGGTACTTGCAAGGGAATATCCGATTATGTCCTCAAATGACTATCCACTGACCACTTTTCTCGCTGATCACTCGATTCGCCCGATCTTTCGCCTTCCGGTCTTTGAGGACTGGCTGTTTTGGCTTGCGGATCGGACCGGAATCCAGGCCCTTTTCAAGTGCGCACCTGCGCATTATTCCTATTCGCCCGGCACGATCCGCCGCTGCACCCGCCACGGAATTCATTTTGAATTGGACATTTCCACCTATCACGGCTGGATGATCTACTACCGCCGCTCCGGCAACCGAAGGGTTTCCGATCTTGTCAACCGGGGAGACACCGTTATGGATGTGGGGGCCAATATCGGAGAAGTCACTCTTCTTTGCGCACAAAAAACCGGACCAGATGGTTTGGTGATTGCCTTCGAACCGAATCCCGCCACGTTTGCGCAACTGAGCAAAATGCTTGCCCTGAATCCCGGATTGAACTGCGTATTGGTCAACCAGGCGCTGGGCAGCATGACGGGACCGGTGACAATGGTCCAGCCCGACAATCGAAATCCGGGCACCTGCACAATCGCGTCAAGCACCACTCCCGGCAAGGCGCTCTCAGCAAACATCCCCTTGACAACCCTGGACCAATACATTGAAGAGCACCCGATCTCCCGGCTGAATCTAATCAAGCTGGATGTGGAAGGATATGAACTGAATGTGCTGCAAGGCGCAGAAAAAACCATATCCCGATACCGGCCGGTTCTCGTCATTGAACTCGTCGACAGTCATCAGAAAAGGCATGGGCACTCGGCCGCTGACATTGTGAAGTTTGTCCTGCAGCATGATTACCGGGTCACCGACTTTTCCGGCCAAACCCCATTCGGGATCCATGACCATTTCGAGGATTGTTCCCTGGACATCACATGCGTCCCCAACGAATGCGTCTCGCGGTGATGCGAAGGCCTGATTTGCCCGTTTTGTCCGCGGAACATGTCCAGCCCAATGCCGCCGGGAAGCCGGAATGCCGGACGAAATGCCGGGACGAAATGCCGACAGAATCCTCTTGAAAAACCAGCCGTCTTGCCGGAAAGTCGGTGATCGGAATCGCGCCCCTGGAGGCGCGGACCGCAACCCGAAGGAGAACAACCATGGCGACCCCGAAACGAATCAGCGACCAGGTGCTCAAGGGCCCCGAACGCGCTCCGCACCGCTCCCTTCTCTATGCCCTCGGACTCTCCGCCGAGGAAATGAAACGCCCGCTCATCGGCGTCGTCTCCGCTTTCAACGAAATCATCCCCGGCCACATCCATCTCGACAAGATCGCCGAGGCGGTCAAGGCCGGCGTACGCATGGCCGGCGGGACGCCCATCCTCGTTCCCGCCATCGGCGTCTGCGACGGCATCGCCATGGGCCATCCGGGCATGAAGTATTCGCTGCCTTCGCGCGAGCTCATCGCCGATTCCGTCGAAACCATGGCCCTGGCCCACTGCTTCGACGCGCTGGTGCTGATTCCCAACTGCGACAAAATCATTCCGGGCATGCTCATGGCCGCGGCCCGCATCAATGTGCCGTCCATCGTGGTCAGCGGAGGCCCCATGCTCGGCGGGGATCTCGACGGGCGCCACCTCAGCCTCTCGAACGTCTTTGAAGCCGTCGGCGCCTGCAAGGCCGGCAAGATCGGCCCGAAAGAGCTCACCGACTACGAAGAAACCGCCTGTCCCGGCTGCG
>JAAYDL010000333.1 GCA_012729265.1 Lentisphaerota bacterium | reverse complement strand
GGGTGCCTGCTCAGCGACGTGGCCGCCAAGATGGCTGCGGTACGGAAGGGCGTGGCCGCCAGGATGGCTGCGGTACGGAAGGGCAGGGCCGCCAAGATGGCTGCGGTACGGGAACAAGGCAGCCAAGATGGCTGCGATATGATTAACGTCTTTGTCTGGAGATCAGATTGCAACGAATGGATGAAAAGCAGCGAATAGGAATCATTCTGCCCTAAAATCATTTTGCCTGAAATAAAACCTCCGAGTTGTCTGTGTTCTCCAGCGAAGCGGGTGGTGAATAATTTTGACCGCAAAGAAAACAAGACGCAACGCGCAGAAGGGCATAAATTCAGGCAGGATAATTTTATGGCAGAATGATTTTTCAATTGAAGGAGCGGAAAATGGATTAATGATTTTGTCCTAATTATTTTGTTTAAATAGATTGTTTTGGGGGTGCCTGCTCTGCGACGTGGCCGCCAAGATGACTGCGGTACGGAGGACGTGGCCGCCAAGATGGCTGCTATACGGGAACAAGGCAGCCAAGATGGCTGCGGTACGGAGGACAGGGCCGCCAAGATGGCTGCGGTACGGGTAGCGCCTCCGCTACGCCGGTGGCGTTTTCGGGGATGGCCGAAGGTGCATGAGCTGGCGCGTAGTGCAGGCTGTACTGATTAATACCTTTGTCTGGAGATTTATTTGCAACGAATGGATGAAAAGCAACGAATAGGGAATCGAATCGTTCTGCCAATAAATCATTTTGCCAAATCTTCCTTCGTGAACTTCGTGCCTTAAGCGTAGCGGGTGGTGACAATTAAACACAAAGACTCCAAGGACTCGAAGCCTAAGTGCTTAGCAGCTTTGCGTGAATTATTCCCAATCGATGGTGGGTCGGTCAGTTTCTGCATTTTCGAACGGGAGGATACGCATGGGGCCGTGCCCTCGGCCTAGCCCGGCGGGCGAGCGCAGGCATTGGTTGAGAAAGGTTTTTGCCTGTATAACGGCGTCCGAAAGCGTGTTCCCCAGCGCAAGTCCGGCGGCGATCGCGGAAGAGAGAATGCAGCCGGTTCCGTGCGTGGCCTGGGTATTGATGCGCGGGCTGGCGAGCCAGAGCGCAGAAGAGCCGTCGGTCCAGTAGTCGCGGCAGTCGGTCTGCGTGGAGTGGCCGCCTTTAATAAGGACGGACTGTACGCCGAGGTCGAGAATCTGTTTTGCGGCGTCCTCGATGGAAGCAATCGGTGCGCCGAGAATCGATTCGGTTTCGGGAAGATTGGGCGTGAGTACAGTAACGAGCGGAAGGAGGTCGCGTTTGAGTATTTCCAGTGCTGCAGGATCGAGCAGGTCGGCTCCGGAGGTGGATTTTAGAATGGGATCGCAGACGATCGGCGTGTGCGGCAGCGCGGCGGAAAAGAAGTCGGCGAGGTTGCGGCAGGTTGCGGCAGAGCCGAGCATGCCGGTTTTAACGGCTGCGGGCGGAAGATCGGCTGCCAGCGCTTGGAGTTGTGCACGCAGCATGGTTTCGGAAACCGGCTCCACCAATTGCACGCCGAGGGTGTTTTGAGCGGTGAGCGCAGTGATGACAGAGCAGCCGTGTACGCCAAAGGCGTTCATGACGTTGAGGTCGACCTGAATACCCGCTCCTCCGCCCGAGTCGGAGCCGGCAATCGTCCATGCGCAGACGGAATTAATCTTCATCTTCTTCGCTGGGGAAAATATAAACCGTTTCGTCCGGGCTGACGTAGCCGACCTCGTGAGCAACCCGCTCTACGAATTCGGGATCGGTCGAGAACCGTCGGCTGTTGGTTGCATTTTTTTCGGCGGCTTCCTTCTCCTTTTTTATTTGCGCTTCCAGTCGTTCCAGCTTTTTTTGGCGAGCCTTGCTTTCGCGGATAGTCGGTGTAAATATCAGGACTGCGCCGACGCCCACCATCACAAAAACGCCGATGACTGCGGTGCGGGTAATCAGTCTCCAATATTTTTCCGTCTGCTGCATAATAATTACGTGTGCCGTTAATTTGAGCTCTGTCGGGCAAATATAGCGGCTATTTGTTCAGCAACAAGGTTGTTTTGCGTTCTCTTTTGCGGTCCGCCATCTGACGTTTAGGCTGATTCTATCCACAGATTGCGCAGATTTTCACTGATTCTACATGTGAATATGTTTTCTGATTCATGTCCCTCGGCTTAATCCTTCAAATCTGTGGACGAAATACCGTTTTTGGATATGTTACGGAGTGGGTTTTGGGAAGGGCATTTCGCGGTCGGGTTCGTCGCCGACTCCGTTTTCGAACAGGCCGTCAGGAGAAACGGAAATAACGGCGTATGCATTTTGTTCCGGAGCCGTCAGCATGCCGTGGAGGGTAATGTGATGGATTCCGTTCCGGAGGCCGTAGCCGCCGACGTGGTCGTGTCCGGCGAAAACCGCCACAACGCATCCGGCATTTTCGACAATCGGCAGCACCTCATCGTTGTTGGTCATTCGGACGTTTGGAGCGGCCTCTTTGGTCAGGGCGTGGTGGCTGAAAATAATAACCTTTTCGCCGTGCGTGTTCGCCTTAGCCAACGTAGTTCGGAGCCACTTCTTCTGTGCATCACCGACTACGCCGGGTTCGATATCGTTGCTGTTCAGGACCACACAGCGCCAGCCCTTGGTTCCGGCGGGGACAAAGTCGTAGTAGAGTTTTTCCAGCGGAAGTTTTTTCTTCAGTGTGTCCATGCCGGCGGTGAGGCAGTGGTTGCCGATCACATGGTAGGCCGGCATGTTGAGTTTTTTATATTCAGCCAGCACGGCATCGAGTTCTTCCTCTGTTTTTTCGGGCGAATCGCTGCCGTCGATAATATCGCCGAGCTGAATAGTAAAGAGGAGGTTTTGGCTGTTGAGATCTTCAACGCTCGCTTCGAGTCGATTCAACGACGTGCGGAAGTGTTTGATTCTGTTGGGCTCGCGGTCCGCATATTGAACATCGGCCATAATTCCGAAGGAAAACGACGTCTTTGTTCCCGCCACTTGAGCGCTTCGACATCCCGCCAACATCAGCGCGATCAATAACCAGCCTGCATATTTTCGCATAATATCCCCCGTGGTAGGCTCGTAACCTACCTTTCCACGCAGGGAAGCGCAAGCCGCTTGAACGTTGGTGTACTTTGTTCCCGGGCTTAAAATGTGCAGGGAATGAGGGGCTGATGTTTTCTACGATTTATCCCTTGCATGACAGAAGGATACATCTAATATAGCGCGCTCGTTCAAGGGGGAGGTGTGTTTTCGGCAAGTGGTCGGAGGCTTTCCCTTTGCAGATAAATAGAAACAAAAAGGTCAGGGTGCGCGTGTGCCCGCTTTATACTATGGAATCAACACCTAACACAAACATGGGTGCAGACAACGCAGCCATGGAAGCAATGTACGAAGAAACCCTCAAAAACTTCATCGAGGGGTCTATCGTCACCGGTAAAGTTCTCAGTATCCACGATGGCGATGTGCTCATCGATATCGGATATAAATCTGAAGGCATCATTCCAATTCAGGAGTTCAAGGAACTCCCCGAAGATCTGATCGGAACGGAAGTTGAAGTCTTCCTCGAACAGCTCGAAGACCGTGACGGTATGATTGTGATCAGCAAGCGCCGCGCCGAACAGCAGCGCGCATGGGATTACGTTGTTAATGAATGTACCGAAGGAAGTCTCGTTGAAGGGATTATCAGAAGCTGCGTAAAAGGCGGATTTGTCGTTGACGTGGGCGTGGAAGCCTTCCTCCCCGGTTCTCAGCTCGACGTTACTCCGGTCCGCAATCCGGAAGAACACGTCGGCAGAACCTATCAGTTCCGCATTCTTAAAATTAACCTTGAGCGCAAGAATATTGTCGTTTCCCGCCGCGAACTTATTGAAGAGTCCCGCCGCGAATCCCGCCGTAAGGTATTGGCGGATATTCAGGTCGGTCAGGTCCGTAGGGGTCAGGTCAAGAACATCACCGACTTCGGGGCCTTTGTTGATCTCGACGGTATCGACGGCCTGCTGCACGTCACCGATATGACTTGGGGCCGTATCAACCATCCGTCCGAAATGCTTAAGATGGGCGATGAGATTAATGTGATGATTCTCGAAATTGATCTCGAAAAGGAACGCATCAGCCTCGGCCTGAAGCAGACCATGGAAAATCCGTGGGACGAAATTGACGCCCGTTATCCGATCGGCGCCCGTGTACACGGCAAGGTGGTTAACCTTGCTCCGTACGGTGCGTTCATTGAACTCGAAGAAGGCGTTGAAGGGCTTGTTCACGTTTCCGAAATGTCTTGGACCAAACGCATCCAGCGCGCTGCCGACGTATTGAACTTGGGCGACGAAGTTGACGCGGTTGTTCTTGCGGTCAGCACGGAAGACAAGAAGATTTCGCTGGGCATGCGCCAGACCGAAGATAATCCGTGGGAAGTTGTTGCCGGCAAATATCCGATTGGATCGCTGGTTACCGGTAAGGTCCGCAACTTTACCTCGTATGGTGCATTCGTTGAGCTCGAAGAGGGCGTTGACGGCATGATCCACGTTTCCGATATGTCTTGGACCCGCAAGGTCAACCATCCGACCGAAGTCCTCAAGAAGGGCGACGAAGTGGAAACGGTTGTACTCGAAATCGATGCCACCAACCAGCGCATCAGCCTCGGCCTCAAGCAGGCTCAGGATGATCCGTGGGCGGGCATTGTTGACCGCTACCCGATCGGCGCGAAGGTTACCGGTATTGTAACGAAGATCTCTTCGTTCGGTGCGTTCGTTGAAATCGAAGAGGGCATCGACGGTCTCGTGCACATCAGTCAGATTTCCGACGATCACGTTGAGCGCGTGAAAGACGTCATGAACGTTGGCGACAGCATTGAAGCCCGCGTCGTGAAGGTTGATCCGGTTGAACACCGCATCGGACTCAGCATCAAAGCCGTTAAGGTTGAAGACGACGAGTTTGAAGTAAAGGAAGATATGCTCGAAGGGCTTCAGCCTGGTGCCGAGCTGGTCGACCTCTCGTCTGCATTCGACACGGCCTTTGGGGATTCTCTTGAAGAGTGGCACCCCGGCGAAAGAAGAAAGAAGGGTTCCGAGTAGTCGGCTCCTTCGCCACAGAAAACCTGCCCGAATCTAGGGCAGGTTTTTTTGTGACTTTCCCGCGCAGCTGTGGCTAAATGCGCGTTTTCTTGAGAAGAAGCGGGTCGTGATCGTCTCCGCGCTTGAATGTGCGGAAGAAGAAACGACCAGTGATGGAACGATGATTTGGTGCGAAATATGACTATGGAAGAACAACTCAATTTTCTCTCGGCGCGCGCGGTGGATTTGATCAACCGCGACGATCTGAAAAAAAAGCTGGAGAAGGCGGCGGTCGAAGGGCGCGGCCTGCGCATAAAGTATGGGGCCGATCCCTCTGCGCCGGACATTCACCTCGGCCATGTGGTGGGGCTGAATAAGCTGCGCGAATTTCAGGATGCCGGCCACACGGTCGTCTTTATTATCGGTGACTTTACCGGAATGATCGGCGATCCGTCGGGGAAGTCCGCCACGCGCCCGGCGTTGTCGAGAGAGCAGGTTGCAAAAAACGCGGAGAGCTATAAGGAGCAGGTCTTTAAGATTCTCGATCCGGAAAAGACCGAAGTGCGCTTCAATTCCGAGTGGCTGGGAGAGATGAAGTTTGAGGATGTGATCCGCCTGACCGCTCACGTTACGGTGGCGCAACTGCTCGCCCGCGACGATTTTTCCAAGCGCTATGCGGACAACCGCCCGATTTCGCTGGTGGAATTCCTTTATCCGCTGGTGCAGGCTTATGACTCCGTGATGGTCAAGGCCGATCTGGAATTGGGCGGTACCGATCAGCTCTTTAATCTGCTGCTCGGGCGCGAGCTGCAGAAGGTGATGGGGCAGGAGCCGCAGTGTGTGATGACGCTTCCGCTGATCGAAGGCCTCGACGGCGTGAACAAAATGAGCAAGAGCCTGAACAACTATGTCGGCGTGAACGAAACGGCGCGCGATATGTACGGCAAGCTCATGAGCGTTCCCGACGACCTGATGTGGAAATATTTTGAATATATTGCGGAAGTGCCCAGTGCCAAAGTGGCAGAGTGGCAAGCTGATGTGGAAGAAGGGAAAGTACATCCCCGGGAGATGAAGGATATTCTCGGCAAGCGAATCGTTTCGCGTTTTCATGATGAGGTCGCGGCAGAAGATGCGTCCGCCGAGTTTATTCGTGTTTTCCGGAACAAGGATTTGCCGGACGAAATTCCGGAGGTGATGGTTCCTGCGGAGGAGATCGGCTTATTGAACCTGATGGTGCAGGCCGGACTTGCCGCGAGCAACGGCGAGGCGCGCCGGCTGGTGAAGCAGGGAGCGGTTAAGATTAATGATGAAAAAGTCAGCGATGAACGCGCGCAGATTATGCCCGAAGACGGAATGATTATCCGCTCCGGAAAGCGCGGATTCGCGAAGATAGTAATAGGTTAAGATCGATTTGACTGATCTATCGGATCGGACGGATCAAATGATGGAGAATTTTAGCGATGTCTGGACATAGTAAATGGGCAAATATTAAGCATAAAAAGGGCAAAGCCGATGCCGCGCGCGGTAAGGTTTTCAGTAAGATCGCCAAGGAAATCATGGTGGCGGCGCGGTCGGGCGGAAACCCGGCAGACAACATTACGCTGCGTGCACTGATTCAGAAGGCCAAGGCGGCGAATATGCCGAACGATAATATTGAGCGCGCCATCAAAAAAGGAACCGGCGAACTTGATGGCGGCCAGCTGGAAGAGGGCAGCTACGAATGCTACGCCGCCGGCGGAATTGCTGTGATTATAAAAGTGCTGACCGATAACAAAAACCGCTCGGCTTCCGAAGTCCGTCATGCCATGAGCAAAGCCGGAACTGAACTGGCCACCCCCGGTTCCGTCAGCCGTATGTTCCAGCGCAAGGGGCAGATTTTTATCGATAAGGATAAAACCGACGAGGAAACCCTCATGAACCTTGTTTTGGAAGCCGGCGCGGAAGACTTAAAGACCGACGGCGAACAGTTTGAGGTCATCACCGATCCAATGGATTTTGCTGCCGTTTCTGAAGCGATTACCCATGCGGGCATCCCGTTGGATGAAGAGTCGCAGGTCACGTTGATTCCGGATATGGTGACGGAAGTGAACGATGTGAGTCAGGCGCAGCAGATCATGAAATTTGTCGAAAACCTCGAAGCGCTCGACGATGTTCAGGATGTGTACACCAACTTTGACATTTCCGACGAAATTGCTGCACAGCTCGAGGCGGAATAGAGATCATGAGCCTGCCGATTTGTACCTATGGAAACCCGATCCTCCGCAAAAAGGCGGAGGAGGTCCGTGAGGTTACCGACGCGCTCCGCGAGTTGGCGAAGGAGATGCTCGAAACCATGTATGCGGAGCGCGGGGTTGGGCTCGCCGCTGAACAGGTGGGGCGTTCGGAGTCCCTGTTTGTGATCGATATTCCGCCGGACAGCGATATGGATGAACAGGAGCAGCGCGAAAATCCAGACGTTAAAATGCCGCTGGTCTTTATTAATCCGGCGATTGTGGCGCATTCGGACGATATTCAGGTCGGTCCGGAAGGCTGCCTGAGCTTCCCTGACATCTTTGCCGACGTTGAGCGCTGGTATGAGGTGGATGCGGAATACACCGATCTGGATGGCCATCGCAAAAAGGTTCACGCAAAAGGGCTTCTCGCGAGGGCCATTCAGCACGAGCTCGATCATCTGAACGGCGTGCTGCTGGTGGATCGGATGTCGCCCGTAAAAAAGGTTACGTTCGGCGGAAAGCTTAAGCGTTTGGTCAAGCAGACCAAAAACAAGCTTTGATGTTTTTGGGTAAAATACTCTCAAAAATCCATTTCATGACGGGTCGTCTATGGCTAAAGTGTCCAAATGATTACGTTAAGTAAAACGATTCGACTGTTTCTCGACAGCATTGGTCGCCGGGATGAGTATGAGTTTTATCTCAATAAGTTTCAGTCGGAGCATTCGGCCTGTTTTGCACTGCTTTGTCCGGATCCGGGCAGTATTGAAGCCGGGGCCGAAGTGCTGGCGTTTGATCTCCACTTTCTGCTGCGGCTGGAGCTGGTGCCCGCGATTTTGCTGTGCGGCAGCGATGCGGAGCGGATGCGTTCGGTACTTGCCCGTGAATCAGTTTTTGATTTTTGCTTATTGGCCGAGGCCGATCCGCTGGCGTTTATCCGCAGTGCGCGCCTGAGAGAAAAGGTACCGGTCCTCGTGGCGGAGGGCGTTGAACTGGAGGAAGCTCTGCTGCGCTGGGTGCCCGCGATGGCCAACCGTGTCCATTTTATTCGTGCGGCGGGCGGTCTGAAAGGGCTCAACGGCGAGCTGATGCCGCATCTTTACACGCACCGGGAAAACGTTCAGCCGCTCGAGGAGCTGGAGTTTGATTATCCGGCGCTTGCGCGCAAGCTGCTGGATGAGCGACCGGGGGTACATCTTTCAATTACATCGCCGATCAATCTGCTGCAGGAAATCTTTACGGTTAAGGGGGCCGGAACGCTGTTCCGCAAGGGGAGCACGATCCTTCATTTCTCAGATATTTCAGCCGTGGACCGCGATCGACTCGTGCATCTGCTGGAAGCCAGTTTTGGGAAAAAGCTGAAGGATGAGTCGTTTCTCGCCAATGTGCAGGAAGTGTATATCGAGAAGAATTATCGCGGTGCCGTGTTGCTGGAGCGCCACGCGTCCGGACTTTACCTCTCCAAGTTTGCCGTGGGGCGCGAAGCGCGCGGAGAAGGCCTTGCGCTGGAGCTTTGGCAGCAGGTGTGTGGGAACCATTCGGCGCTCTTCTGGAGGTCGAACGCAGGTAATCCGTTTAACTCGTGGTATCAGCAGCAGGCGGACGGTCAGCACCGTTCCGGAAAGTGGCAGATTTTCTGGAGAGGAATATTGATTGAAAATATTTCAGGTGTTATAGAGTTTTGTTCTATTCGAAGTGAAGATTTCGCAGGGCCGGAAACGGCTTGAGTTGGTTAATGTAAGTCTGTCAGGGGAGAGTCCAATGAAACGTGTTCAGATAATCGGTTTGTTGGCAGCAATCGCTGCCTTTTGTGTGGTTCAGGTTCAGGCGGAGTCGTTTCCGTTTAATGATCCGGCTTTGTCGATGGAAGATCGAATTGAAGATCTGATTTCGCGGATGACGGTAGAGGAAAAGATGGCTCAGCTGCGCTACGCCGCACCGGCCATCGAGCGGCTTGACATTCCGGCCTACAACTGGTGGAACGAATGCCTGCACGGCGTGGCGCGCAACGGCCGGGCCACGGTGTTCCCCCAGGCCATCGGGATGGCGGCCTCGTTCGACGAGGATCTGATTAAGCGGATCGCGGAGGCCATTGCGGTTGAAGCGCGGGCCAAGTACAACGCCTGTTCGGCCCAAGACTATCGGGAGCGCTACCAGGGGTTGACCTTCTGGACCCCCAATATCAACATTTTCCGCGATCCACGCTGGGGCCGCGGGATGGAAACCTATGGCGAAGACCCCTTCCTGACGTCATTGCTGGGCGTGTCGTTCGTCGAGGGGTTGCAGGGCGATAATCCCGACTATCTGATGGCGGCCGGTTGCGCCAAGCATTATGCGGTTCACAGCGGACCGGAAGATGTGCGCCACTCGTTCGACGCCGAGGTGACGGCCAAGGATCTGTGGGAAACCTATCTTCCGGCCTTCGAGGCGCTGGTGGTGGACGGCAAGGTTGAGGGGATCATGGGCGCCTACAACCGGGTCAATGGCGAAGCGGCCTGCGCGAGCGAATACCTGATGCAGGACATTCTGCGGGATCAATGGGACTTTGATGGCTATTTTACCTCCGACTGCGGGGCGATTGAAGACCTGTATCTCGGTCACAAGCTGGTGGAGACAGCGGAAGAAGCGGTGGCGATGGCGCTGAAGGCGGGCTGTAACCTGGAGTGCGGCGATGTTTACAAGGTGCTTCCCGAGGCCTTGGCCCAAGGCTTGATTACGGAGGAGGATCTCGACCGGAACCTGCGCGAACTGTTGCCGACCCGTTTCCGCTTGGGACTGTTCGATCCGCCGGAAAGCGTTCCCTACTCATCGATCACCAGCGAGGTGATCGGGTGCGATGAACACCGGGAACTCAGCCGCGAAGCCGCCGTCAAATCCTTGGTCCTGCTCAAGAACGACAACGTTCTGCCCATGCGCAAGGACTATAAGAAGGTGTATGTCACCGGCCCGACCGCGACGCAGGTCGACGTGCTGCTCGGCAACTATTTCGGCGTCAATGAAGACATGGCCACCATCCTGGAGGGGGTCACCGGCAAGGTCAGCCCGCACACCACGGTGGAATATCGACCGGGATCGCTGATGGATCGGCCCAATGCAAATCCCATGGACTGGTTCAGTAATCCGGCAACGGAATCGGAAGTCACGGTGGCGTGTCTGGGCATTTATCCCTTGATTGAAGGGGAAGAGGGCGGCGCCATCGCCTCCTCGACCAAGGGCGACCGGATGGATTTGAACCTGCCTGAAAACCAGCTCACCTTCCTCCGTACGCTCCGGCCAAAGGCCGATAAGCTCGTCGTGGTCATTACCGGCGGAAGTCCCTCGACCTGCGAAGAGGTGATCGAGCTGGCCGATGCGGTGCTGTGGGTCTGGTATCCGGGCCAGGAAGGCGGCAACGCGGTGGCCGATGTCCTTTTTGGCGATGCCGTTCCTTCCGGCCGCCTGCCGATCACGTTCCCGAAATCTCTGGACGATCTGCCTCCGTTCGAGGACTACGACATGGAAGGGCGGACCTACCGCTACATGACGAAAGAGCCGATGTTCCCGTTTGGGTTCGGACTCAGCTACACCCAGTTTAAGTATAGTAACCTGCGGCTGAACGCGCAGTCCGTCGAATCCGGCAAATCAGCGGTTATGGCCACCGTGACCATCGCCAACACGGGTTCCGTTGCGGCCGAAGAAGTGGCTCAGCTTTATCTGACGGTGGAAAATGCGCCGAAGCCGGCGCCCCTCTATTCCCTGAAGGGCGTTAAGCGCGTGAAGCTGAATCCCGGCGAGCGCAAGACCGTACGGTTTGAAATTACGCCGGACATGATGTCGGTGGTGGACACCGAAGGAAAGCAGGGCGTGGTTGAGGGCCCGATCAAGGTGATTATCGGCGGATGCAGCCCGGTTGAGTGCGCCGTCGATCTCGGCGCTCCGCAGCCCGTGACCGCATCCTTCATTGTTGAGTAAGCCGTATTTGTTTGGCGTCCGGGCAGACTACGTCTGTTCGGACGCATTTAACTAAAAAAGAAAATGACCGCAAAGGCGGTCTTCTTCGACTTAGTGTCTTCGTGCCCTTGCGGTCATAAAGCCTGTGCGAGATAATTTATTGCGGAGCGTCGGGTTTAATACCCCGCTGTTTGCCGCGGGGAGGTTTGTTTGCGTCCATTAACGGTTAACTGCTTATGATGAGTTAATCCGCGCGATGAGTCACTTCCACCAGATGATAACCAAACTGCGTCTGAACCATCTGCACTTCGCCTACGGGTGCGCTGAAGACCACCTGATCAAACTCCGGAACCATCTGTCCGCGACCGAAGGTGCCGAGCGCTCCGCCCTGTTTACCAGAAGGACACGTTGAGTGTTTGCGCGCCAGCTCGGCAAAATCTGTTCCGTTTTCAATCTGTTTTTTAAGGTCGAGGCATTTCGCCTCTGTGGCCACCAAAATGTGACGTGCTGCTGCTTTGGACATATTGTTTCTCCTATGGTTACTGTTCGTTCTATAAAGCACTGGAGGATCTTGAAAAACCTCCGATTTGGCAAGATCCAGTTATCCGTTAATCGAGAAACCGATCACTTTCCGCGGAGCGCAATCGCTGAGGAAAACTTGGACCGTTTCGTAGACGCGACGTCCTCGTCGCGTGAAGAAGAGAGTAAACAAAACATCATTTTTGTAACGTTGGCTCTGCGAAGCAATTCATCACCGTTGTAGCAGAGGAAACAATGGGTAATATTGGGAAAACGTACAAGATTGGGGACCGGATCAGGGCCTTTTTATCTGCAACACAACCGCCCTTTATTCATGGGCACATAGAATAATCGCTGGACAATTTTCCATCCTGATGCGATTTTATGATGGATGAAAACTACTACTAAAACGAAAACAAATGC
>JAAYDL010000332.1 GCA_012729265.1 Lentisphaerota bacterium | reverse complement strand
ATGGTGAAAAAGAATGGTTGGCTGGTTACGCTGAAGAAAATTTATCAGCTCCGGTGCTGGCGCTGCTGGGACTTGACGGGAAGCTGCACGACTATAATTCCATGCTTTCCGCCATCGCCCTGCTTCCGAAAGGTAATATTGGTGCCGACGATGTTGCGGCGCTGCGCGACATGCTCACTTGGCCGAATGATCAATTCCCGGAAGGAATGCGGGAGATTGAAATTAATTCCATAAAGAACGACGTGCTGGAACGCCTGCTCCGCCAGAAAGTGCTGCCGGAGGCGATGGGGTATCAGCTTGTGGATATGTTTGCCGATACAGAAAGCGATCCAGTGTGGAAGAACTATTGCGTGCAGTATATGTCGCCGCTCTATGAAAGGTTGACCACGGAATACACTGAATACACGGAAGGGGAAGGAAGTGTAGCGCAGGCGTCTCGCCTGCCTTCAGATGGCCTGCAGGATGCAGGCGGTACGAGAGAGGAATTGAATGCTGTGCGGGAAACAATGCTGAATGCGCTGGATGCGCAGGAAGGGGCGATTGCCGGGACGGCACTGATCGGCGTGGAGCTGCTTTCGCGGACGCTTGAGGAGTTTGATCGGGAAAAGGTTGTGGCGAAGGCGTCGAAGATGGCATCGGATGATTCGTTGCCTGAGGGGTCGCGGATGACGGCGTTACGGATGTCGGCACTCACAGGCGGGGATGAGACCACTGCGGATACCGCGCGGTTTTTGGCTCAGACGGGCGAGACGATGTTGATGCGCTCGGCGGCGCTGGTTACGCTGGGCGAAACGGGGACCGCAGAGGATCGGGAACTGCTGGAGTCGTTCACCTTCGATGACGACCGTCAAATCGCCGCTGCCGCAAAGCTGGCCTTGGAAAAGATGGATGCCCGGGGGCTGTGATTTCAAGAGAACATAATACTCACGCAAAGGCGCTAAGACGCGAAGGTGGTCACGGAATGCAGAATTTGCGGCTTGGCGGCTTAAGCGTAGCGGGCGAGAGGTTAATTTGGAAATAAGATGATCACACAAAGGCGCAAAGACGCGAAGCTTGGGTGCATGGATTTTAGGCAGAATGATTTTGGGCAGAATAATGCCGAGGGTGCATGAGAGTAGGAACCACTGATTTGCGCTAATCGACACTAATTTTTGTTTGCAACGAATGTATGTAAAGCAACGAATGGGAATTATTGTGCCACCAAATCATTTTGCCTGATATCCTCTGTGAACTCGGTGTCCTCCAGCGCAGCGGGTGGTGAAAATATAGCTGAGGGTGCATGGGGTTTTGACCGCGAAGACGAAAAGAAACGAAGCGTTTGTGCATGTGGGTTTTAGGCAGAATGATTTAGGGGCAGGATGATTCTTTGAGACAAATATTCTTGGAGTCGTTGCGACTTTGCGTGAGATATTTTTTATAGGGTTGATGATGAGCGGGTTGTATAGATCTTTGGTAATTGGCTTATGCAGTTTAGCGGCGGTGTCGGCCGAGGCGGTGCCGAAGCTGGAGTGCTTTGAGCCGGAGCATGATTTTGGGGAGCAGGTGGCGAAGGATCAGGAGATTGTCCATCGCTTCACGTTGCTCAATACGGGCACCGAGCCGGTGAAGATCTTGGAGATCAAGGATTGCTGCGGGGTCTCTTCAACGGTTGTGCCCATGACGATTCCGCCGGGCTCCACCGCCGTCTGTACCTCTATCTTCGATACGCGCAACCGCTATGGCGCT
>JAAYDL010000331.1 GCA_012729265.1 Lentisphaerota bacterium | reverse complement strand
TTTCTTTGGCGGAACGCTCACGCCTTCCTGAGTCAACGTGATGGGCTGAATGCTGCCATCGGGATTGAAGTAGAGATACTCGACACATACCCGACGCCGACAGTCGCCACCGGGCGTGCCCTCCAGCGTGTACGATCCATCGTGGTAGAAGAAATACCACTGCCCCTTGAACTCGATCACCGACGGATGAATGGTGAAACCGTGCCTGGCGGAACCGGTAACAAAACCGCCGTAGGACCAGGGACCGTTGATGGACGGCGCGGTGGAATAGCACATCTGCTCCCACTGCACCCCGGGCGCATCGGCTGCATAGACGTTGTAATAAAGATCGCCGCGCTTGAAGAACCAAGGCCCTTCCGAATAGTTCCGGTACGGCACCTTGACGATCGGTCCATCGGTCTCGATCATGTTGGGCTTCAGCTTGACCATGTAGCAGTCGCCGTTGCCCCAAGCCATCCAAGCCGTGCCGTCGTCGTCGATCAGTACGGTGGGATCAATATCGGAATTGGCCCGACTTGAATCCGTCGTCATCGCGTCGGTCACCAGTGGCTTGCCGGGCAGCGCTTCCTTGAACGGGCCGACGGGGCTGTCTCCAACCGCCACGGTGATGAAATGCCCTTCCCTCCGATCCAGCGTGACGTAGAAATAATACTTGCCGTTCCTTTCCACGACCTGCGCCGCCCAGGCGGCTCCGGCGTTCGCGCCTTCGAAATCCTTCGCCGCCAAAACCGGGCCATGGGCGGTCCAGCTCTTCATGTCCTTGCTCGAATAGCAGAGCCATTCGGGCATATTGAACCATCCGCCGGGCGAGGCCGTATCATGACCGACATAGACATAAACCGTGTCGCCGACAACCAGTGCGGCAGGATCGGCGGTAAAGGCATCGGTAAAGAGCGGATTCTGCCCCGGAACCCGAGGAAGCGGTTCGCCGGAAATCCTGACTTCGTCAATGGCGCCATCGAACACCTGCAAATGATTGGGAAACCCGCCGGGGAACCCGCGACCGATCACCCACAGGCCCGCATCGCGGCGCGGGGCCGGACCGTCAAATGTTGTGGATCCGGGCTCGCTCCAGGGCTCTTCATCCGATTTCTTTACCTGAATCTGCATCGTGGTTTTTCCGCTTTCGTCGTCGTATTCGGCGCAGGCGCGTACATCATACCATGTTCCGGCTTCCACCTTGTCACCCGCCACAATACGACGCGGCACCCCATCGGCGCACATGACCTCGACGAAATATTTTCGGTGCATGTTGTCGAAACCAAGAGAGACATCACCTGCCAACTGTCCTAGATCCCCCTCCTTGCACAAGTAGACCTGCTCCGTACCCAGCAGATTGCACATCAGGCTGGCTTCGATCATCCAACGTTGCCCAAAATCATGGTACGGCAATGGACAATTGAACCCGACCTGAACCTCCCCCTTCTTCAAGGCAAGCGAGCGCATATTGGCAATCCCACCTACAGAGGATGAAGGAACGTTGTCGGAAAAAACATGGGGCGAACGTCCGCTTGCCTGAACCACATTCCCTTTGCCAGAGCGATCAACTACGGAAGCATTTTCGGGCAACCCTTGCCCCGCAACGGGTGCGG
>JAAYDL010000330.1 GCA_012729265.1 Lentisphaerota bacterium | reverse complement strand
GATGCCAACCTGCAGACGCTTTCCCGCGGCATCAATGTGGTCGGTCTCGAATCACAGTCGCGCGACATCATTGATCTGCACGCAAAAATGTTTAAGAAACATGGAATCACCACGATTCGTAACTTTGATGCGCTCAACGATGTCAACAACCTGATCGATTCCGCCAGATCCATTACGGCCCACGGTCTGAAGCATGAAGTGGTGGTTACGATGATGGAGCTTCCTCCCGGATGTTCCGGTGCCCACACCGTTGAATTTTATCAGAAGACGCTGCAGGATATTCTGGATGCCGGTATTCCGTTCGACAGCGTCTGCTTCAAAGATGCGTCCGGCACCTCTGTGCCGAAAAAGGTATACGAAACCATCGCTATGGCGCGCAAGCTGCTGCCGGGCGACTGCAAGATTGTTTTCCACTCGCATGAAACCGCTGGTGTTGGAACTGTTGGTTACCTCGCGGCGATTAAAGCTGGTGCCGATCAGGTAGATTGTTCGTTGGCCCCGGCCTCCGGCGGCACCTGCCAGCCCGACGTCGCCACCTTGTGGCATGCCCTGCGCGGCGAAGACTATGAACTCGACATCGATATCGATAAGATGATGCATGCTGCCAACGTCTTCAAAGAATGCATGGCCGACTATGAAATGCCGCCGGAAGCGCTCGCGGTTGAGCCGATGATCCCGTGGTCGCCCATGCCTGGCGGCGCGCTCACGGCCAATACGCAGATGATGCGCGACAACAACGTCATGGACAAATATGAGGCCTGCATCCACGCCATGGGCGAAGTGGTTCGCCGCGGCGGTTTCGGCACCTCCGTAACCCCCGTGTCCCAGTTTTACTTCCAGCAGGCGTTTAATAACGTCATGTTTGGCCCGTGGGAAAAGATTGCCGACGGTTATGGTAAAATGGTGTTGGGTTACTTTGGTAAAACCCCGGTCGAACCCGATCCCGAAATTGTGAAGATTTGCACTGAAAAGCTGGAACTCGAACCGACCACAGCCAATCCGGTCGACTTGAACGACGCCAATCCCAAGAAGGGGGTCGCCGCCGCCAAGGCGATGCTGAAAGAAAACAGCATCGAAGAAACCGAAGAAAACATCTTCATCGCCGCCGCTTGCGGCCAGAAGGGGATCGACTTCCTCCTCGGCAAGGCCAAGATCAACGGCGTCCGAAAAGGCGCTCTGACTCCGGCGGCTCCCGCTGCGGCACCGGGCGGCGACGGCGGTTACACCGTTACCGTTAACGGCAAAAAGTTTGCGGTTGAGGTGAAAGGCGACAAGGCCACCGTGAACGGCAAGTCCTACGACATCGGCGTGGCCGACGGAATTCAATCCGCTGGTCCTTCTTCTGTTGCCCATGAGTCGGCTGATTCTATCACAGTTGCTGCTCCGATGAATGCCAAGGTGATGAAGGTCAACATCTCCGTTGGGGATCAAGTGAACGAAGGCGATGTGCTTTTTGTGGTGGAAGCCATGAAGATGGAAATTGAAGTGAAGGCCTCCGCCGGCGGAACCATTTCTTCTGTGGTCGTAGATTCCGGCGAGCAGATTTCTGCTGGTCAGGCGATGGCTTCTATTAACTAAGCGCAAAAGCGAACGGAGATTTTCGATATGAAGAAATTCATTACCCTATCGCTTTTCGTTGCCGCCCTTTTCGGCGGCATCGTTCAGCAGGCTCAGGCCGGCGAGACGAAGACCGAGAAGCTTTATGTTCTAGATGGCTTTAAAAAACTGGCACGTGAAACTGGTATTTATCGGTTTTTCAATCCGGCGACTCTGCTGGAACGTCAGCAGACCGAGGATCAGGCAACGCTTAAGACGTTTGCTTCAGAGATCACTGCCCGTCATCTTCATGCAGCTCATAAGCTGTTGGAAGAAGCGGAAAAGAAAGTGGAAGAAGGTCGATGCGATGCTGCTGAAGTGGCTTTCCTGAAGGCCCGGTATGTGTTGACCGACTATCCGGTGGTTGAAGAAGCCAAAGCGGAAGAAGCCGCCAAGGAATATCTTGCGGCGGTAAAACGTGCCGTAGATGAAGTGAAAGCACTGGATCCGGCAGGAAAGTATACAGCGGATCTGGATGAGTTGGTCAAAGAATCGGAGGAGAATGTAAAACGCGGCGGGCTGAAACGTGCGGGATTTCTTCCAGAGGGAGCCGGTCAGTTTGTGATGATCCTCGTGGGATTGTTACTGATCTTCCTAGCGATCAAGAAGGGCTTTGAGCCGTTGCTGCTGCTGCCGATCGGATTTGGTTGTATCCTGACCAATATTCCTATGGCCGGGATTGCGGATGGTCCGATCCCCGGTCAACCCGCAGGATTTCTCTATTACTTCTACACTGTAGGGATAGAGTCCGGCGTGTTCCCTCTCCTGATTTTCTTGGGTGTTGGTGCGATGACCGATTTTGGTCCGCTGCTGGCCAACCCGAAGACCGCATTACTGGGCGGAGCGGCACAGTTGGGTATTTTCTGTGCGCTGCTCGGTGCGGTGGCCATGCCTAGTTTGTTTAACCTTCAGGATGCTGCTTCGATCGGGATCATCGGTGGGGCGGACGGTCCGACGGCCATCTTCCTGAGTTCGCGTCTTTCGCCGAATCTGCTCGGAGCGATTGCTGTGGCGGCCTATTCCTATATGGCGCTGGTGCCGATCATTCAGCCGCCGATTATGCGTTTGTTGACGACGAAGGAAGAGCGTGCTATTGAAATGAAGCAGCTGCGTCACGTTTCCAAAGTGGAAAAAATCATCTTCCCGCTGTTGGTGCTGATTCTCTGTCTACTACTGCTGCCTTCGGCTACGCCGCTGATCGGGATGCTCATGCTCGGTAACCTGATGAAGGAATGTTCCGTGACGGATCGTCTTTCCGATACCGCTCAGAACGCGCTGATCAACATTGTGACGATTATGCTCGGCACCGCTGTCGGTTCCAAGTTGGCAGCCGATAAGTTTCTTAATCCGCAAACCATTGGGATTCTTATTTTAGGTCTGGCTGCTTTCTGTATCGGTACAGCTGGCGGCGTGTTGCTGGCTAAGCTGATGAACAAGCTCAGCAAGGATCAGATCAACCCGCTGATCGGTTCTGCCGGGGTATCGGCGGTGCCGATGGCTGCCCGCGTTTCCAACAAGGTCGGTCTGGAAGCCAATCCGCAGAACTTTCTGCTCATGCATGCCATGGGTCCGAACGTGGCCGGTGTGATTGGTTCTGCCGTAGCCGCCGGGGTGCTGCTTGCCCTCGTTGGTTAATCCAGCACATCGTCCCGCCTTCAGGCGGAGTACACGCAAAAGAGTCGCTTTCGGGCGGCTCTTTTTTGCTGATTCGCTGCGGGAATGAATTGATTTGACGTCCGCAGTGGATAAACTGTGCGGCTGAATGTTTGGAGAGATTTGATGGCCCTAAATGAGACCCCCATGATGGTGCAGTATCGACAGATACGGCGCGAGCTGCCGAAGGATACAATCCTCTTTTTCCGGCTGGGCGATTTTTATGAAATGTTTTTCGACGACGCGAAGACGGCGGCGGACATTCTCGATATTACACTGACGAAGCGCCATAACACACCGATGTGCGGCGTGCCGTATCACGCGGCCTCGGGCTATCTGGAACGGCTGGTACGCGCCGGAAAAAAGGTGGCGATCTGCGAGCAGGTAGAGGATCCTGCAACAGCGAAGGGTGTGGTAAAGCGCGATGTCACGCGTATCGTGACGCCGGGCACCATCCTCGATGAAGTGACGCTGGAGGGGAATCAGAATAATTTTCTGGCGGGCCTCTTCCGCGTGAAGAATGTCTTTGGGCTGGCCATGCTCGATCTCTCGACCGGCGAATTCTGGATTGAGGAGTCGGCCGATCTTTCGAGCGTTCAGGCCAACCTTTCGCGCTATGCGCCGGCGGAGTGTATTACCGCTGAAGAGCAGCTGGCCGACTCGGTGTTCAGCGATCTGGGACTGGAGACGACCAATACCCTGCTGACGGCGTGCGAGGATTGGACCTTTGAAGCGGCGGCGGCGAACGATTTTCTGCTGCGCCATTTTTCGGTCCATTCGCTGGAAGGCTTCGGCTGTTCGGGCATGACGGCGGCGATCGGTGCTGCGGGCGCGGTGCTCTATTACGTGAAGACGGTGCTGCGGCGCAACCTGTCGCACGTGCGCAACCTGCGCGTGAAAAATCCGACGGACTATATGCTGCTGGATGAAACGACCGCGACGAATCTGGAATTGACGGCGCCGATCAATTCCAATCGCCAGGCGTATAAAGCCACACTGCTCCACGTGCTCGACAGTACCTGCACGGCAATGGGCGGGCGATTGCTGCGCGAATGGTTGCTGCGGCCACTCAATCATCTGGAGCGCATCCGCGCGCGCCACGATGCGGTGGAGCTGATGACGCATAACCAGTCGTATCTGCGCAGCCTGCGCGATGTGCTTGGCGATATAAAAGACGTTGAGCGACTCATCTCGCGCATTGGATCGACGAGCGGCAATCCGCGCGATCTGCGTGCGATGGGCGTTTCGCTTCAGCAAATGCCGATGGTCAAGGCGCTGCTGAACGGAAAGGGAACCCTTATTGAGGAGCTCGGTGCGCAAATTACGGCCCTGCCGGAGCTGGTGGCGCTGATCGATTCAGCGATTGTCGATGAGCCTCCGATCAATCTGAAAGACGGCGGCGTGATCCGTCCGGGGTATCACCCGGAGCTAGATGAGCTGCGCGATGCGGCTACGCTGGGGCGCAAGTGGTTGGCGGAATATCAGGCGGCGGAGATGGAGCGTACTGGCATCAAATCGCTGAAGGTGCGCCACAATAAGGTGTTTGGTTATTACATTGAGGTGAGTAAATCGAATCTGGAGCTGGTGCCGGAGGATTATATCCGTAAGCAGACGCTGGTGAACGCGGAGCGCTTCATTACGCCGGAGCTGAAGGAATACGAAAATAAGATTCTCGGCGCACAGGAACGCTCGATTGGGCTGGAACAGGAAATTTTTACGGAGATTCGCCGCCAGGCGGTGACGCATTTAGAAACGATTCAACGCAACGCGCTGGCGATCGCGCAGGTCGACGTGCTCGCCGCCTTTGCCGAGCGCGCACTGACCCACAGCTATGCGCGGCCGGAGATGACCGATAACGGAAAGCTTTCGATCCATAACGGTCGCCATCCCGTGGTGGAACAGATGCCCGATGCCGAGCGCTTTGTGCCGAACGACACCGTGCTCGACCGCGAAACGCATCAGCTGATTATTATTACCGGCCCGAACATGGCGGGTAAATCGACCTACATTCGGCAGGTGGCGCTGATCACGATTATGGCGCATATGGGCTGTTTTGTGCCGGCGGAGCGTGCGGAAATCGGTATGGTGGATCGCGTTTTCACTCGTGTGGGCGCGAGCGATGATCTGGCACGCGGTCGCTCTACGTTTATGGTGGAGATGCAGGAGACGGCCAATATTCTGAACAATGCAACGCCCCGCAGTTTGATTGTGCTCGACGAAATCGGGCGCGGAACGAGTACGTTTGACGGGATCAGCATTGCGTGGTCGGTGGCGGAATATCTCTGTAAGAACGAAGCTCTGCGCGCCAAAACGCTCTTTGCCACGCACTATCACGAGCTCACGGATCTGGCGTTGACCTTGCGTAATGTGCAAAACTATAGTGTGTTGGTGAAGGAGAAGGGCCATTCGATCACGTTCCTGCGAAAAATTGTAAAAGGCGCGGCGGATAAGAGTTACGGCATTCAAGTGGCTCGACTGGCGGGGCTGCCCGATGCGGTGATCGAGCGTGCAGGGGATATTTTGAAAAACTTGGAAGAGGGCGAACTGGGGGATACCGGACAGCCGAAGCTGGCCAAAAAGAGATCACATAAACTGAAGGCCAATGTGGCGCAACTCGATCTCTTTTGATTTCCTCTCACGTGAAACTTGCATCCGGATTGTGATTCGTCCTACCTTAGACTGTTGCTGAATCAACTGGGGAGAAGATATGAGTAAGAAGCTGTCGGGTTCGATCATTCTGATTGTGTTGGGACTTTTGTTCATTGCCGCTATCGGCATGCGCACCATCAGTACACCCCAAATATGGACCCATCTGGCGCTTGGGAAAACCGGCGCGCCGATTGCGTTCACGGAAGCAGACCAGCTGGTCAACCCCACGTGGCTTTACGACAAGCTGGCTTATGTCGTATGGAATGTCGGTCAAGCACCGCTGCTGATCCTGCTGAACACGCTCGGACTGCTCGGTGCCTTTGTCCTGCTCCTCCAGACTTCAAAAAAGTGGGGCGGGGAATTGAGCCAAAGTTTCGCGCTGCTCGTATCGGGTCACCTTATTTTCCAAATGCTGGATGTGGGTCCGGAAGTGCCGATGATGTTCTTTCTCGCCGCGTTCCTCTATCTGCTCTCTACTCAGTCGAAGCCGGCCATTCTTTTTGGTGTACTGATTCCGCTTCAGCTGATCTGGACCAATATGCACGGCTCCTTCCTGTATGGTCCGCTCTTGGCGCTGCTGACCGCTATTGAAGCGGCTCAGCGCAGCAAGAAAAAGCGCAATGCAGCAACTCCGGCGACATACGGGATTCTTGCCGGTTCCTTGTTTGTGGTCACTCTCCTGAACCCTTCGCTGTTTAAGCTTCATCTGCAGGTTGTTAAAGAAATCAGCTCGCCCGATCCCGCATATGTTTCTTCTTTGTTGAGTGACTTTTTCCAATCGCCTCCACTTAAACCCCTGATTCTGTTTATTGTGGTTCTGGGTGCGGCCGGTATACTGACGCAGAAAAAACGGCTGCCGATCATGCTGACAACCGCAGCTGTTTTCGGTGCCGTCATGGGATTGACTTCACCCAAGATGGCGCTTTTGTTTGCGGTGCTCTCTTTCCCGTTCATGGTTTTGAGCTTTACTGCGGTCAGTGAATATATCAGAGGGACGCTCAAGCAGGTGATGGGTAAAAAAGAGCCGCTCCTCTGGCCGATTACCGGCGGGCTGTGGGTCATTCTGCTGATTATTTCTGTCATGCCGATTATCACGAATCACGCGTATGTAAAAAGCGGGAGCGCTTCCAATTTTGGTTTGGGAATTGAAGAGCAGCTTTATCCCGCTGGCCTCGCAGAGCTGATCAATGATCCGGCTTTCCCCGCTGCGGAAAAGACGCTTAATCTGCCGGCAGACGGCGGCTATTTGGCCTTTAACTATGGTCGAAAAGTTCTCATTGATTATCGTCCTGGACGCTATTCCCATGAGCTGATCGATGGCATCTCCGAGGTTATTCTCGGCGAAGAAACCACCTGTGAGGGGTTGGATGGCGACGCCGATGCGATCATTCTCAATACGCTTTTTTCCAGCTCTGCCGCAGGCATTGATCTGCTGCTCGGAAAGTCCGTTCAGCCGCGGTGGCTGCTTGCTTATTTTGATGGAACCACCGCTGTGCTGCTGCGTAACGAGGAAAAGTACCGTGCCCTCGCCGATAATGCCGCTTTAAAGAAAGCCGGATTGGATAAGCTGGATAAAGCGTACGCGGAGTATGCGCAGGCCATCGAAAAAGGCGGACTGGCTGTGCCGGGAAATCCCGCAGAGCTGATCGGCGGCGCGAAAGTATTTCTGGCACGCGGCCAAGCTGAAACGGCTAAATCTTTCTTCGCTCTTCTGCTGAAAGGAAACGATGATCTTTCCGCCGCATGGATTGGACTCGGCCAAAGCCAGCTTCTGTTGGCGGGAATAGAGGGCAAAGGATTTGATTTGGCGGTTGATTATCTGCGGAGCGCAACGGAAACCGCCCCCCGTTCTGCTCAGGCGTGGAGCGCGTACGCCAACGGATGCGCCATCAGTGCTGCCGTCGAAACGGACGCGGTTGCTAAAACCGAGCTCGAAGACGAAGCCAAACGGGCTACGGAAAAAGTAGAGAGCCTCAGCAGGAAAAAGGATTCTTCCGACAAGGTGGAATAAACCGGAAATGCTCGCTTAGGTTTTCGGTTTTTCTCTGTTTTTACCAAAAAATACGGCTGAAACTTGCCTCAGATGCGCTTGCAATGCGTACGGGTTGGTTTATGGTTGCGCGCTCAAATTTTCAAAAACCCACAGGAGTTGAAATGAACGAACTTTTTAATATTCAGGATAAGGTGATTGCGGTGACGGGGGCCGCCGGGGTTTTGGCCGGCGGAACCGCAAACTACCTGCAGAAGCAGGGCGCGTATGTGATCTATCTGGATCTCTTTCAGGATAAGGTGGATGCGGTGGTGGAAGAGGCGCGGAAGATTTCGGACAAGTGCTGCGGCTTTGCTTGTAATGTGCTGGATCAGAATGCGCTGGACGAGGTGTACAACAAGGTGCTTGAAACCTGCGGGCGTATTGATGTGCTGATTAACGGTGCTGGTGGAAATATGCCGGGCGCAATCATCGGTCCGGAGCAGGATGTATTTGACCTGAAGATAGAGGATTATTCGAAGGTGCTGGACCTGAATCTCAAGGGCACGGTGATGCCGACACTGACGTTTGCGAAAGCGTTCAAGGCACAAAAGTCCGGCTGTGTGGTGAACTTTTCCTCCATGTCCTCCAAGCAGGCCATTACGCGCGTGCTGGGTTATTCCAATGCCAAAGCGGCCATTGATAACTTTACTCGCTGGATGGCAACGGAGATGGCAAAAAAATACGGCGATAAGATTCGTGTAAATGCGATTGCTCCCGGCTTCTTTATTGGGAATCAGAACCGTGCACTGCTGACGAACGAAGATGGTTCCTACACGGCGCGCGGTAAGCTGGTCATTGCAAAAACGCCGTTCGGTCGTTTCGGCGAGCAGCACGAAGTATACGGTACGATCCATTTCCTTATTTCGGAGGCCGCTCAGTTTGTGAGCGGAGCGGTCATTCCGGTGGATGGAGGCTTCGAAGCCTTCAGCGGGGTATAGTCCGATTATTAGATTGCCGATTGCCGATTGCCGATTTGAGATTGGCGATTTTCGATTGGCGATTGAAAATAGAAGCCGGGTTCGTTCTGGGATCCGGCTTTTTCTTTTTTTACCGATCGGAATAGGGCATAAACCACGACATGAAAATTTGTGTGCTGTTGCCCGGAAAAATTAAGCCGAGTGCGCTGGCCTTAGCGCAGGAGGAGTATATTCGACGCCTGAGAAACTTTGGTGTGGAGGTGTTGGAATATAAAGACGAAAAGGTTTCCTCCCGTACGCCGGAACAGACGAAAGAGGCGGAGGCCGTTCGGATTGAAAAACTGCTGAAAGAGGGCGATTGGCTGGCGGCATGCGATGAACGAGGCAAAGCCCTAGGAACGATGCCGCTGGCCGATTTGCTGCGGGCTGCTCGCAGCGGCGATGCTCCGTTGTCGGGGAAACGACGGATGGTGATTGTTGTGGGCGGCGCGCTGGGGCTGGCGGAGCGTATTCGGCAGCGAGCCGATGCGGTTTGGGCACTCTCCTCGCTGGTGATGGCCGGCGGCGTGGCGCGTATCGTTTTGCTGGAAGGATTGTATCGCGCGTTTACGGTGGTGGAGGGGCATCCGTATCATAATGAGTAAACGGTGATCTCTCTTGCACAGCATCGCTGTGTCCTTTATTGCGAAGCGTTGGGTTAAATACCCCACAGCCTGCTGCGAAAAATTGTAGGGCTGGAATGGTCGCAGACCTTCCAGCCGTGGCGGGAAGGCTTTCAGCCGTTCCCGCCCTACAAAGAAGATGCTTGGCTGCTTGCAGCGGGGAGGTTTATTGATATGGGAGGTATCATCCTCTGAAGATCATGAGTAATGAAGTGCTGTTAAACAGGGCGTGTATCGCTATGCTGACCCAAAGCGTACCCGTTCGCCAGTAGGCCAGACAGAGAACGCCGGAGAGCAGAAAGATGGCGAATGCCGAGGCCAGATTCTGGTGCACAAAAGCGAATACGGCCGATACAATCAGGATGCTTGCCGTCAGACCGACTTTGCGGGTGAGATAGGGGAAGAGGACTCCACGGAAAAGGAGTTCTTCGCAAAGTGGAATCAGCGTGATGGTGGTTACGGTGAGCCCCGTTTTTATCCAGAGTTTACTATGAACAATCTGCTCAACAATATCCTGATTATTGAGGGAGGTATGAAAATAATTTTCAAGCAGCTGTTGGTAAAAAAAGGAGGCTTTCGCAATGATGGGGAGCGTGACGATACAGATGATCAGAGCCAGCGCCGCCCGCTTTATGTTTTTTCGGTCCATTCCGAAGTCTTCGCCCCAGGTTTTGCCGCGCTCTCTTGAAATGTGTCTGACAATAATAATTTGAACCACAGCGGCCAAAATCGTCGATGCAAGCAGGGCACCTTGTTTTCCGTTGAGTCCAAAAGCTAAAAAAGCGATGGACAGAAAGTACATGGAAATGAAAAAGCCCGCCGCAAAAACGACAACCTGCTCACTCTTCCATGAGCGTTCAATAATGGCGTTAGTGAGTTCCTGGCTGGTGGATATACTCCTGCGGTGATAGGCAAAAAGAATCAGCACAGAATAGATGAACGCAAAAAGTTCAACCGCCGTGAGGAGGGTGTCTCGATTTAGGCTCTGCGCAATGTTTTCCATTTACAGGATATTATGTAGTCGGAGACCGAAATCAATTGCGAAAATTTTATTTAAGTGGCATAGCTGACCTCATGATTACGCAGGAAAAACAGGAACGATTGATGGAACGCATGCAGTCGCTGGATATTTCGGAGAAAGATCTTGAAGAAAACTTTATCCGCGGCTCCGGAAAGGGCGGACAGAAAATCAATAAAACGTCCTCCTGTGTACAGTTGGTTCATCGACCCACCGGAATCGAAATCCGTTGCCAGCGGACGCGCTCGCAAGCCGATAACCGCTATTGGGCTCGGCGTGAACTATGTGAGCGGATTGAAGAAAAGGTGATGGGCGAACAAAGTGAAAAGCAGCAGGCGATTGAAAAAATACGCCGACAAAAGCGCCGCCGTTCCCGTCGCGCCAAGGCACGGATGCTGGATGCCAAAACAAAGCAGGGCGAAAAGAAGCGACTGCGCGGGCGCATTACCACGGAAGAATAGCGGTTTGGGCTTATTTCTTGGACGAGAGCATTTCTTCGAGAATTGCATCAAACTCAGGGTCTCGAATGAGCAGGAGAATCTTGTTTTTCTGGAGGAGATCGCGCTCTTGGAGGCTTTGAATACTGAAGCGTATGTTTTCATTCTGTCCAAACACGGCCAGTTTCTGGGCAAACTCATGCGGGGTTTCCTTGCGGGCAATAATGCCGAGTTCAACCAGTTCATTGCGGGTTTCTGTGTCTGAAAAGAGGGTTTGGAATGCGGGGTTATCCCCAATTTCATTGGGATCTCCGGATTGTATCGCCTGCTTCAGATCGGCATCCTTCATCGCATCCTGAATGGATGGCGATTCCAGTGCCGCCTTGAGATGATTCAGTCCGGAAGAGGGATAGCTGATGGCCCGAGCAATGGCGGCGGCCTGCGATTCCTTTCCACTGCTTGAGATGGTGAAATTGATCGTCTCATAAAGGGCTCGCCGTGAAAATGCTCCGAAGCGGGAGTCTTCAGCGCCGGGGAAGGTTTTTCCTGTTGCGCCCGTTGTGATCAGTTCGGCCAGCCAAAAAATGAGGATAAGAGGCAATATTGCGCCCGCCGCGTTGACGGCTCCCCCCAGTGTGCTGCTGAACCATGCGGCGTGCATTTTGCCTTTTTCCTTTTTGACCCGACGTTTTTCCTGAAGGTACCACATGTAAATGGAGATGCCGCAGTTCATTAAAACAAAGGTAAATCCCGCCGTTACCGGAATCATCACAATACGCGGACGATGGAGCGCTTCACCCAGCCAGTAGCCCAGATAACGCCCGGCAAAAAATGCGGCAATAATGGAAATGAATATGCGGGCAATGCCGATTCCCGCCACGATCGGCCCCTTTTTCCAGCCTTTGAAGAACTGGAAGATCAAAACGATAAGCACCAGAATGTCGATTACATATCCCATGTCGAAAAGCTCCTGTCCGGTTTCTGTTCAAAAGATAGGTTGTTATGCGGGTGCGCTTAAAGCATAAAATGTGCGTTCGTTATACCGCGCCGCCTCAGCGAGGAGCGCTGTTTGAATCAAACGATAAAGTTGTGGATTGTAAAATGGAATTTCTCTACGCCGCCGAGTTAAAAAAACAGTTTACCTGCTATGGACACTTTTATGAATGTCTTCTGATGAATGGCGAGCGCGTCAAATGCCGGAGCGTGCTGGAAATTGTGGATGCTACCATTCCTCAGCATATCCCTTCGGATATTTCTGAAATGCAACCCGATGTCGTGGTCATTATGATGAACCCAGGCTCGTCGCATCCGAAGGATATTTTTCATGTGGACGAGGATATTGAATATCCCTCTTCAGCCCGCTCAATGCGCAAGGAGCTCGTGCTGACCCAACCCGACAATACGCAGTATCAGGTTATGCGCGTCGCGGTCCGTCAGGGTTGGCATCATATCCGGGTGCTTAATTTGTCCGATTTGCGCGATCCCAAATCCGGCAGTTTCCTCCAGAAGGTGGAGGAGCTCTCCGGAATCATCGGCGGTCACGTCCACAGTATTTTCTGTGCCGAGCGCTCGGCGGAGCTGGCACACGCACTCAAACGACGGCTCAATACGCCGATTCTGCTGGGGTGGGGGCAGGATCTGGGATTGGTTCCGCTGGCCGAACAATGCATGAAACAGATCAGAGAGGAGACCGTCTGTACGGTGGCCTCCGATGTTCATCCGCTGCTCAATGCCCACCCGAGTCCTATGCTCCAATCCAAAAAACTGCAATGGCTCGAAGCAATGAACCGCGAAGTCGAGCAGACCTTTGAGCTCAAATCCAAGAAAAAAGGCGATTCAGCCCGCGAATAGCTAAAGACGGGTTAATATGTTCTCACGCAAAGCCGCAGAGCTCGCAAAGAAGGTCTCCAACATTTGCGCCCATTCGCGTTAATCTGCGGTTCCAACTCTCATGCATTTTCAGAAAATCATTCTGCCCCCAAATCATTCTGCCTAAACCCATGCACCCTCAGCTTTTTTTACCACACGCTGCGCTGGAGGAGACCGAGTTTGCAGAGTTTTTTTAACCGCGAAGGAACACAAGGACCGCAAAGATAAAGAATTATCAGGCAAAATGATTTTGGGCAGAATAATTATACCCATTCGCTGCTTTTCCTTCATTCGTTGCAAATAATAGATAATTTCATACACCCGATCTTTTCGTCTATTTGATGTTTTTCGTGGTTAATTTGATCTCACGCAAAGCCGCAGAGCACGCTAAGAAATGAAAATGCATTCGGTAAAAGTAGAACATGCTTTCAGCCTGCCTTGCCGTTCTTGTCCTCGAAGCCGTATCGCGGGCATCTTGCCTGCCCATCTTAATTTGTATCGTCGCGTGAAGAAGATCCAATTCATCATCGCTGCATCGGAAGGGGAAACGGTGAGAATTGTGAGTGGAGGGGATGCAATTTGCACATGACAATCGTCCGACATTATGAAAGTGTGTGTTGCCGTTTGGTTTCACTATGGTTTTTTACACAGCACAGGTGGGGGAATTATGAAAAAAACAGCGTTGTTGATAATTGCATTAGTCGGTGTCGGATCGGTTCTTGTTCCGGGAGGAGCTGGCGCTGTGGACTTATTTAATACAAATATTGTCGGGGCAGCGAATACGACGACTTCTGACGCATGGGTGATCAGTGATACGACTGCGGCAAATTATGTGATCACAAACAGCACGATTTCTGCCTCGAACGGGAATGTTCGGGCGTGGATCGCGTCTCCTACTAACGGCCCTTTTGCATCCTTAGGACGCGGTGGACTAATGTATAATCCGACAAGGCAGAAAGATATGATCGTTACTGATTCCACGATTACCGGGAGTGACGGTGGAAATATGACGGTTGTTTCGAACGTGATAGGCGGCTTTAAATTCTTCGCTGATGGCGGAGACGGGATGTTGCTCAAGAATGTCAACGGTGTGTTTAATAACGCGGAGATTGCCGGTGGTAACGGTGGAACGATAATTGCTCCGTATGCAGGCCGATCAACCGCTGATGCCGGGTTTGGTCTCAAGTTGCAGGGAACATCTACGCTACATGCAACAAACAGCATTTTCAAGGGGGGCATCGGCGGTGAGATTACTACCCCTCCTACTACTACAGGGGATGCTGTTGGCGGAGCCGGTATTGTTATAGAGGATAGGACAACCTTCGCACTGGATTTTAGTGATGATACACAAGTAATCGGTGGCGATGGCGGTAGCGTGTCCGTGCAAGAAGCATATCCGGGGAAGGCGAATGGAGGTCATGCGTTGTCGGTTAACGCAAAAAGTGGGACGACGACCTTGACCATTAACGGCGGTAGGTTTGTAGGCGGAAAAGCTGGAACGATTGCGGGACAAACGATGCAGGCCGGGAAATCCATTTATGTGACTGGATATGGTAGAGCAAATCTTACTCTTGAAGGCGGAAAGTTTGATGATGGAATTCTGATTGCTAATTATGCAGATTCGACATTGGCTCTAAAGAGTACGTTTACGAATGATGCGCCTCTTCTTTTTCAAGGGGAAACACTGAAGATAACAGAATGGAATGATGGACAACTTTCTGATGTCAGGCTCTCCGGAGTAAATGTAGTGTCTATAGAGCTGGCTGGTACAAACGAGTTTAATTTGTCCGGCAGCTTCATTGTTGGGGGGAACGGAAGGGCCATTTTCAGTAGTGGTTTGGTGGTTAAATCAGGTGGAACATTGGAGCTTGGTATTACCCCAATAGGAGACACCGCCACGTTTGTTCACACCGAAACCAATTCGACTATCATTACTCCTATCGATGGGCCTTACATGGGAATCCTGAAGTCATCGGGTTCATTAACGATTGATGCCGGAACAAAGTGGGTCATTCTTGACACACGAATCTCTGGGGCTCACATCGGCGATGTGTTTACACTGGCAATAACTTCAAATACAAATAATGTTATTACAAATAATTTAAATCTGGCGGACGTCCATCTCATCACTAGCCAGTGCATTGATGGACGCTATTTTACAATCACATCGATCACAAATACCGAAACATCTGTTCAGGCAGTTTGCGGGTTGCGGGAGATTATTGATTTTGATGCCGATGGTCTCGATGATGAATGGGAAGAATATATTTACGGAACAAATCCAAGTGATGCGGATTCAGATAATGATGGGTTGACTGATGAAGAAGAAATAAATACGTACAACACGAATCCGATTGCTGCGGACAGCGATCAGGATGGTTTAAGTGATGGAGATGAAGTCCATACATACGGCACCGATCCCGGAGATTCCGACTGTGATGATGACGGATTGTCTGACGGTGATGAAATGAATATGGGCACCAGTCCGTTGCTTAAGGACAGTGACGGGGACGGGATCAGTGACGGGTATGAATTCAATGTACTCGGGAGCGACCCTCTGCTTTTCGATACGGACGGAGACGGATACGGTGATGGAACTTTGTTTGTCTGTCTGAGCAATGGGCTCAATGCCTCGGCTCCCTACACCACCTGGGCGACTGCTGCGACCAACATTCAGGATGCGCTGGAGTTTGCCGCAGACGGCTGGGTGATTCTGGTGGAAGATGGGCACTATATGCTGGATGCAGAACTTCTCGTCGAGAAGCAGATTACAATCCGGAGCGTGAACGGTCCGGAAGTCACTATTGTGGACGGGCAGGGAGCCGTCCGTTGCTTCAATCTGGGGAATAATGCCTGCGTGATCGAAGGGTTGACGATCACCAATGGATACAGTAGCGGCGATGGCGGTGGAATCTATTGTTCTGGAATAGTGCCTGTCGTCACTAACTGCACGATCAGCGGGAATACGGCGTCCTCCTATTACGGCGGCGGGATGTATTATGGCACGGCGAACCACTGCACGATCAGCGGGAATACGGCCAACTACTACGGCGGCGGGATGTCCGGCGGCACGGCGAACCACTGCACGATCAGCGGGAATACGGCCAACTACTACGGCGGCGGGATGTCTGGCGGCACGGCGAACAACTGCACGATCAGCGGGAATACGGCGTCCTATTACGGCGGCGGGATGGATGGCGGCACGGCGAACAACTGCATCCTCAGCGGAAATTCGGCTAAGTATGGCGGAGGGATGCGTGGCGGCACGGCGAACAACTGCACGATCAGCGGAAATACGGCATCCTCCTATGGCGGTGGAATGCGTTCTGGCACGGCGAAAAATTGTATTGTTTGGTACAATACGGCGCCTTCAGGGAAGGATCTATATGATACAACAGCAAGCTTTTCCTGTTCACCGGATGCTGCCCATGGCGTTGACGGAAACATTACGAAGGCGCCGGTGTTTGTGGATGCGGCGAACGGGAATTATCGTCTGAACCCCAATTCGCCGTGCATAGACATGGGGGATAATGCAGTCGTCGTCGGTTCGGTGGATCTGGACGGCTTGCCGCGTATTGCGGGCGGTGTGGTCGACATGGGGGCGTACGAATACCAAGGAGCCGGAATTGGTGACCAGGATTGCGACGGATTGCCCGACAACTGGGAAGTGGACTATTTTGGCGATACATCCAGTATGAGATCAAGTGATGACTCCGATATGGATCTAATCGACAACTGGTCGGAATGGATTGCAGGAACAAATCCGTCCGATCCGGATTCGGTGTTCACGGCATCGCTATCGCCGAATCAGGTTTCGGCCGACGGCTTTGTGGTTGAATGGCTCTCCGTCGAGGATCGCACCTATTCTGTCTTGTGGCGCGGATCGCTGACCAATGCCCACGAGGTCTTGCAGGATGAGATCGAATATCCGCAAAACAGCTACACCGACACCGTCCACAACGCCGAATCGACCGGCTTCTATCAAATCGGCGTTCAGCTGAAATAGGGGGTATCGGTTGGAGTGGCCGCGAACGAGGGCCAGCGCGGCAGAGCCGCAACCAAAGTTGAACCACGGATGGACACCCATGGACACGAATCTTTTTTAACAGAAGAACGCCAAGGAAGCAAAGGTGAGCTTCTATACATGGGGTGGAACCGCAGATTAACACTGATGGACACGAATATTTTGGAAGATGGATTCTTCGCGACGTTGCGGCTTTGCGTGAGATAGAATGCGCGGAAGGCGAGGGCTTGATGGACATATTTTCAACGAATGAATGAAAAGCAGCGAATGGGCATTATTGCCGCTTCGCTGCCGTCGCTGTGCTCCAGCCTTACTTCGTATGTTCCACCAAATCATTTTGCCAAATCTCCCTTCGTGAACTTCGTGCCTTCAGCGTAGCGGGTGGTGAAAATATAACTGAGGGTGCGTGAGGTTTTGGGCGATTTGGGGATTGAGTTTAGTAAATTAGTAGTTTATAAACTCAGTAATTTACAAACCAAAGGAGATGAACATGAAGATTCCCGTTACGCTGAAGCACAAGCCGGTCATTGTCTCGGAGGATTACGCGACCATTGATGGAAGGAACGCAAACCATTCCGATGCGCAGGGGCTTTCTTTGGGACTCGCGCAGTGGAACGATCGCGGGCGCATCGATATTTCTGCGAAGGTGTGGCGGCATACCGGAGGTAAATGGTCGAGACAATCCGAGGAGCTTCCATTGCATCGGGTGCTGGATCTGGCGATCCTCGTCTGCCGGTCGCTGGAATATTTCCGGGAGGCGTACAGAATCCCGGGGCTTTATGATCCGCAGCATCCGCAGATCGACCGCATCGGGTTGCAGGGGGCCGCCATGACCGTGTCGGTATGCACCGACAATCCCATGATCGACGAGGACATCCAGCTCTTTCGTGACGCGCTCGGCAAGGACGACGAACTGATCGGTGAGCGCCTCGCATCTCTTTCTCGTCTGTTGAAGGAGATGGGATACTGAAAGTTACTACTCCCATCACCCTCAGTTTTATTTTCATCACCCGCTGCGCTCGAGAACACCGAGTCACAGAGATTTTTTGACCGCAAAGGAACACAAGGATCGCAAAGAAAGAGCCTTGTGACTTCCATTTTTGAGTTCTATGCGTTCTTTCGAGGTTCATCAATATTGGTTACGGCTTCATTGGCTTTCGATTTCAAAAAGATTTCCGCATGACATGAGGGATATTTTCAGATAGGTTCCAGCGATTATCAAATAACACTCGGGACCATTATGAAAAAAACGCTGCTCTTTGCTTGTGCCGGACTGGTACCTCTCGCTTTCGGCAATGAAATTGTACTTAAAGGGGGCACACGGATTGAGGCCCCGGTCATAAAACAGACCGACGATGCCATGATCGTGGATCTGGAGTTTGATGTACTGAGAATTCCAAAAAGCGAGGTTCTTTCGGTCTTTGAAAAAATGGGTGCCGCCGAACTCCCCGTCGGAGAAACCTCAGGAAACTCGCTCTACCGCGTCGCCGCTTCGGAACGGCTGACGACGTCCGAAGCCACTCGGCTTTATGCGCCGGCGGTCGTATTGGTTAAAACACCGGGCGGACTCGGCTCCGGATTCTTCATCAACGAAGAGGGCTACCTGATCACCAACTTTCACGTCATTGCGGGTGAAACCAAGGTTTCCGTGACGCAGTTTCTGCAGGAAGGCAAAGTTCTGCGCCGCGTGGTTCATAACGACGTTGAAATTGTGGCCACCACTCCCTTTCATGACATTGCCATCCTGCGCGTTAAGAATGCGGAAACCCAGATTACGCCGGTCATTTTTGCACCGAAGGAAGAGCTGGGCATCGGCGAAACGGTATTTGCGATCGGCAACCCGCTCGGTCTGGAGCGCACGGTAACGGAAGGCGTACTCAGCCAGACGCATCGAAACTTTGAAGGGATTCTTTATCTCCAGATTGATGCACCGGTAAACCCGGGCAACTCCGGCGGTCCGCTGTTTAATGCGCGCGGGCAGGTGATCGGTATCATTAATATGGGCGTATCCGACATGCAGGGATTAAACTTTGCGATTCCGGCGCGTCACGCTACCTATATGCTGGATCACATCGATGCCTATGCGTACGACGCGAGCAACTCGGAATCCGGCTATATTTATCCGGATGCCCCGCGCCGTCCGGGCAAGTTTCTAAGCGAACAGGCGGAGGCCGATCATGCTGCGCACCCTTAAAATCGGCGCATGTATTCTTGCAGCAGGAATTCCCCTTGTTACTCAGGGAGTCGAGCGTAAAGAGCTGTTGCCGGAAAAACAGGTCCCGCAGATTCAGATCGGCAATTTTTCCGACTTCCAGAATATGCTCGATCAAGCTGCGCTCAACGATCTGCGTGCAGACACCCGCTTCCAGAATTTTTACACCGCATTCTCCAGGAAGATTGAGACCATGCTGGGAGAGGGGAAGATACCGCTGGGCGTCCAACTGCTGTATGCGCAACTCCCTTTTCTGAAAGGTGAAGTTGAATTAATATCCGACGAAAAAGGGTTTTATCTGGCGGCCGCCATGGATGAAGCCGCGTACGAGGAGAGTTTAAAACGCAGCGAGTGGCTTCGGGAAAAATTGGATACTGACATTATCATCAAGAAAGTACTCTTCCGAGAGCAAGAGATTACCCAGTATATCTCTGGAGCCGACCCCGAGCACCCCTATTGGGAAGCCCAGATCAACAATACTCTCCTGCTCAGCACGGACCGCGAGTGGCTGGAGAGCAGCATCGTCCGCCTCTCTAAAGAAACGGTTGACGCAACAAAACTCAGCGGCGTCCGCGCCGTTATTCCCATGCGGGCAACGATTCAATTAAGTATCGAAAAAGAGACGGACCCTGAAAAACGTGCTGCAAAAGAGAAGCTCTATAGCGCTCTGGGTCTTCTTGGAATCGGCGACTGTTCCATCAGCATCGACGAAACAGCAGAGGGCTTTGCTGTTGATTTTGATCTGGAGGTCAGCGACCTCAAAAAAGGAATTTTCCGCCTGCTGGAAACCTCTCCGCCGACAGCACTGCCGAAAGGGCTGATTCCCGACGAAGCAACCTCCGTCTCCGTCGGAAGACTGACCCTGAACGGATTATGGAAAGAACTTCCCTCGATCCTCTCCAATGCTTCGATGGAAACCGCACTGCAGTTCAGCGCGCTGCTTCAACAGATCAAGGCGCTGACGGGAGCCGATTTAGGCAATGACATACTCGCTCATCTCGGCAGCACCTATTACACCTATTCGACGATGCAGAACACCAACCAACGCTGGGTCGCGGCACTGGAGCTGAACAACGGTCCAGCGCTTCAGCAGACACTCGGAACGATTCTTTCTGCACCGCAAATGCAGTCGATTGCTGCAGCCATTTCTGCAACGGACTTCAGAGGTGAGACCATTTATATGCTTTCACAGGACGCCGGAAAAGATCACGCATTGGCGCTTTGCGCTACCGATCAGGTTCTCTTGCTGGGCAATCTGGTCAATGTCCGCGAATCCATTCTGCGCATGAATGGACGCGGTAATTATCAATCTGCCGATCTGCTGACAGAAAGCCTCAAACTGGCCCCGAAAAACGCCTTTATCTACGGCGCAACCAACCATAAAAAGACCACCGCACTCCTCTCTTTGCGATTGAGCGATCACACTTGTTACGTTTCCTTCGGCGTACGCTCAAAAAATGCTTCTCCGATGGAGGAAGAGCTGGAGGAGAACGAAATCTCGCTTAACTATATCGGCTCATTTCTGCATACCTCCTATTATTATACGGAGAAAACAGACACCGGGCTGCACCACCACATTTTATTACGAAACAAAAAGGACTAAGCTATGACAAAAAAACAGACTCTGACTACACTTGCTGCGCTCATTGCGCTGCCGCTCTCCTCGTTTGCATTGGAACGGATCGACCTGATTCCGTCGGAATCTCCCGCATATATCCGCATCTCCAACATCGAAGAAGGGGTCAAAATGGTCGAAAAAACCCCGTTTGGAAAACTCTGGGCAGACAAGCAGGTTCAGGATTTTCTCGGCAACCCACTTCAAGGAAAGACATGGGAGGAACTCTTTGCTGGTAAGATGTATGACGATGCCGAAATGGCAAAAGCGATGCAGGAAGAGATCGAAATGAACGAGGGGGAGTTCATTGTCAGTTTTGATGCAGCGATGGAAGACTCCTACGTTATTGCCGCCATGAGCAGAGAAGATTTTTTTCGTTCACTGGAACTGGATCAAAAACTTTCCGAGCAAGACCCCGTCATCACCAAAAAATATACGTTCCAAGGTGAAGAAGTGGTTCAGTATATCTATGAAGCCGGGACCGAGTGGGAATATTCTTCGTGGCAGGCTCAGCTCAACGACACCTTGGTGCTCGGCCCAAAGAAAGAGTGGGTGGAACGCTCCATTATTGAACTCAAGAAAGAAAAAATCGAAGAGCCTCAGGGGGCTCCCAGCGTAACCGCTAATTTTGAAATCAAGAAATTTATCAACCAGCTTCTCAGTGAAAGCGAAGGCGCGGATCAGGCAGAGATTAAGAGCATCATCAGCGCACTGGGGCTCGCCGATATCGATAAATGCACGATGAATCTCTCCCTCAAGGAGGACGAGGTTGTTCTGGACGGTATCCTCTATGCCCGCCGTATTGATAGGGGGCTCTTTACACTTTTCGATACCCGCCCAGCCAACCTGCCCACAGCGGGCTTTATTCCCAACGATTTTTCCTTGTTGGAAGTCGGACGGATGGATCTGCCCGGCTTTTGGAAGGAAGTGAAACGTGTGGTTGCAGAAATTTCTCCAGAATTACAGACTCAAATTGATTCAGTCATGACCATGTTTAGCCGCGAAACGGGCGTTGATTTTGAAATGGATCTATTAGCTCATATGGGAACAGAATATACCTATTACTCCCTTTCCGAAGGCGAACGAGTGAAGGATCTGGTTGCTTTCAGCCTGAAAAACAGCGACGCAATTAAACGCACCATCGAAGCGATTCTGAGGGCCCCCGCCGTAAAGCCGCAGGCTGAAATGATAATCGAAACCGTCGATTTTCTCGACCACACGCTCTATCTCACCAGCGACTTGGTCACGGAGCCGGAAGCCCAGCTGGCATTCTCCGTCATCGACGGCTATCTGATCATCGGCAACACAGAGACCGTTCAACAGGCCTTGCGCAGTGTGGGGAAACCCTCCACGCTCTCACAGAATCCGATTATCCGCAATTTCCGCAACATGATTCCCTCAACCGCATTCCGCTTCTCTCTTTTTGACGCCAAGAGATACATCAAGTTTCTGGCTGAGCTGATGCAAACCGAAGAGTACATCATGATGCTCGATGACTACTTATACATGAATGACATTCCGATCTCGCTCCCGGATCTAACAAAAATGCCGCCAGCAGAACATTTGGCATCGTTCTTTGAAACCATCTACTCCTACAGCGAAAAAACGCCCGAAGGAATCCATATCCGTGCCGTTATCAAAAACTGATTATTACGCACATTATAACTCAACAGAGGAACTTGGTGTGAACAAAACAAACCGTGAACCCCGCTGTCCATTTTTTTCAGTCAAACCGATCCACGGCATTAGCGCCCTGATCATGGCCGCCAGCCTCTCGATTGCCGCCGAAGATGCTGCGCAGCAACGGACGATCGGTTTCCAGCCGCTGGAAATTCACACCTTCAAACCAGGGGCCTCCCGCCTGACGATCGACGATCTGAATCAGGATGGTCTCGATGACGTCATCTTCGCCAACAACAACGTCTCGCGCCTCGAAATTCTCATACGTAAACCGAACTTCGAGAATCTGGGTGACCTGCCCGCTCTCGAGGAATGTTTTGACGACTGCGGCATTATTGTCGACCAAGGCATCGGCGACCTGCATGTGGAAGATCTGAACAACGACGGGCGCAAAGATCTCGTCACCTTCGGCGGTAGCCTCGGGCTGCAGATCCGCTATCAGCAGGCCGACGGCTCCTTTGCGGAGCCGGACCCGTTTTTTATGAAAGACCTGAGCGAAATTTCCGCGATCCGATTTAAAGATCTGAATGCCGATGAGCGTAAAGATCTCGTCATTTGCCGACG
>JAAYDL010000329.1 GCA_012729265.1 Lentisphaerota bacterium | reverse complement strand
GGGAAAAGCTTCCGGCCAGAATCGTGATCACGCCAAGCAATCCCGCCACCAATGCGGCGATATAACCGAGCGAGATCGTAACCACATGCACGGCAAGCCAGAAGCGGGAGTTGAGGATTGCGCTCATCTGTTCAATCGTGTCTCCATCGCCCGCCATGGAGTGAGCAATCAGCAGGGTGATAAAACCGACCACACTGCCGATCAGGCAGCCGGTTCCCGGCAGTTTTTCACGCGTGCGCCGCTCGATGATCAGACCGGCGGCAACGCCTCCCCAGCCGACAAAGACGACGGAGGAATAGAGATTGGTTATGGGCGGATAACCGGAAAGAATCATCCGGACGACAATGCCCAATGTATGTGGAATAAAAGCCAGCCACAAAAAAAGCTGCGCGCATTGCAGCAGGCGGTCTTTACGGGACAACCACCCGAAGCAACTCAGCAGAAAAACGAAGAGGTAGAGGCCCACGGATTTAATGAAGATGTTGAGTCGATTGTAGAATTCCTCCAGCCGAACATTGCGGAGGGGTGCGGAGCGGCTCTGCAGGAGTTTTTCGTATTCGCTGAGCGCTTGGTTAAAGCGCGCTGCATCCTGCGCCTGATACGCTTCGAGCAGCGCCATAAATGTTGAGCGGGTTGAATCGTCGCATTCTCCCAACAGGAGCCATTCTTCAGAGCCCTCTTGCGGCGGAATAAGGCGCGGCAGATGATCCGCATTTTGATTTTCGGCAGAGTGGAACGCGCTGATTACGCGGCGATATTCAGAAAGCGCGTCTGTAAGTTTAATCAGCTGGTGGTCATAGGCGTCGCGGTCACTCGCGGTTCTAAAACGGGCGGCCTGCGCTGCGGAAATCAGCGCGTCCCAGTTTGGCGAAATTTCGTTAAAGGAGTAACGTCGGCCCTTGCGATCCTCCAGCTCAAGCATCGAAAGAACGTCCGCATTTTCAATTTTAACCACGCGATCATTCAGCGCCTCAGGCCGATCAGAGACCAGATCAAGCAGCCACTCCGTTGCAGAGCGTTTATCGCCGTCTTCTGTTTTGCAGGATTGCCGTCCGGAAAGTGTTTTGAGAAGGTTGCGCGCAACGGTATCGATGGGCTTGATGCGCCCCTCATCTTTTATCGGCAGTCGGGCAAAAGCTGGGAGGTTAAACTGGTCCTGCGCATCTTTCGGAGCGTGCGAGCCGCTCCAGAAAAAGAGAAGCACCAGCAATCCGCAGAGTAGGTTGAAGACCATCCGGCGCATCAGGCATTCCTCCTGAAATAACTGCGCATTTCGCCCGCAAACTGAATCAGCAGGCCGGCAAGCATGAGCATGCAGGAGAGATAAGGGATTCTGCGTGCGCCGTTGCGCACCACCAGCAGAACAGCGCCTTTTCCATTAGGCAGAGTATCGGATTGATAAAAGGTAAATCGGGCGTAGCGCAACGGACTGTTCATGCGGATCTGCAGCTCTCGATCGAGGCCGGCACCTTCGTTAATCAGTTGAACACGGTCCGAATATTGCTTCGGCGTCTGAGTGCCTTCATGGTTTTCGCGAGCAAAATCCTGCAGCGTGATGCTGAAGGGATTGCCTTTGGCGTCGCGGAGCATTTCCCGCCGCGGCCGCAGAGCGATCGTATACGGTTTCCCGTCCACCTCCACCTGCGAGTGGAAGATGAGTTGGCGCTGCGTAAAGTTGGGATAAAACCACAGGCTGAAAAGATAACGCCCCAGCGATTTCCCGCTGTCGCGGTCGATCAGTTCCACATCCACCGCCGGAGCCGGATCCTCGCCCGGCTCCCTTGCACACTCCACCACAAAATATTCCGAGCCCATTCCATCGTAGTCCGGATAATCGGGAATGATCGAAGGATCAATCTGCGAAAGAGGCATCGGTCGGCTGGAATTCGGCATGTAACGGCGGACCTTAATATCAAACGGCATTTTTTCCAGGGTGACCAAGCTCTCCTTTTTTAACTGCCGATCAGAGATCGTTTCTTCGGCCAAAGAGGAATCAACAACGACGAGTTCATAATGTCGGAAGCTGTCCAAAAAATCGACCGTCTCTCCTTTTTCCAGCGTTAGAGTAAATTCTTCTGAAAGGCGCGAAGAGGCAACGGCCCCGAGAAGCAGAAAGAGAAATCCGCCAAAAAGAAGGATCAGCCCGGCCCGCCGGCGATAAAGGACTAGACAGGCCAGACACACCAGCCCCACAGCGGGCGCGCCCCAACCCAGTTGATGAAGCATGCCCCCGAAAGGATTCGTTTCCGCCGTAATTTTCGAGGCGCTGCCCCAGTCCAGCACAGACGCTGCCAGCGCCGCGAAAGCCATCAGCAACAGGGTAATTCCGACGATCCGTTGTCGTCCCTGAGCACTTATCCTGAATTTTGCTGCATGAACGACCGATAGATTGAGGGCCAGCAGCCCGCCAATCAACACTCCGCCGGGAAATGGGACCCACAGTGCGGTCGGAATATTCCATGAGCGCGGGAAAAAGATAAAGAGGTCCATGCGGGCAATGAAACAGCGGAAATACTGTGCGATTACAGCCCCGATATCTTTATCGATCTGCGCGAGCGTTCCGGCCAGCACGAGGACCATCGCCATTCCCAGAAGGACAAGCGTGGTTCTCGGGGAGAAAAGTAGATTTTTCAGCCTCCTGATCATAAGAAAGGGCCGCCGCAGAAGCGTCAGTTTACCGCATCCAGCTCAATCTCAAACAGCAGATCGTGGCGGCAGATATCTGAATGTGAAACAACAATCGGCAACGGGGGAATATGCTCCTGATCACAATATTCCTGGAGCAGAGCTACTTCCCGAATATCTTTGAAATAGGCAATGCCCCGAACGACGTTCATCCAGTCCATCTCCCGCGATTTGAGGATTTCATGAACCACTTCCATCGTGAGCGTAATCTGCTGCTTTGTGTCGCCAATGTGCGCCGTCGCACCGCTCGGCTCGATACTGGCGGTTCCGGAAATCAGCAGGAGCCGTGATTCAGCCTGCTTGATCTCCACCGCGCGGGAAAATGAGCTTTTATAATCCAGCGCCGGACATTGCAGGGGCGACGGCACGGCACATATTTTCATCTTTTCATGCTTCGGTTTAACCGCCAGCAGCGCGCCCACCATCATTTCACCGGCGGCGGAGCCCGCGCCGATTCCCGTGCTGGCCGGGACCATTTTCCCGAAAATGCCCCGCTCGTTAAAGAATCGGGTCCGGACCACATTAAATTCATCGTACCACGTCAACAAGTCCTTGAGATAGATCCACGTGCGGGCGACATTTGTGAAAAGCATATCCGCCTGTCCCAGCAGCGACTCCATCTTTTCAAAGACGGCGTACGCCTGCTCCTCCCCGCTTTGGGAAAGATCGTCGGCGCGCAGATCACCCAGCAGGCAGTAGTGCGCATCGGAGGTTTCAAACCAACACCCTGCCTTCCGCTCACCGTCCATAATGGGATGCAGCGCTGCTCCTGAAATGGCGATTACTTGCGTTCCGGTGATATCCTCGCCGTTACAGGCATCGCCCTGAAGCAGCGTCAGCGGCCAATCCATCTGAGGCATTGCGGAAACGATCTGAGGATAAAAGCGCCGCCCGCCGAAAAAAAACTGAAAAGCAATCTGCGCATTTCTCTTCTGTACCTCAGCGACGATCTGCTCAAACGCCTTCGGCATATCCACTTCTGTCATTCGGGCCGTGATAAAGTATGCCGTCACTTTCCCAGCGAGGGGAATTTCCGCAATGATCAAACCTTCTTTTCCGCTCGTGCTCTTTTTGCTCATGTATTACGCCTTCCCCAGTAAATCTCTGTAGTTCGCAGCCATATAACCAAGAAGTGAGGCGTCATGCCAATGAAGAGTTGAAGTAAAAAAAGCGGCCCGCCCGAGATTTTACTGATACGAGGTGCTTTCCTGTCTCCATGGCACAGATGAGTCGTCCACCATTTCCGGTGGAATATAGGCATCGAGCAGCTCTTCTTGCGACAGGGTAATCGGTCCGGAAACCAATTCCGGCAAATTGTATGTTCTCAGGAAGGTATCATAAAAGTCCGGATCCTTCTGCGGCAGAGGAAACGGTTTATGCTCACGCCCTTCTTCGTCTATATAACAGATATACGGACGCGCAAATAAGCCGTTGTCCCGTTTGCTGCTGAACACAATCCAGCGTGAATTGTTCGACCACGAATGCCACGAATCCGTCTTGTCGCTATTACATTCGAGTCGTCGATAGGCTCCGCTCGAGAGCTCCATCATATACAGGTCGCACGATTCCTGATTGATCGGAAAGCCGCCGTAATCCGACATGCAGAACAGAAGATATTTCCCGTCCGGCGAGGTTCGAGGTTCAATCAGCGATTTCCCGACATCGGCTGAAGCCAGCACAACCTCCGGCTCGCCCCACGTGTCGCTTTCAATGTCGTACGCAATGCGCATGAGATCGAACATGGTGTTTTTGATGCCGTCCGAGTCCATCGGAATTTCATCACTCCACTGTGTCGGGGCGGTGCAGTAATAGAGCGTTTTTCCGTCCGCTGACCAGCAGGGGAAGGTTTCCAAATGATCCGCTTTTTGGATCTCGGGCGAGGCACTTGCCTGCCCGGTGGAGGTGTCTGCAATCGCCAAATCGGATTTACAATCAAACACATCCCGAATTTCGGGGCCATGAGATCGGAAGATCTGCCGCGGCATACCCAAGGCAAATGCGACGGCTTTTCCGTCGGCCCGCCAGGAAATATAACCCGGCGCACCCGTCGTTTTAAATTGTTCGGCGCGGCCATCGCGCACACCAATCATCGCCGCCGGAATATTCTCCCCTGCTGAAGCTGATCCCGGGCGTACGTGAAAGGAAAACAGGTTGGGATCGTTGTTGCTGAAGCTGTGGCAGTTGATGCAGCCGCCCCGTTCATTGACCACAACAGGGGTCTCCTCATAGGTCTCCAGATTGCGCTGATAGATTCCAATCCGATTATACATATTGCACACCGAGCCCAGCAGACGATACGCCAGATGCGAATCAATGTTTTCCTGCGCAACGGCGTTTTCCACTGGTTCGAAGTGCTGCCAGCCGCCTTTTTCGCTTTTAACGTACACCTCCAATTGGATCTGACCGCCGCGATTTTTAAGGAGCAGTTCCCTCCAGGGTTTAGGTGGAATAATGATTTTACCCCGCCGAGAAGAGAGTAGAATCTCCTCACCGTTCTCTCCGTAAATGCGGACCCGATAATCGTTTCCGACTTCGTTCACCTTAAAATTAAGCGGAGCAATATTGGGTGGAATTACGGTGTTGCAGTAATCCGGAAAAATGTTCGGAAGGCGCTGCACCTCCTCCCATTTTGCCGGCAGACGGGGCTGATTCATCCACCAGGCACCGATCGCCGATAAAGCCAGCGCACCCCAGACGATCAGTCCGAGGGTTTTCTTTGAAATACGTTTACTCACGTGCACCTCCCGCCTCAACCCCGATATAATACTCAAAATAGCTGCCTGGAAATTCTTTTGCCGTCTGGGCTGCAGCCTGCGGAGTAAAACCGCCGAAATGGGTCACGATCGTTTTAACCCGCATAAACCGCTCTATGGTCCGGGGGTTAATTTGATGGTTCCCGAAATAAACCTCTCCCGCAGGCGTTATCGTCATCGCGTCAGGCTGCGTGATCCCGAAAATCAGGATCGCTTCTTCGTAAAGCGGGGCATCCTCATAGCTAAATTGATCCAGCAACGGAAACAATGATGCGACGGCCCACAAATTTCCGGTCAGCAAATACTGCGTCATGAGATATTCGAAGGCCATTCGGTTACGGTTGTTATGCTCGAGTTGGCTGCGCAATCCTGCCGAGAAATTGATCGAGGGTTTGCCGAGATCCGGGAAAGTAACGGTTTTTATAAGATCGTCTTCATCAATCATCAATTGACGAATCTCTTGAATCTCGAAATCGTTCGAAAGGGAAGGGTCTTGATTGAGACGTTGCAACCAGTTCCGGGCCCATTTCCTCCAAACCAGATCGTCTGTGAGGTTCTTGAGATAGACCTTGGCGGCCTCCGGCTGATTCTTAATCATTTTTATCCAAGCCATACGTTTCAGAGCCGCGCCCGAAGGCCACTTTTCAACCATTTCAAGCGCCAGATGTTCTGCTTCATTGACTCTGCCGACATCGATGCAGAAATCGCAGGGAATACGAATCAGGCGGTATTCTCCATCTAATTGATTATAACTCGCTAGAAGCCAGCGTGAATTCTGCCTGAAACTCAACATTCGGGAAGGGAGCTCTCCCCTATAGTACAGTGCTCGGTTAACATTATGATTTGCATAGCTGCATTGATCGTATACCTCCACCGAAAGCGTTGCCGCGTTATCCAGCACCTCTTTCCACAATCGATGTTCGGCACAATAGTCAACCAGCAGCAGCGTTTTGGTTTCCCGGTTCAGAGCGTGAAGACCCGTTCCCAGCGCCGCAACCAGTGCGGCAACCCCAAGCGCGCTATTAATAATCAGACCTTTTTTCCCTGTACTCATCGAATTGAAGAAGCGGGGTGCAAACAATCGACCCGCCGCGACAATTCCGGCGCATACCGGGAAATAGGCATAGAGAAGAACGGCCGACTGTAATCCTGTTTTTGTTGAGAGGAATTCTTCCTTCGCCGGCAGAAGAAAATGATCGGTGGCGGGATCAAATAAACGAAGCGCTACATCGACACCAAACTTAATAAGGACGGCGACCAAGAGCATTCCTCCGGCAATGCGCAGCCTCTTTTCAATGAGGGCCTCGCTGATCAGACAGCATGCGGAAAAGCAGCATAAAGCTTCGCTGCCCGCAACATAGTAAAGAGCGAGCGCAAGCGCCGAAAACAACAAAAAATGAGCGCCTCTGGGCCATTTCCCTGCTTGGATCCATCCGTTGGCCGCCGTCATCGCTAACGCCGTGCCGACAAGGATGGAGGTGTGAGTATAATAATCGGCATACAGTCCCATCAGGACCACGCCGGGAATAATCCACGTGCCGAACCTTCTGCCGCCCGCGACTTTATTCATAAAGTGGTTGGTCGAAGCAAGAAGGGACCAGAGAATGACACTAAGGAGCAGCGCCCCAGGCCAACCGGCGTAGCAGAGCTGAACCAACAGGCCGTCTACCCATTCAAGCAGGAGTCCGGGCTCGCCGATAAAGTCGGTAAAGTAGTAAAGGTTTAATAGAAAAAGTTTGTCGCGGGCCTGAAAAATAAGGCGGGCATCCACCACCGCGTACAGAAACCAGAAGAATAAGATTGAGAACAAAACGATCTCCGGAGAGACGAAGCAAAATATTTTACCGATGGAGATGCGGGATTTTTCGCCGCTTTCCAGCTCCGGTTTATTTCTCTTCTGTGCCTGTGCCATGATGGAACAGATATATATGAAAGGGGGGAAACGTCAACCTTGGAACCGACTGGAGTCAAAAAAAAGTGGAGCCAATGATCGGATTCGAACCGATGACCTGCTCATTACGAATGAGCTGCTCTACCAGCTGAGCTACATTGGCTTTAGAAATGAGGGAATGTGTTTACGAAAATGCGCCCGACGGGTCAATCTGCATTTATCGGTTTTTTGCCCGCCAGAGCAATTTTCTACATCGGGGATCCCTGCGCCAATTCTTTGGAGCGTGCCTGAGCGGCGAGCAGTGCGGATATAATGGCCTCTTTTACACTGTGTTCTTCCATGGTGGTGATCGCGGCATGGGTGGTTCCGCCCTTGGACGTCACTTTTCGGCGCAGCTCATCGGCATTTTCGCCAGTAGCCTGCATTAATTTTGCGGCACCGATTACCGTGGAAAGCGCCAGTTCTCGGGAGATGCCGGCTTCCAGCCCCATCTTTTCCGCAGCGGCCAACATGGCTTCGAGCAGATAAAAGACATAGGCCGGGCCGCTGCCGCTCAGCGCGGTGACGGCATCGATTTCCTCTTCCTTCACCACCACCGCTGTTCCGACAGCCTGCATCAGTTGCTTGGCAACGGCCAGATCGGTCTCGGTGGCCCATTTGCCGGCAGCAATGCCCGCTGCGCATTCGCCGATGAGCGCCGGGGTGTTGGGCATAATGCGCACCACGCGGATCGGTTTTCCGCCGGCAATTTTTGCGGAAGGAACGCCCGCCATAATGCTGATGACCAGCGCATCGGGTTTGAGTGCATCGGAAATTTCGGGCCAGACGGCGGGAAAGACTTGAGGTTTAACGCAGAGCATAACCACATCGGCTTGCGCCACGGCGGTGGCGTTATTCGACGAGGTTGCTGTGCCATATTGGTTTTTAAAGTAAGACAAACGGTCTTCGGAAATATCCGTAACACAGACATCGGCGGCATCGACGACGCTCTTTTTTATTATTCCTGCAACGATGGCCTCGGCCATGTTGCCCGCTCCGATAAAAGTAATTTTCATAAGTCCGGTTTTAAGTATTAAGTATTAAGTTTGAGGTTTCACGTCTCAGGTTTCACGTTTCAGGTTTCACGTTTCAAGTTTCACGTTTCACGTTTCAAGTTTCACGTTTCAAGTTTCACGTTTCACGTTTCAGCTCTCTATCTCGCTCCAAACAGATCGGTTCCAATGCGCACCCACGTACTGCCTTCTTCAATGGCAATCTCCAGATCGTGCGACATCCCCATGGAAAGTTCCGGCAGCGGCGTTGCGGTTTCCTCCTGCACGCGGTCGCGCAGCGCACGCAGCGCAACAAAATGGGCCCGTGCCTTTTCCGGATCCGGCGTAAACGGAGGAATCGTCATCAGGCCGTGCACTTCCACCTTTGAAAGCTGGTTTGCGGCCTCCACGGCGGCGGCCACCTCGTCCGGTTTCATTCCCGATTTCGAGGCCTCGCCGGAGACATTGACTTGGAAGAGGATTGGCAGCGGCGTTGCGGCATATTGGTCCAACGCTTCGAGCAGGTTCAGCGAATCCACCGAATGGATCATCCGAAAAAGCTGCGCCGCAAGCTTGGCCTTATTGCTTTGCAGGTGACCAATCAGATGCCACTCCAGTTGGGGTGGACAGTTGGGAATCTTGATCTGCGCTTCCTGCACCTTGTTTTCGCCAAACAACCGCAGCCCGTACTCCGCCGCCTCGCAAACCATTTGGGCCGGCTTGGTTTTTGATACGGCCAACAGCCGTACGCTCTCGCGCGGGCGCCCTGCATTCCGGCAGGCCGTCGCAATACGCGCTTCCACTTTTTTCAATCGGTTTTCAAAGCTGTCGTTCATGATTTTCGGTTCCTGATGAATGTGCATTTTCGGGTAATAATAGAACATGTTTATGGGGAAGAGAAAATCCCCGATTTCATTTGAATCTCTCCCTCCGGCTTTTTAGACTCTGAAATGTTCGTGGGAAAGGGTTTTGCCTTTCCATCGTGTAAACAAATAAATGGAGGATAGCATATGAAGAGAGTACTATGTGGTGTGTTCGCGGGGATTATGATTCTTTCCGTCGGATGTACCGGCCCGTTCGCCCTAACGAAAAAAGTGCATGAATGGCAGACCAGTCCAGATGAAAAATGGGTTGATGAAGCTATGTTCCTCGGCTGTGTTATTCTGCCCGTCTATGGGATTGCATCGTTTGCAGATGCGGTCGTCTTGAACAGCGTTGAATTCTGGACCGGCGAAAATCCGATTGAATAATACGAATCGATAATCCATGGAATGCGGACGGCGATCCCGTCCGCTCCATAAAGTCATTGAGGACCTCCGTTCTCAATCAAAAATAACCCCGGCATCGCCGGGGTTTTTCATCTCAGAAAAAGAAGGTGACCACAAATTGACGCTAATAAACGCTCATATTCAATGGGTTACAAAAGATATGTGACTCACGTCCATGGAATCTGTTTTTATACGAACCTCGAATCTTAGCCGGGTCTATTCCTCCGGCGGCGCCGAACTGGCGGCGCTGTGGCAGGTTTCCATCACCGTGGCCAAGGGGGCCTTTGTCGGCATTTGCGGGACATCGGGCTCCGGAAAATCGACGCTGATCAACCTGCTGGGCGGACTGGACACCCCCACCGGCGGCGAAATCCATGTCGACGGCACCTGCGTCACCGGACTGGACCGCAACTCGCTGGCCCGTTATCGGCTCGCGACCGTCGGGATGATCTTCCAGTCCTTCAATCTGGTGCCTTCGAATTCGGCTCTGGAAAACGTCATGCTGCCGATGGTCTTTGCCGAGATCCCGAAAGCGGAACGCGCCCGGCGCGCGGCCGGCCTGCTTGATCAGGTTGGACTCGCGGCCCGCGCATCGCATCGCCCGAAAGAGCTTTCCGGCGGGGAGCAGCAGCGGGTCGCCATCGCCCGCGCCCTGGCCAACGCACCGAAACTATTGCTGGCCGACGAACCGACGGGAAACCTCGACAGCCAAACCTCGCGGCAAATCATGCGGATCCTGGCAGAACTCAACCGGGAAAAGGGTCTTACGGTCGTTATGATTTCCCACGACCGCGATCTGCTGGAACAACATGCCGAACGGATCGTGACCATCCAGGATGGAAGGATCGCATCCGATTCCACTGCAGGAGGTGCCCGTTGAAGCGTACCGACCAGATCGCCCTGGCGTGGGACAACCTCGTCAAGACCAAGCTGCGGACCTTCCTGACCACGTCCGGCATCATGATTGGAACTGGGTCGCTGATTTGCATGATGGCATTCGGCCAAGGCGTTCAGCACAACGTCAAGCAGCAGTTTGACGACCTGGGCTTGTTCAACTATATCGTTGTCTCGCAGGAACGCGAAACCAGCGATCCCGCCGCGCCCGAAGCGGCCGTCCCGCCGCTCGACGAGGCCCTCATGGAATCCCTATGTAAATTGCCGCACGTGGAGGGCGCCTACCCCGAGCTGCGCTTCCCGGCCATGGTCCGGATCGGCGAGATCGAGCAGTTCACGCTCGTCCAGGTTCTACCCGCCCAATCCCTCTCTTTCAGCGTTGTTCCCATCATTGCAGGCGAAACCCTGAGCGCCGAAGACCCCCAAGGCGCGGTTGTCAGCATGGGATTCCTTCGCCAACTTGGAGCTCATCCTCCGCCAAGCCATCTCGGCGCATCGGTGGAAATCAGGACCCTGACGCTCGACTTCGGCCTCGAAAGCCTCCTGAAAATGGTCTTCTCGCAAAGGCGCGGCCTACCCATTGGACAGAAGGACTATGCCTTCCATGTGCGCGGGGTATCGTCCCGGGCCGGCATGGGCGGCTCCATCCCGATCCGCAGCGAGGTGATCATCGGTATGCAAGCAGCAGCGGCCATGGACAAGCTGGAAATCAATAGCCTAGTCGACTTTTTCAACTCCGACACCCCGCCCGGAACCTTCAATAGCATCACCGTCCAGGTTGACTCGCCGACCCACGTGGACGCCGTGCGGGACACCTTGAAGAAACAAGGATTCCAAACCTTCGCCATGCTGGACCAGATGGAGGAGATGAAACAAGGATTCATCATTATGGACCTGTTCCTGTTGGCGATCGGCATGATCGGAACCCTCGTCTCCTCCCTCGGCATCGTCAACACGATGGTCATGACCGTCATGGAGCGCTACCGGGAAATCGGCATCATGAAGGCCGTCGGTGCGCCCGACCGCGACATCCGTGCAATATTTATCGTGGAGTCGGGATTGATCGGGCTGATCGGAGGCTTGATGGGCCTGCTGCTCGCCTGGATGGTCAGCCACACGATCAACTTTATCGTCAACGTGGTGGGCGTACGCCAAGGGATGCCCCCGATGACCTACTTCACGTTTCCCCTCTGGCTCTGCATCAGCGGCGTTGGACTGGCCATCCTGGTCAGCATCGTTGCCGGACTCGCCCCCGCCCAGCGGGCGGCCAGCGTCGATCCCGTCTCCGCCCTGCGGCACGACTGATCCGCAACCCAATGTGAACCACCTGCCTTGCGCCGAGGCTTCGGCAGGCAGGCGGATGGACTCAGATGGACACAGAATTTTTCAACAACAGACTCTGTGAACCGGCTCATCAACTATTCCCAAGCTCGTTGATTTCCGTCTGCAATTCCCGCAACGCATCCATCAACGCGGCAAATGGAGGAATCTCTCCGAAGAACATAACCTGCATCTGCCTGTAGTCTTTGGCCAGCGTCTCTGTTTTGTGCGCAGGAGGCAACAGCTTGAACGATCCCGGTTTGGCCAGATCATAGTGTGCCCACGACGCGGGATAGAACTTTGTTTTGAACTCCGCCACCGTATGAAGCAGATCCAGATTGCCGAACGCGGCGTCCTTCACGGAGGCATCACCCGCCATCATAGCCAAGTCGTAATAATGACGAGAATATCTCAGCGGTAGCGGTTTGGACTCCGGACGAAACGCTTCGGCATGCAGAATCGTAGCCTTTTCCCAGAACGTGCGCTCCGCCTTGATCGCGTAAACGGGACAGGACGGACGGCTGAACAGTTCGGGAAAGGCCTCCGCCGCATAGGGCCGGATTTCATACCGCGCATTGGGCACCCACAGCGCCAGCGGGCCGATTTCCAATCAATATCCTCGGAGAACCGACGGATCAGCCCAAACACCTTCGAGAGCGACGTCCCGCCCTTGAACAGGATTTTATCCGCCAGCAAAGCGGACTCAAACAGCCGCCCCAGCACCCAAACCACCCAAAAATCCTTTTCGACCGCATTGGGTTGCAACTGAACACGCCCGGCGGTCTCCCGCATCAGTTCTGCGCGTTTTTCAGCGGACATGTGAACGACATTATCCATCGCGGTCTCCGTCCTTGCAGATTTTCTGAATCATTTCAAAAATCCAGTCCGTTCTGAACTGCGCCTCCTTCAGCAATCGCCGTTTCTGTTTTTCATCAAACCGGCTGCTCAATTTGGCGATCACAGATGGCGTGACATGATCTTTGCCCAAATACTTCAGCGCATTGATCACCAGTCCGCTCATCTCATCGGATGCCATATCCTTGGGCGCTGTTTTCTTGAAATAGATCGTGCTGTTGCCGAACTTCATGCTTTTGCTCGGGCCATCCGACTGATAGGCAATCTTCATGGGAACCTGGGTGGAAAGGTTCAGCATATTGGCGGCATACGCCCCGGTGGGCAGAATCCGCCAGCCGTGCTTCCGGGCGACCGTTTTCGCGATCTGATCGGACGAAGGACTCAATACTGTTTTTAAAAGATCGCTATAGCGAGGAATATCGTACAGCCCCCGCCCGATCCGGCGAATCTTCCCTTCGGAGGTCAGACGGGAAAAGGCTTTATCCAATGCATCCCGCCCGGCCAGATCCAAAAAATCCTTAGGCGAAAAGCACCAGTCCTCATCGTGTCGGCCGATCTCTTCCAATACCCTGTCCGCAATGGATTGCATAAGCACCGCCTTTTGTCAGAAAAAGTACCCTATTTTTTCTGACAGACAAGCCACAACCTCTCTCTTTTCGCAGGGCATTGAACGATGCATCCTAAACGGAATGGTTCGGTCGTGCCGCAGGTGATTGCGACAGTAGGCAGCAATCTCCGCCTGCCCCTAGTACTCTGCAAATATTGAAACAATCCTTTTGTAGAACCACGAATGAACGCGAATTGAAACAGCGCGGCAGAGCCGCAACCCAATGTGAACCACTACTATTCACCAATGGACACGAATCCTTGATCAACGGAAGGTCGCCAAAGTCGCGAAGATGCCGCCGGTTGATTATGCGTTCTTCCCATGGTTTGTCGGCAACGTAGTACCGTGCTTCCAGCCTGTCTGTATTTGCATGGCCGACCCACAGAAGACCGGCTGGAAGCACTGTCCTACCTTGGAAATTCGCCATCCAACCACCGTCCGTCGCCCTGCATCAGCGTCAGTATATTAACCGTCTTTTTCATCTTCGAAAATTCATTGGCTGACCCGTTTTCAGATGGACACAGAATTTTTCAACGGAAGGTCGCCAAAGTCGCGAAGATGCAACTTTTTGCCATTGAGGACATTGCGTTCTTCTCGTGATTTTTCGGCAACGTAGTACCGTGCTTCCAGCCTGTCTGTATGTGCATGGCCAACCCTTCTGAAAAACTTCGACTCAAAGGGATTGCGACAAGCCCAATCCATCTGCATAATGCATTCTTGCAAATTTAACCAAAATCACAACAGCCGCTCATTAAACGTTCGCTTCAAGAAAGGATGACTGAATCATGTTCAACCAGATCGCCCCGCTGCTTCCCTTCATCGGTATACTCATCCTAGTGGTCATCGTTATCGGCGTGATCAACATCCTCACCGCTGGCCGACGTACACCAAACCGCTATTTGTACGAGAAGGAGGACGCGCTCTTTTCTCCCGCAGAGCGCTCCTTCCTCGGTGTGCTTGAACAATCCGTAGAGCAAAACTACCGTCTCTTCGGCAAGGTCCGACTTGCCGACGTCATCCGCGTAAAGCGCGGTATGAGCCGCGCTGTGTGGCAATCGGCCTTCAATCGGATTCAGAGCAAGCATCTCGACTTTGTCGCCTGTGACCCAAACGATCTGACTGTTCAGTTCGTTGTCGAACTCGACGACAAGAGCCACGCCAAAGCAAAGCGACAGACACGGGACGATTTTGTTGATCATGCACTCGCATCAGCGGGAGTCCCGCTTTTCCGATTTCCGGCGAAGCGGACCTACTCGGTGCAGGACATTCAGAGCCAGATCTTTCAGCAAGATGAACAACCGGGACAGCCGAGAAATCTTAGAATACGCTGTGTTTCTACAACAACCGGATCAGCCGAGAAATCTTAGAATACGCTGTGTTTCTGTAGGCCAAGGTCTCAGACAAGAGGTTCCGGATGTCATTATTCAAGGCCCGATCCCTTTGGTTTGCGTGAAATTACCCAACCCCTTTTCTTATTTACGACCCGTTTTCTGGAACGACTTCGCTTTCCGACAAGGCAATAATCTCTAGAATCTGATTAAGAAACTCTGCCTCATCCAAATCTATGCTGTATCGAAGATATTGAGGAATCCATTCCCGAAACTCCGACATGGTCGCAGGCCGAAAGTGTAGAAAGGCATTCAACATTGCAGGGCTCAACAGTCGCTTGCTTTCTTGCGTGTGAGGATATTTAACGCGGACGACAGTTGCATCAAATGTTACGAGAGCTTCTCGCAGGCTGTATCCGCTTGCCTTTTGTTCGAGTGGTGTTTCGTGGAGGAGACCGTCAGCTTTGACAACATTCTCGGACTCTTCGATTTCCGGTTTCTCGACAGTCACTTCTTCGATCGGGCTTTTTATCCGGTGAAGTTCTTGAATAATTGGCTCCAAAACCTGCTCGGAGTTTCTGAACCAATCAGTAGACCAAATCCTGCGAATCTTCCAACCAAGCTGTTCAAGTACGGTTTGGCGCAATCGATCTCTATCCCGCACGGACTTCGCTGAATGATATGTTGCGCCATCGCATTCAATCCCTATCAGGTATCGACCAGGACGACCGGGGTCTTTAACAGCAAGGTCAATGAAATAGCCAGCAACACCAACTTGTGGCTCGCACTCGAACCCGGCGTGGGCTAATTGCTTAAGAACGGCGACCTCGAAATCACTATCGCAGGGCATGCCTGTATGCTCTGCCTGCTGGAGCATCCCTGTTTCGGCATAGGCTAAGAATTTCTTTAAAGCGAGCACTCCCCGGCTTGAAGTTGCACTCGTGACAATATCTTGGGAGCCCATGGAACTGAATACATGCATCCGCTTCTTTGAGCGGGTAAACAAAACATTCAATCGTCTCCAGCCTACCTCCGAGTTGATCGGGCCGAACCTTTGCTGAACCTGACCTTCTATCTCGGATGGACCATAAGTGAAGGAAATAAAGATGACGTCGCGCTCATCCCCCTGAACATTTTCAAGGTTCTTTACGAATAGAGGCGCTTCTGTGCTTCGATTCCACTCAATGGCAGCTTGCGTAAGAGGGTCTCTCTTGCAAACTTCTTCGATTGCCTGTTCGATTTGATCACGCTGTTCAATATTCATGGCGACAACGCCTAATGTCTCGTCCGGATTTCTTTGAAGATGATCGGCTACGGCCTCGGCAATGACGCGAGCCTCTTCGATATTGCGCCGATTGATAAAGCAGCCCTTCTTGATCCTCTTGAACTTTACGCCGTATTCGTTGGAGGTTTTTTGTGGAGAAGGGAAAACGACTAGATCCCCGTCGTAGAAATTGTAGTTTGAGAACGCTATGAGGCTCTCATGACGGGAGCGGTAATGCCATCGTAGTCTTCGAGCATCGAACAGAGGAAGTACAGCATCAAGGATGCTTTCCGATTCTTCAATTGATACGTTGTCCTTCTCTTCATCTTTATCCACCACCCGGTCGAAGAAACTGGTCGGAGGCAACTGCTTTGGATCACCAACAACCACAAGTTGGATTCCACGTGCAATTACACCCAAGGCATCTTGTGGTTTGATCTGGGATGCCTCATCCATAACAACGAGATCGAACTCTAGTTGCCCCGGTGCAAGATATTGGGCTACCGACATTGGCCCCATCATAAAACAAGGCTTAAGCGCAACCAATGCATGACCGGACTTCTTCACCAATTCACGAATGGGTTGGTGTTTCCTTTTCTTATTACATTCGTGCTGGATAAAACCCAAGTCGCTCAAAGTCGACACCCTTCCAGAACGATTACCGGCCGGAACTTCTATTCTATCGACTATGGATGCGATCTTCTCGCATTGGAGCGCCTTGAGTTTTTCATCGTACTCGCAAAAACGTTCTCTTATAGCGTTGTGTTCCGTGCCACTGAATATTTCCAAGTCCCTGTTCGCGGCAAAAATTTCTCGGGATAGCCGGTCGTAAACACCCAGACGCCAAGCATCGACTATTTGACTGTCGTTCAAGGTTCCGTCCTCGATACAGCCCACAAGAGTGGAATAGCCGTCCTTCCAGATAACATTTCGGACTCTGATATAGTTCAACCAGCTAGCGAACCAATCCGGCTTGGCAAGGGCCAACCGGTTCCTATCGAGAAGGGCATCAAGGGTGTTCGCTGCACTTTGGCACCACGCGGTCCTGCTTAGTTCCGTTACATGTTCATACCGCAAATAATGGTCCTCGGCATTAAGTAGTAATTGATGCAAACATATTGCGTCACTCTTAAGCTTGTTGAAGAAATCCACTGTAGGGTTCGAGTAGATTGCATTGGTCAAAGCTTCGGCGCGAACATTGCTTTCAATATATGCACCCAGCTGCAATGTGTGCTCGGCGGCAAGAACGGAAGCCACATTGTCAACGCCCAAACCTATGCGAAGTGTGAGCAAGTCACCGAACAGTTCTCTGATGCAATCCCCATCATTCCACTTCTCGATGTGTGTTTTAAGCTGCTGAAGCTCACCTATAAGTTCGATCATTCTACCGAACGACAAGTCATCCTTTTTGAACAAATGTCGGCAGGGCAACAAGCACTCTTCAAGGGAGCGAAGAATGATGGCCAGGGGGCCTTGATCGCCACAAACCGGAACAGACTCCAACTGCAGTTCTACCACACCTGTAAACTGGGTGCTCAGCTTTGCTAGTCCTTCTCTTATGTCCTCTAACCGACCGACGATGCCTTGGCTCGAAAGTACTTGGATACCTGCTGCAATCGTGCTGTCCATGCCAATTATGGCCTCGCCAATGTGGACGCGAGGTCCAATACTAAAACCGTATTCATTCCGGACAGATGAATACCAATCGTGCATTGTTTGCAGCATAGCCTCATCCGTGTCCAGACCTATGAAATAATCACCAAAAACATCTTTCAAGTAACTGTGATGCTCAAATTTATCCTTCTCAGAAATGTATTTGATAAGCGCATCAAAATAGCTACGGATCTTCTTGAAAGTACCACAACCGGGCAAGGCAAGGGACATTAACGCCCTGCGGCTTTCTCTCCAATCTCGCTTAAGCCACCTCAGGAAATGTGTCGTTTCGAGATTGGCTTTGATCCGCTTTAGCGAATCTAGGGAGGGTACCTCGTTCAAATCGAAATGCACACCATTCTCGTCCCGCTGGGAGCGAAGGCTTTCAGCTTTCCCTTTTAATAGCGTCAGCGCTCGGTCCACTTCGGTATTTTCAAAAAGTATGTTGCGCTTCGTCCACAGGCGGGCGGGGAGCCTGTTCACGACATTAAAAAAAATGACCAGCTCCGAGAGACCCTTCTTGGACATGAATAGGGATGCTCCAGTCTCGTTGGGGAAATGCTTCAGCATCTCAGCAATAAGACTCGCAATGCTATCGATCTCAACTCTTAGTTGTCTGATCTCTTTCGCAAGCCAGTCCAGCATCTTGAAATCGCTTTCGACGGGTACACCGATTCTGCAAAACTCATCGCGGGCATGAACCAAGACATCGAGCTTGGAAAGATCGTTAAGCAATTCGGCATCAACACTCAGCTCCAGAGAATAATACAGATGTTGAATGGCTCGATAGAGTAGAAGTCCATTCTTCAACTGCTCTACGGCAACGCCTTTGAGTTTCGGCAGAACGTGCAGGAGTTCGTCTCCGTGCAGCTCAGGCAAGCCTGATACTTCACGAGTCAATTGTTCAATTAACGGCAATTCAGCTAGATCGCCCCCCGATGCCCCCAGAAGCGATGCAAGTTCCTGCGTTGCCCGGCGAACCTCTTCAAGGGATGCCTGCCATTCTCCAAGTAAGGCACATACTTCCGTGGCATCGAAGGTCTGTAAGTTGCAGTTGCAAACGCCAAACCAAGGATGGGAGAGCAGTTTTCCGTTCTCTGCCAGTTGCTCCCCTAACGCCCGACACATATCACTGTAGGTCCGGATATCGTCGAAATGTGACCGTTGCTGTTGGGGAGTAAACGAGTCCCCGGAGACCGTTTTCGGATGAAGTTTACGAGGAGGAATATCGAAATCTGCTCGGTAGCGCGCACCCCGCATCAAAATTTCATGACAGGTCATTCCCGTCTTTTTCCATTTTGAATTGATCAGCTCGGTGTACAGCCGCAACTTGTCTTTCAGTTCTTCATAGCGTGCAATATCGGCATCAATGTTGACTGGTAATCTATAGCTTCCTCTTTTGTCCAAACGCTGCTTAAGATCATCAAGTACGCGCCGCTTTTGCGTTTTATGACTGTGCAGTTCGAGGCAAAAATCACCAAGGCCGGCACGGTCCAGCCGTGCCTTGACCACCTCCAACGCCGCAAGTTTTTCTGCAACGAAAAGAACCTTCTTCCCTTTCGCAAGGGCTGCGGCAATCAAATTGGTGATTGTTTGGGATTTCCCTGTGCCCGGAGGACCTTCAATAACTAAATTTTTCCCGTCTATGGCATCCATTAAAGCGGAATACTGTGAGCTATCGGCATCATCAATGAGCGGATATTTCCCGTGGATCTCTGGTGTCGAATCAATGTCGCGCTCATGACCGAAATGCTCGGAAGAGCCCCTGCTATCCAATGCGCCGCCACCGGCTCCAAAAAAACTATTTATAAGGGCATGGTCAAGAATGCTCCGCTCAGGCCAACGCGCAGGGTCAAGATCAAGGTACATCAGCAATTTACCGAAGTGGAAGTGCGACAGGGTACAGAAACGCTTTACTCCCCAGCGCGGCATCGTCCTCAAAACTGTGTCACTGACCTCCTTGAAATATTTTTCGGGCTTGGTTTCATTGTCCAGTTCCGGCAAGACCAATCCGTAATCTTGCTTCAGTTTTTCGCGTAGCGATAGGTTTGGAACTATGTCCTCTCCGGTATAGGACAATGTATAGATGTATGTTCCTGTCTCGGCGTCTATCTTCCCCTGTTCAAGTTGCACGGGCACCAGATAGAGAGGGGCAATATGCGATTTCTCCGAATCCTTGCTCTCATACCATTCCAGAAACCCGAAGGCCAGATACAGTATGTTTGCTCCGGACTCTTGAATCGCGGTTCGTGCCGTGCTGTGTATGCCGCGCAAGCGTGCCTCAAGCTCGGCGGCATAAAGTAGGGTTTGTATGGCATTGTCGCTATGCTTTTTTGAATGGGGATCACCATTGCTATCGATCCAAATGTTTCTGCTGCCCGCAGGGGTTGTGGAATTGACTCTCGAATTCTCAGCTGTTGGAAGCTCGTAATCAGTAGCAAATCCCAGCACCTTCGCCCATTCGGGAGCAGTCGGATAGTCTCTAATTTGTACACCATCTTCACCTATATACCCTTGGCGTATGAGTTCTTCCTCGGTCGGCTCTGGCACGGGTTTAAAGTAGAGAAGTTTTTCATCGAGCAATAGTTCGTGTAATTGGTCAGGCAGTTCATCAACAACCCGAATGTGCCCAGACCGTCCGTGGTGCAGGTTCAGCAACCGGTTTCGTCCCGATAGGTCGAGCAGTCGCCTGCGCATGTTTTCAAGTGAATCGGTCGCGAATCCAGCATTGCCTACCCCATCCTCGCCAAAATCCGCCACCTGCTTCCAAATGTGGTCACAGTCAATGCAGTACAACATACTATGATTTGTGTTGGGAAGACGGGCTTTCCGTACTCGCGCTGATCCACACTTCGGGCAATCTGGCATCATACCCTCCTTGCTTTCTTGCTCATCCACAACTGAAACTCAAATCCCTTCTGCCCCACTGCTCCGTCTGTCGCAGGACAGTCTCGGTGGCCTTCGCCGTAATCGTGAAGGAAACGCTTCACCATCACAAGCAAGGATACATACCCTAATTCACATATATTGTAATATTTCATTCACCCAGCCCTCAACCGTTTTTCCCGCCAAAGCAGGGCGTCGTGTTTGGGGGCGTATTGTTTTTGTTCGGGCGGGAGGATGGTTTTTCCGTCGAGGTTGATCAGCGCGCGATAGGGATCGATTCGTTCGTCGATGTCTTTGTGGACGTGCCAGCGGTTGTCTGAGCAGGGAAAGATCATTTCCTGATCCATGGCCCAATGGTGGTTTTTGCAGAGCGACAGCCCGTTGCGCGGATCGTCGTCGTGCGATTCGGAAAAGGGAATGATGTGGGCGGCATCGACCAAGTTGAGGTCGTCGAACTGGATCCGCAGACCGCAGGCGGCGCATTGGTAGTGGTAGGCGCGTTTGACGATGCGGGCAAAGGCGAGGTCGCGGGCGGTAAAGGGAACATCCGGCACCTCGGCAGCCTTGCCGTCAACGAGATCCCTCATGGCCGTGGCATAGATTCCCGCTTCGTCCTCCTCCTGCGCAATGTGCATCAAGGAGTCGTACTGGCCGGGGAAATAGCGGGCGATCACGGCTTCGCGGATCTCGGCGCGTTTCGCTCCATCCTGCAACAAGCCGAACAGCTCTTCATCCAGAAAGGCATAGTCAATTATCTCACCCAGCTTTTTCCGTCCGCCGGGGCTGCCGAGCGCGGCACACACCGCCTCGTTGCCGGGCGTGGCGCGGTGATGCCAAAACTGTTCGCTGCGCATATAGAAGAAGGGATTGAGCGGCGTGCAGGAATCGGCGTCCGTTTTGACGGCGTCGAAATAGCGGCGGAAATG
>JAAYDL010000328.1 GCA_012729265.1 Lentisphaerota bacterium | reverse complement strand
ACATCCGGATGGTGCAGGAACTGATGGGCCATGCCGATGTGAAAACGACGGAAATATACACGCACGTGATGAGCAAGGATTTGAATGCCGTGAAGAGCCCGCTGGACTTGATTTGATTTGGTGTTTTGCTGCGGGCACCTTTGGTGAAAAGCAGCCTAAAGGCTGAACTACGAACTTAAGCGACGGGGACGTGCGCTTCTACGACTCAATATTGAAATTAACCGCAAGGAACGCAGGGATCTCAAAGACTCAATTATCTCCATTTTTGGGTTCCGTGTGATCTTTCGCGGCTAAAATCATCACGCGATTCGCGCAGAATTATTGTCGGAGCTGTAGATTGGTTTTCTGGGGTGCCTGCTCAGCGACGTGGCCGCCAAGATGGCTGCGGTACGGAAGCAGGCCGTCGAGACGGCTGCGGTACGGGGACAAAGCAGCCAGGATGGCTGCGGTACGGGAAAAGGTAGCGCCGCCGCTATGCCGGTGGCGTTTCCCGGGAATGGCCGAAGGTGCATGAGCCGGCGCGTAGCGCAGGCTGTACTGGTTCGCTTGTCTGGAGATTCGATTGCAACGAATGGATGAAAAGCAGCGAATTGAAAATCATTCTGCCTCCAAATCATTTTACCCGGATATCTCTATCCTCTCTTGCGTCTTGGCGGCTTTGCGTGATTTAAACTCTGAAGGTCCGAGCCCTCTGTGTCCTCCAGCGCAGCGCGTGGTGAATAAAGAAGGGAAGACGCGAAGCGCGAAAAGGGCATGAATTCGGGCAGGATAATTTTATGGCAGAATGATTTTTCGATTAAAGGAGCGGTTAATGGATTAATGATTTTGTCCTAATTATTCTGTTTAAATAGATTGCTTTTCCGGGGTGCCTGCTCAGCGACGTGGCCGCCAGGATGGCTGCGATACGGGAGCAGGCAGCCGAGACGGCTGCGGTACGGGGACAAGGTAGCCAGGATGGCTGCGGTACGGGAAAAGGTAGCGCCGCCGCTATGCCGGTGGCGTTTTCAGAGATGGCCGAATGGGCATGAACCGGCGCGTAGCGTCTTTCGCTGTTTGCGGGTAACAGCGGCTTCTTTGTGCAAAAAAAATGCAAACCCGAAGGTTTGCATTTTTCTGTTATCGAGAACTCGTGATCTCTTATTTCGTCAGCCCGAAACCAAACGGGAAGAGCGGGTTTTCTTTTCCGTCGCCCTTGTTGATCGGAAGCTGATCGATGGAGCGCGGCCAGGTGAAGGAAAGTTTTCCGGTGAACGGATAATCACCGAACAAAAGATCCGACACGCCTTGGCCTTCGGTACCGGGGAGCCAGGCGGCGACAAAGGCATCCGCTTGGTCCAGCACATCGTTGATGATCAACGGACGACCGGAGAGCAGCACCACAACCACCGGAATACCGGAGGCTTTAAGGTTGTTCACGGCCGCCAGCTCGGCGGGGGCCAGCTTCAGCTCGCGGTTGTCGCCGCTGCCTTCGGCATAGGGAGGTTCTCCCACCACAACAATGCCGATATCCGCACCGTTTGCGCCGGTTCCGTCCTTCGAATAGGTGACGGAGGTTTGGTCGGAAACGCTCTGCTTAATCGCTGAAAGAATGGTGGTTCCGCCGGTTGTAACGTTGCCCGATTGGCCCTGCCACTGAATCGTCCATCCGCCGCATTGGTAGCCGATATTGTCTGCGGCTTGTCCGGCCACATGAATTCGACCCAGCGTTTTTGACACCGGCAGCGTCTGTTTTTCATTTTTGAGCAGGACGAGGGATTCGCGCACGGCCTGTCTCGCTACGGCCCGATGCTCATCCGAGCCGAACTGCGCCTGCAGTGCCGGATTGCCTTCGCCAACATAGTCTTCGTCCATCATTCCCATAGCAAACTTTACCCGCAAAATGCGGAATACCGCGTCGTCGATTCGCGACATCGGCACAGTGCCTTCTTCGACCAGTTCTTTAAGCAGGGTGAAGAATTCGCGGTAACCGTTCGGCTCCATCGCCATATCCATCCCCGCATTAATCGAAATGGCGATGGCCGTTTTATAGTCGGGATCAAGTTGGCGAATCGCGTCCCAATCGGAAATCAGGAAGCCTTCAAACTTCATTTCGCCTTTCAGCACATCGGTGAGCAGATATTTATTCGCGGAGCACTTGATTCCGTTCCAGCTGCTGTATGAAGGCATAATCGTGAGCGCACCCGCATTAATCGCGTCCTGATAGGGGAACAGGTGAATTCTTCGGAAAGTCTCTTCGTCGCACTGCGTATCGCCCTGATCCCAGCCCCTGCGGTTTCGAGTGCTTCCCGCGACCGTTCCGCCGTCGCCCACAAAATGCTTTGCACAGGCCAGTACCGACTCCGCGCCGGAAAGGCCGTCGGCCTGAAGCCCCAGCACATACGCTTCGCCGAGTCGGCTTACGAGCTCAGGATCTTCTGAGAAGCCTTCATAGGTCCGTCCCCAGCGCTCATCCTGCGGAACCGTAACGCAGGGCGCAAAGGTCCATTGAATGCCCGTTGCGCGCATCTCTTTTGCGGTAATTTGACCGATCTGTTTCACCAGCTTGGGATTATCTGCACAGCCCAGCCCAATATTATGGGGGAAAATAACTGCACCGAGCACATTGTTGTGTCCGTGTACGGCGTCGATTCCGTACAGCAGCGGAATGCGGAGCCGGGTTTGGGCGGCCTGCTTCTGGAGCGCTTCATAGTGTTCGGTCCACGCCTCCATGCTGTTTCCGGCGGTCGGATCCGATCCTCCGCCGCTGAGGACCGATCCCAGATAATAGGTTTGAACATCCGTCGGATCTTTCAATCCGGCATTGTCCGCTTGGACCATCTGGCCGATCTTTTCATCCAGGGTCATTTTATTCAGCAGTTCACGAGCCGGTTCATCATAGCGCGACAACCCCGCCGGCCTGCTCGCACATGAAACCAACAGCCCCAAAACAAAAATGCCCAGCCCGGCGCTCCCCCACTTTTTCTTATTCATTCGTCCTCCAAGATTGCTTTCATATCCATATATCCATGGTATGCGGAACATAGTCGCTAGACCGCATCGCCGCAAGCCATTTAAAAAAATCAATATACGCTACGGCTTGCGTGCAATTATTTTCCTGATATCCTGTTTTATAAATTATTTTGACGGGGACACGTGGGAATAATCACTAAGCCGGCTCTTTCTATAACCACAGCGTACTGAGGATTACGGAGGAGGCTGGCTCTCGTTTCTTCGTCTTAAACCCATAAAAGAGGTAGGTAAAAATGAATAAAAAAACGCTGACGCTGATGATCTGCGGAGCAATGGCAGCCGCACTTTGTCATGGACAAGGACAAGAACGATCTGGAGCTCCCGCAGGAGGATTTGGGGGTTTTGGTGGAATGGGCGGCGGCGCCCCGGCCGGCACGCGGGCCGGTGGAGGCGGCGGAATGGGCGGCTTCGGAGGAATGGGGGGTTTTGGCGGAATGGGCGGCGGACAGGCCGCAACGACTCCCTGGATCGAGGAGGGCTACGACGACCATCAGTACATGATGGACCAGCTCGGCATCAAGACCCTGCGTCCGGGCAAGGACGGCGGCAACCAGACCGGGCCCGGATTTGATGAAGCCACGGCAAACGACTGGATGCCTACGATTCCCAATGCACTGCTCCTGAAAAACGGGACAAAAGTAACCACCGCAGAGCAGTGGACCCAGCGCCGGGCGGAAATCCTTGAAGACTTCGAGCGCGAAGTGTACGGACGCATCCCGGACAACGTACCGGGCGTCACTTGGGAAGTAACCGCAACCACCGAAGGCAGCGTCGGCGATTTTAAGACGATCACGAAAACCCTCGTGGGTCATGTCGACAACAGCGCCTTCCCGCAGATTACCGTGGATATCCAAGCGAGCGTTACCGTTCCCGTCGATGCGACTGGACCAGTTCCGGTACTGCTCCAGTTCGGCGGCGGCTTCGGTGGAATGGGCGGCGGTGGCGGCGCTGTGAATACCAACGGCGTTCCTTATCAGGCGCTCAGTCACGGCTGGGGCTACGGCACGATCAATCCCGGCAGCATCCAGGCCGACCGCGGAGGGAATGCCCTGCGCCAAGGCATCATTGGTCTGACCAACAAGGGACAGCCCCGCAAGCCCGACGACTGGGGTGCGCTCCGCGCTTGGGGCTGGGGCGTGAGCTGCTTGATCGATTTCTTTGAAACCAATCCCGACATGAAAGTTGATCCGCTGAAGGTAGGGATCGAAGGTGTGTCTCGCTATGGCAAGGCCGCCCTAGTCACCCAGGCGTTCGATCCGCGCGTCGGCGTTGCGCTGGTTGCCTCTTCCGGCGAAGGCGGCGCGAAGCTCCATCGCCACGATTATGGCGAAGCGGTCGAAAACCTTACCGCCGATGGCGAATACCACTGGATGGCCGGCAACTTCCTGAAATATGGTGCTTCGGACATCAATGGCAAATCAATGGATGCGTCCGACCTTCCGGTCGACTCCCACGAGCTGATCGCATTGTGCGCCCCGCGCCCCTGCTTCATCAGCTACGGCGTTCCTCCGGGCGATCCGGCTTGGGTTGACGCTCCCGGCAGCTACCGCGCAGGTATCCTGGCCTCAAAGGTCTATCAAGTGCTCGGCAAGGAAGGTTATGGTTACGATATCGCGGATTGGGTTCATGAACCGCTCCCTGAAGTAGGTACGCTCATGGGCGGCGATCTGGCCTTCCGTCAGCACGAAGGCGGCCACACCTCCGGTCCAAACATTCCGCACTTCTTTGATTGGGTTGTAAAATACATCAACTCGTCCTCGAAGCCTTCGGGGGCTGAATCCGTCCAAGCTGCGTCGGCCATTCCCGCAGGGGAAACCATGTTCTACGCTTCGCACAGCCTGATGTGGGACGTTCCGGCACCGCTCGAAGAGATGGTGAAGGCGTACGGCATTGAAGGACAAAAGCTCGACATCCAGCGGATGGGCTTCTCGCGCACCTCGCAGTTCTGGGACCAAGCCGAAGCACAGAGCCAAGCCAAGCAGGCCCTACAGGCGGGCAAGACCGGTGTGTTTGTCATGTCGCCCATGGACATGCCCGACGTAGGCGTGGAAGGCTTTGTCATGATGGGGGTCCTGCAGAATCCCAACATGCGCTTCTTCGTCCAGAACAACTGGGCGGGATTCAACAACGACGGAAACCAGGCACGCCAGTCGATGATGATGATGGGCCAGCTCAAGACCTGGGACCAGAGCACCTTGGAAGACCTCAAGACGCTGAACACCACCTGTGAAAAGGCCTTCGAGGACCAGGTGAAGGAAATCAATGCAAAGCTGGGCCGCGAAGCCCTCTTCATTATTCCGACCTCCCAGGCCAACACCGAACTCCGCGAACGGATCATCCGCGGCGAGTTCCCGGGTCTCACCAAGCAATCGCAGCTCTTCCTCGACCAGATCGGCCATCCGACGCCTCCGCTGGTTGCGCTGAATGCCTATCTGCATTTCGCGACGATCTACGGGCGCAGCCCGGTTGGACTGCCGATGCCGTCGATCCTGAAGAATCCCAGCCATCCGGAATGGAACGAGGAAATGAACACCGCCCTTCAGGAACTGGCTTGGAAAACGGTCATCAACTATCCGCTCAGCGGTGTTAAAGCGAACTAATTGATTCCAACCCATTCATAGGGGGAAAGAGGCTCCCGTTTACCGGAAGCCTCTTTTTTATGGACGAGCTGACGAACCCACCTCGAACAACTTCCGAGAAATCAAAGCGTAGAACGCTGCATATCTTTTGGCTGCTCTGTCGTTTTGTATTGTCAGCCGATGGGCCGGATGGGGTTGGACGCGTCGGCTGGTCTGCATTTTGACGAGAAATCAGAAAGGATCGGGGGATGAAGAGAGTATGGGCAAAAACGGATTTTCCGTTTTGTTTTTCAGCGCTTGCAGCGTTGCTTTTGACAGGATGCATGTCGGGCGGCCAAGAACCGCGTATGCTCGAAATTGAGAGCAGGCCCTCTACTCATGACCCGGTTATGATCAAACAGAACGACACCTATTATCTCTTCTGCACCGGTGGAAACATTCCGATCTGGACATCCACCAACATGGTGGAATGGACGCGCGAAGGCACCGTATTTGAGACTCTCCCCGAATGGGTTAAAGAAGAACTCCCGCGCACAGAAGAAGCTTGGGCACCGGATATTTCCTATTTTAACGGGCGTTACCACCTCTACTATTCCCTCTCCAGTTTCGGTGTGAATGAGTCAGCCATCGGACTGGCTGTAAACCGAACGCTCGACCCCAAAAGCCCCGACTATAAATGGGAAGATCGCGGCATGGTGATCCGCTCGCGGCCCGAGGAAACCGACTTTAATGCGATCGACCCCAATATTATTGTAATTGACGAAGACAACGTCTGGCTTTCCTGGGGCAGCTTCTGGGGAGGAATCATGATCCGGAAGATTGATCCGGCAACCGGAAAAGCATCGAAGGAAGATGCGTCCACTTATGCCATTGCCAGCCGGCCCCGAGAACTCGAACCCCGAACACCCCCCACCGAGGGCGCGATCGAGGCTCCGTTTATTATTCAGCGCGACGGATATTTTTATCTGTTTGCCTCGTATGACTTCTGCTGTCGGGGAGTCAACAGTACCTACAATATACGCGTGGGCCGCTCGAAAAACATTACGGGCCCCTACCTCGACAAGGAAGGAATCTCCATGAATGACGGCGGTGGGAGCATGCTCCTTCAGGCCACAACGCCCAATTGGAAAGGTCCAGGCCATGAAGCGATCTTCCGTGAAGACGGGCAGGACTATCTGGTTTTTCACGCTTATGCTGGAAATAACGGTCGCGTTCGACTACATATATCAACTCTCGTCTGGGAAAAAGGGTGGCCGCGGGCGGCGCTGCTTCCATAAATAAGGGAACTCACTTGATTGACAAAGCTGTATGAACTGAAACACACTAAACAGTTGGTTTGAATGGAGGACCATCTGACCAGCTCAAACTACCAACACAGGGAGAAGAAAATGAAAAACAACAATACGTTGCTGCTGGCGCTGGGTATAACCGGGCTGGCATCGCTTGGGGCGCAGGCCCAGAACCCGCTCATCATGGACCAGTTCACCGCTGACCCCTCGGCCCATGTGTTCGAAGGCAAGATCTATGTGTATCCTTCGCATGACATTCCGGCTCCGGAAGGTGTACGGCAAGACTGGTTCTGCATGGAAGACTACCACGTCTTCTCGTCAGAAAACCTGATCGATTGGACGGACCACGGCGTCATGTTCAACCAAACCAACGTCACCTGGCTGAACCGTAAAGGGTACGATATGTGGGCACCGGACTGCGTGGAAAAAGACGGCACCTACTATTTCTATTTCCCGGCCGGCGGGCGGACCGGCGTGGCCACCTCCCCGACGCCCCACGGCCCGTGGAAAGTTCTCGACCAGCCGGTGAACGGTCCGCGTGGAATCGATCCGTGCGTATTCATCGATGACGATGGTTCCTACTACATGTTTACCGGCGGCATCTCGGTCGGCAAGCTCAGAGATAATATGGTCGAAGTGGAAAACAAGCAGGGTCAAATTGGGCAGGAACGCATTGCCAATCTGCCGACGCCCGGCCTCATCGAAGGCTCCTGGACCTTTAAGCGGAATGGAAAATATTACCTGACCTTCCCCCATGCGGTTAGAAACGAGCAGGGACAGGAAGCCGAACGTCTCGAATATTGTATGGCCGACAACGTCTGGGGACCGTATACGTGGATGGGCGTCATCCTTGATCAGAGCGAAAGCGGTTGCTGGACGGTTCATCACTCCATTCTCGAATACAAGGACCAGTGGTATCTTTTCTACCACGACAGGGATCTCTCGCCGGACTTCGACAAGAACCGCTCGATCCGCGCTGATTTCCTCTATTTCAATGAAGACGGAACCATCAAGAAGGTGATCCCCACCCTGCGCGGCGTCGGCACGCCCAGCGCGAAAAGCAAGCTGCAGATCGACCGCTACAGCGCCATCAGTGAAAACGGTGCCAAGGTCGACTACATCAACCGGGAAGACACCTTCAAGGGTTGGAAAACGATCATGACCGAAGAAAAGGCGTGGATCAAATTTGACCGTGTTGACTTCGGCAAGAAAGACCTGAAGTCGGTCACCGTCCAAGCCAGCTCTGCCGAAGGTGCAAGCGTTGAAATCCGCCTCGGGAAAGAGGACGGCACGCTGCTGACCACCGTTGAAATTCCGAAGAGTGAAGAGATGAAGGCAGCAACTGCCGCGCTCAAGACCATTCCGGAAGGCGAAAAGGATCTCGTCGTTGTCCTGACCAAGGGCAAAGCCGAAATCGACTGGGTCAGCTTTGAATAAGCTCTGCTTATTTTAATTCCGCAAGGGAGGTTCTCAAAAGGGACCTCCCTTTTAGTTTCATTACAGGTTGGCCGCACGTAAAACGATCCGTTATATCAGCGCACATGCATTCGATAGAAGAGAAAGAAAACGCACTGCTTCAAGCGCTTAAACAGCATCCGAAACTGGCGATCGCCTATTCCGGAGGCGTGGATTCCACGTATCTGGCCTCCTGCGCTCACGAGGCGCTCGGGGACAATGCAGTCCTCATGATCGCCGACTCGCCGTCGATTCCTCGCGAGGAACTTGCCGAAGCCATTGCGATGGCCGAGGGGCGCGGCTGGAACCTCCGCATCATCCAAACTCATGAGCATGAGAATAAAGCCTACCTGCAAAACAAAGGCGACCGATGCTTCCACTGTAAAAACGAACTCTTCAGCCGAATGAAGGCCGTGCTGGATGCCTCCGAAGACCTTGTGCTTGCGCATGGTGCTATTGAAGATGACAAAGGTGACATCCGCCCAGGAGCACAGGCGGCCGTCCATCATGAGGTGATTGCACCGCTGCAAGATGCCGGTCTCTATAAAAGCGAAATCCGTGTACTGAGTGAACGACGCGGCCTGCCGACCGCCCGCAAAGCCTCCTTCGCCTGCCTCGGTTCGCGCTTCCCCACCGGAACACGTATTGAGTTGGAGGCGATGGCGCAGGTGGAGCGAGCTGAAAACATTCTTCGCGCATACGGATATCGCCAATACCGAATCCGCCACCACGACACCTTATGCCGGATCGAAATTGATCTGATCGATTTTAATAAACTCATGAGCGAGCGCACCGAACTGGTGGCCGCCATCAAAGAAACAGGCTACCGCTTTGTGACCCTCGACCTCAACGGTTATACGATGGGATCAAGCGCATAGGCCGAACTATCCCGTTAGTCCAGATCCGGAATCGTCAAAATTTCGGCCCGTTCTTTGCCGACAGCAACGGTGTGCTCAAAGTGTGCGGAGGGTTGACGGTCGGCTGTAATGACCGTCCAGCCGTCGCCCAGTGTTTGGGTTCGGTGAATACCGAGGTTTATCATCGGCTCAATGGCCAAGGTCATGCCGGATTTAAGAACGGGACCTCTTCCGGGCGGGCCATAGTTTTTAATCTGCGGTTCTTCGTGCATTTCGCGACCAATTCCATGGCCGACAAAGTCCCGCACCACCGAAAATCCGGCCCCTTCTGCCAACGATTGAACCGCGTGAGAAATATCGGAAAGGCGGTTACCTTCCACCGCTTTTGCAATGGCAACTTCAAGACATATCCGGGTCACATCCAATAAGCGCTGCCACTCCGGATGAATAGTTCCGGCCGCAACTGTAGTCGCAGTATCGCCAACAAAACCGCCGTAGGTCAGACCAAAATCAATACTCACCACATCACCGTCGCGAATGACTCGTCGCCCGGGAATGCCATGAACAACCTCTTCATTGATCGATGCACAGATATGCCCAGGGTAACCGTGGTAACCGTAGAATGTGCAGATGCCATCCTCTTTTCGGGCAAGTTCTGCGGCATATTCATCGAGCTCCGAGGTGGTGACACCGGGAGCCACTTTCGCTGCCACTTTATGAAGAATCGTTGCCGTTTTACGGGCACTGATATGCATGGCCTTCAGTTCGGAGGCATTCTTAATAATGATGCCTTTACGCCGGGACATGATTATGCCAATTGCTCCATTACATCAGCACGAACGTCAGCAATGCTTTGATCGGCATTTACCTCGCGAACAAGCCCTTTTTCGGCATAAAAGCCAATCAAAGGGGCGGTTTGCTCAGCATAAACAGAAAGGCGATTCAGAATGGTTTCTTCTTTATCATCCGAACGTTGTATGAGCGCGGTGGCATCGTTATCGCACACTTCGCCGTTTTTCGGCGGATTATAGAGCATATGGTAGACGGCTCCGCACTCCGGGCAGGAGCGCCGACCGGAGAGCCGTTTGACAATCACTTTATCGGGACATCGCAGCAGAATCACACGTTCAATCGTTCCGTTTTCAGAGGCAATAAGTTCGTCCAGTTTTTGTGCCTGAACCAGCGTTCTCGGAAATCCGTCGAGCAGGAAATTTGCCGATCCATCGGTGTTCGAAATCAGATCGCGGATCATTCCAACGACCACGTTGTCGGGAACAAACTTCCCCTGCTCCATCAGCGCTTTGGCTTCAAGCCCCAGCGGAGTCTGTTCTTTTATCTGCGCACGAAGGAGATCGCCCGTTGAAACGTGACGATATCCCTTTTCGGACAAAACTTCCGCGACTGTGCCCTTCCCTGCACCAGGAGGTCCCAAAAGAACTACCGCCTTCATCGTCTACCGCGCATCTTACCTTTTTTGAGGAACCCATCATAGTGGTGCATCAGCAGGTGCGATTCGACCTGACGCATGGTATCGAGCATCACCCCGACAATAATCAAGAGACTGGTACCGCCAAAAAATTCAGCGATTGTCCAGTGAACATTAAACGTTTTATTCATGATGTTCGGCAGAATCGCAATCACCGCAAGGAAAATTGCCCCCGCCAACGTCAGACGCGTCATTGCACGGTCCAGATAGTCGGCGGTCGGCCGCCCCGGACGAATACCCGGAACATATCCACCCCGACGCTTAAGGTCATCCGCGATCTGTACTGGATTAAACTGCGTCGCAACCCAGAAGTAGGAGAAAAACAGAATCATTAGAGCAAAGAGGAATAGATACATATTGGAGAGGGGGAAAGACTGAGCCCACTCTTTTGCCCCTTGCCAAGGCATCCAGCGGGCAACCGCTGGAATAACCTGAAGAATTACCGAACCAAAGATAATCGGCATCACACCGGAATAATTCACACGCAGAGGAAGGTGCTGCGTTCCTCCCTGCATCGGCTTACGCCCAACCATACGTTTTGCAAATTGTACAGGCACTTTTTGCTGAGCCTGCGTAATCGCAACAACCGCGAGAACAACGGCAAAGATCAGTGCCAACATAAATACAATATGGAACGGACCGATCAGAGCGCCTTCGCCAGTGGACTGAGTGAAAACCAATTGGACAGCATTTGGGAGACTGCTGACAATATTGATGGTAATAATTAAAGAAATACCATTCCCGATTCCACGGGATGTAATCTGCTCCCCAACCCACATCAACAAGAGCGAACCCGTTACCAGAGAGACAATACACAGCAGGAAAAATCCGATCGGATTAACTTGAACCACGTTTGCTGGCAGTCCCCAATAGTTTCCGGTGCTTAAAGCAACCGCCATAAAACCCGCCTGCACAGCACAGATAACTACCGTCAGATAACGGGTATACTGCGTAATTTTTTGGTGACCCACATCGCCTTCGCGTCTCAGTTTTTCAAGATAAGGAATCACACCGCTCATCAGCTGAATAATAATCGATGCACTGATGTAGGGCATAATACCCAGTGTTCCGATCGAACACTTCATCATAGCACCCCCGCTGAAAAGGTTCATGAGTCCCAACAGACCGTCGCCAGTGCGGCCTCCAGATGCAGTGACCCATGATTCAATAATGGAAGCACTTACACCGGGAAGCGGAACAGAAACGATCAGTCTGCAAATGAACACGAGGCCCAGAGTGAACAAAATTCGACTCCGGAGCTCCTTAATCTTAAACATATTGAGAAACGCGGAAAGCATGGCTGTGGGCCTTTCGTTGGTTAGACGACTTCGCAGGTGCCGCCTGCAGCTTCGATTTTTTCTTTAGCGGAGGCAGAGAAAGCATTGACCTTTACGCTCAGCTTCTTTCCCACATCACCGTTACCTAAAATCTTCACCGCATCAAAACGACCGTTCGCCAGCCCTTTTTCCTTCAGAAGTTCGATGGTTACTTCGGTGCCGTCCTCAAACACGTTGAGCGCATCCAGATTAACCCCGACTACTTCCTTGCGGGTAAAGTTTTTGAAGCCGCGTTTCGGCAACTTACGTACCAAGGGCATCTGGCCCCCTTCAAACAAGGGCTTATGCTTTCCACCCTCACGGGCATATTGACCTTTGTGACCACGTCCGGATGTCTTGCCTTTTCCGGAAGCACGACCGCGACCCACACGCATTTTACGGTGGTTGGACCCTTTTGGCGATTGGAGTGTATGCAAATCCATAACTAAATCCTCTTACTTGATTAGCCCTTGCGAAGCGCAAGTGCCTCTTCCTTGGAACGAAGTTTTTCCAAGGCTTTCATCGTTGCTTTCGTGACGTTCAGATGGTTGTTACTGCCCAGCGATTTTGCCAGGACATCACGAACCCCTGCAAGCTCGAGCACCGCTCGGCATGGCCCCCCGGCAATAACACCAGTACCTTCAGAGGCCGGGCGAATTAACACCTGCGCACCACTGAATTTACCCATTGAATCGTGCGGAAGCGTGGTTCCTCGCATGGTAACCGTTTGAAGATTACGCTTGGCTGTATCCCCTGCTTTGCGAATGGCATCTGCCACTTCCGAAGCTTTACCGAGTCCATACCCCACACGCCCTTTGTGGTCACCGACGACAACCAGAGCGCCGAAGCTGAAGCGACGGCCCCCCTTTACCACTTTTGAGTTGCGGCTGATATGAACCACACGCTCTTCAAATTCCGGCTTTTCCCGGACTTCCTGCTGCTCGTCACGACGGCCTTTGCGCCCCCGTCCGCCACCTTCGCGGCGGCCCTTGCGTTCACTACGTTCATTACGTTCTTCTGCCATTAGGAAACTCCTTGGATGCCTAGAATTTAAGTCCAGCCTCACGGGCGCTTTCTGCAAGTGCCCGGAAGTTGTTACCGAATGCGAATCCGCCACGGTCAAATACAACCGTTTCGATTCCTTTGCCCTTGGCGGCTTCAGCAGCCATGGAACCCAGCGCCTTAGCGGCCTCCGCATTTTTTCCGTTGATCGAAACACCGGCCAGCGTCAGGCGGGCATCATCATCGATAAACTGAACTTCGAGGCGCTTATTGGAACGGAAAACAGCCATACGCGGACGCGCTGCAGTCCCCTTAACCTTATTGCGCACCCGGAAGTGGCGACGAATTCTCAAATCTTTTTTGCTTTTAGTACTCATGATTATGCAACCGCCTTACCTTCCTTACGGCGAATCTGCTCACCCACGTAGCGTACGCCCTTGCCCTTATACGGTTCTGCCGGTGCGAAGTCGCGGATACGGGCCGCAACCTGACCGACCAGTTGCTTGTCGATTCCTTCAATAGAAACCGTGGTGCCGTTCTTGACCTCAACCGCAATGCCCTCCGGGATCGAATAGTTGATGTCATGCGAATAGCCGAGCGAAAGGATAATGTCCGTCCCCTGCAACTGCGCCTTATAACCGACCCCTTCGATAGAGAGTTCTTTTTTGTATCCCTGACTCACGCCGATAATCATGTTATTAATAAGGCTGCGGACCGTTCCGAACATCGCTTTGCCGTGTTTGGAGTTGTCGGTACGAGAAACAAAAACACTGTTCCCTTTCACTTCGACCGCTATGCAGGTCGGCGCGGTGTAGGCGGATTCGCCCTTTGCCCCCTTAACCGTCACGGTCTGACTCTTTACCTCAACGGTTACACCGTCGGGAATTAATACAGATTGTTTACCAATTCTTGACATAATAACTTAACTCCGCGTTGTCTACCAGATGTAGCAGAGGACCTCGCCCCCAATGTGCTTTCCCCTGGCTTCATTGTCGGTCATTACTCCTGCAGATGTACTCAGGATCGCCAGACCGATTCCGCCCAGAACTCGCGGAACCTCTTCGGCATTGACATATTTGCGGCAGCTGGGCTTGCTGATACGGCGAAGCCCCTGAATGATCGGCTCACGGTCAATCGTATACTTGAGGAAAAGGTTCAGGACACTTTTGCCCTCGTTGTTTTCCACGGTGTAATCTTTGATGAACCCTTCGGCCTTGAGAATGCGTGCAATCTCACTCTTCATTTTGGAGTGCGGCATCTGCACCACTTTCTTTTCGGCCATGTTCGCGTTACGAATGCGGGTCAACATATCGGCGATTGGATCTGATAATACCATTTCTTAAAACCTTTCTTAGTTGCCCGTTGCAAACGGCATTCCCATGAGCGTCAGAAGCTCCTTGGCTTCCGCATCGGACGCGGCGGAGGTGACAAATGTAATGTCCATTCCATGCGTTTGTTTAACTCGGTCCGGATCGATTTCCGGGAACACAATCTGTTCCTTCAGGCCCATTGAATAGTTGCCCTTTCTGTCGAACGAGTTTCCGGAAACTCCACGGAAGTCGCGAATACGGGGAAGCGCTACATTAACCAGACGATCCATAAATTCATACATCCGGTCTCCACGCAACGTTACCCGTGCGCCGATCGGCATACCTTCACGCAACTTAAAGTTGGATACGCTCTTCTTGGCTTTCGTAATGACAGCCTTCTGACCGGTGATCTTGCCGAGGTCTTCGGCCAGCGCGGTCAGGGTATCGCGATCATGAGAAAGCGATACACAGAGATTGAGCACAATCTTCTTCAGTGCGGGAACCTGCATTTTGTTCGAATAGCCCTGGCTTTTCATCAGCTTAGGCGCTATCGCATCTTTATATTTTGTTTTCAGTGTTGGGGCCATTGCACCCTTCCTCCAAAATTACGGTTCCATTCCTTGGAACGGTTACTTCGATACCTTCAGATTAGAAATCGCGATCGGGGCTTCCTTCTCAACGATCCCGCCCTGCGGGTTGTCCTGAGTCTTCTTCAGGTGTTTCTTAACTAACTTCAAACCTTCGACATAGGCGCGGCCCGTACGGAGATCAAGCTCCAAAACCTTACCGCTCTTGCCTTTGCCTTTTCCGGCGATCACTTGTACACTATCGCCCTTTTTAATATGACATTTGCTCATGATGAATCTCCTTGGCGACTACAATACTTCCGGCGCCAGCGAAACCAGCTTCATGAAATCGTTATCGCGAAGTTCCCGGGCGACCGGCCCGAAGATACGGGTGCCGCGCGGGTTGTTATTGTCATCGATAATGACCGCAGCATTACTGTCAAAACGCAGGCAGGATCCATCAGGACGGCGGATCGTGCTTTTTGTACGAACCACAACAGCCTTGATCACATCGCCTTTTTTCACCACGCCGTTCGGCTGGGCTTCTTTTACGGCAACGCGAATCACATCGCCAACGCGAGCCACTTTACTCTTTGTGCCGAGAATACGGATGCACATCACACTGCGTGCGCCCGAGTTGTCGGCAACTTTCAAACGTGTTTGTTCCTGAATCATCGCTTCTTCCCCTTATTTGGTCGATTCCGCAACGACATCCACCAAACGCCAGCGCTTCAGGCGGCTGAGCGGGCGGGTTTCCATCACGCGAACCACGTCGCCAACCTTGGCGCGGTTTTCCTCGTCGTGGGCGTGAACCTTTTTCGATACACGAATTTCCTTCCCGTAGAGCGGATGACGCATACGACGTTCGATCAGTACGACGATGGTTTTATCGCCGCTCTTACTGGAAACGCGGCCTTCGCGGGTCTTTCTGAGATTTCTATTGCTCTCTGTCATGACCTCTACCCTTCAACTTTCTTTTGTTTCTGGATGGTCTTGATACGGGCCACCGTACGACGCAATTCTTTGATGCGCGCGGGGTTTTCCAGCTGACCGGAAACCTGTTGAAGTCTCAGATTAAACTGCTCCTTCTTGATTTCCTCGAACTGCTGGCCCAGTTCTTCCACCGTCATTTCTTTTAATTCCTTAACCTTCATGGCTCATCCCCGGGGTTAATCGTGAGCGTGCCGCTGAACAAAACGGGTGCGGATCGGCAGCTTGGTGCATGCAAGGCGCAAACACTCTTTGGCCAACGATTCCGGAACCCCGTCTATTTCGAAGAGCATGGTTCCGGGCTTAACAACGGCGACCCAAGAGTCCACTCCGCCTTTACCTTTACCCATACGTACTTCCAACGGCTTCTTTGTAATCGGTTTGTCGGGAAAAATGCGGATCCACAACTTCCCTTTACGTTTCATTGCACGGTTTGCAGCAACACGGCACGCTTCAATCTGGATACTTGTTATCCAGCCGCGTTCCAGCGCCTGAAGACCATACTCTCCATAGGCCAGCGTATTTCCTGCCTGCGCAAGACCGCGGCGAGAACCGCGCTGGACCTTTCTGTATTTAACTCGTTTCGGCATCAAAGGCATGGTTTAAACTCCTAGGCTTTCTTTTCCTGTTCGCGGCAGATCCACACTTTGATACCAATCACACCAGCAACGGTGTTGGCGCGGGCCGTTCCGTAATCGATGTCGGCACGCAGCGTATGCAGCGGAATTTTGCCTTCTTTATAGCTTTCAGTACGCGCAATTTCCGCACCGCCCAAACGACCGCCAACCTGAATCTTGATGCCTAACGCACCATTGTCCATGGCCATCTGAATCGCACGCTTCATAGCGCGGCGGTAAGAAACACGACGTTCCAGCTGCATGGCCACGTTAGCGGCGACCAAGGTGGCATCAAGATCAGGAGAACGAACTTCGGCAATCTCAATATAGATCTCCTTATTCGTGATCTTGGAGAGCACTTCGCGAAGCTTATCAATGTCTTCGCCTTTGCGCCCAATCACCAGACCGGGACGTGCACTCTTAATGGTCACGCGAATACGGTTTGCATAGCGCTCAATGTAGATATCCGAGACGGCCGCGTCTTTAAGACGATCGGCAACCAGTTTACGGATGTCGGTGTCTTCCTTGAGCATGGCGCCGAAATCCCGCTTTTCCGCATACCAGCGTGAACGCCAGTCTTTGGTCAATGCGAGCCTCAGCCCAATAGGATTTACTTTCTGACCCAAAATGGTCTCCTTTCGACGACTACGGGGTGTCGGTTACAATTACAGTTATATGGCTTGTCTTTTTCTGAATCGGACTCGCCATGCCACGGGCACGCGGACGATAACGTTTCATCATCGGTCCGCCATCCACAATGGCGTTTTTTACATACAGGCCTTCAACCAGCAGTCCTTCATTATTTTCTGCATTGGCAATGGCCGATTTAAGGGTCTTGCCGATGTGGACCGCCGCTTTGCGGGCGTTAAACTCGGTAATGCGTAATGCATCTGCAACCGGCAAACCTTTGATCTCGTTTGCCAGATCGCGTGCCTTGGTAGGCGACATTCTCACATATTTGGTTGTTGCTGAAACTTCCATGGTGTTTTCACTCTCATTTGGTCCACGGTGTAAAGAGCGGACAGTTTATGTATTTGCATTTCGAAATCCAGCGATTTCAGCAAAAAACTATTTCTCCGTCGCCATACCGTGAGTTCTGAATGCTCGGGTAGGCGAAAATTCACCTAGTTTGTGCCCGACCATGTTTTCCGTAACAAACACCGGAACGAAAACTTTGCCGTTGTGAACATTGAACGTGTGCCCCACGAACTCCGGAACAACAAGTGATCCGCGTGCCCAGGTTTTAATGGCAGTCTTACGACCGGATTCTTCCAACTGGCGAACCTTCTTGACCAGTTTCAGGTCAACGTATGGACCTTTTTTTAGGGAACGTGCCATAACTATTTCTTCCTCCGTTCAACGATATACTTGTTGCTCTGCTTGCCCTTGTTGCGGGTACGTTTGCCCTTCGCGAGCAAGCCCCACGGAGACTGCGGATGACCACCACCGGAAGTACGGCCTTCACCACCACCCATCGGATGGTCAACCGGGTTCATGGCCACACCGCGAACGGTCGGGCGAATGCCCAGCCAACGTTTACGGCCGGCTTTACCCATCACAATGTTGTCGTGTTCCACATTACCTACGCGGCCAATGGTGGCCAAGCAGTTGGTGCGGATGCGGCGAATTTCGCCGGACGGCATCTTAATGTTTGCGAAATCGGTTTCACGAGACATCAGCTGTGCGGAGGTGCCGGCGGAACGAACCAGCTGGCCGCCCTTTCCGGAAACCAACTCAATGTTGTGCACCGCCATACCGACCGGAATCTTTCCGAGCGGCAGCGCATTGCCCAAAGAAGGCTCCGCATCCGGACCGGAAACAATCGTTGCTCCGACCTGAAGTTCGGCTGGTGCAATGATGTAGCGTTTTTCGCCGTCTGCATAGTTCAGCAGAGCGATACGCGCAGAACGGTTAGGATCATACTCAATACCGACAACCGTGGCGGGAATGCCAAACTTGTCGCGCTTGAAGTCGATCAGGCGGTAGCGGCGCTTATGCCCGCCCCCACGATGCCGCACGGAAACACGTCCCGCACTGTTACGACCGGCATTACTTTTCTTTGCCTTCACTAAAGAGCGCTCAGGCGACTTTTTAGTGATTTCAGCAAAGTCGGACAACACCATGTGCCGGCGGCTCGGCGTTGTCGGCTTGTGTAATTTTAAACCCATTGGATTCTAACTCCTTATATCAGGTTAATGCTGTCTTCAGCATTCAGTGTAACGACCGCACGTTTCCATGCAGACGTCTCCCCGGCATGAGCCGTGCGTTGACGCTTCTTCTTGCCTTTTCGGCTCATCGTATTGACGGCCATAACACGGACATTGAAGAGCTCTTCCACAGCTCGTTTAATTTCTACCTTGTTGGCATCCTTGGCCACGCGGAACAAATATTTGTTCTGCTCCTCAGAGAGGCGCATGCCCTTTTCGGTCAACAAAATTCGTTTAATCAGGTCGGTTGAATATTTCATTTCGTAGGCTCCTTTATCCGAGGCGCTGTTCCAGCGCTTCCATGCCTGCTTTGGTAACGATCACGTTCTTATAACGCAGGATCTGATAGGTGTTCACCAATTTAGCGGAAACCACTTCTACCTGCGGAATATTGCGGGATGCCAGCAGTACGGCTTCAGTCACTTCATCCACAATAAACAGCCCACCGCGGTCGAGCCCGAGGTTCTTCAGCACAAGCGCGAATTCCTTGGTCTTCGGAGCAGGGAGAACCAGCTCTTCGATCACGGTCACATCGCCCTGGTCAATCTTGGCGCTGACAGCTCGACGGAATGCCAGCTGAGCGGCCTTCTTCGTCATTTTCTTGTTGAAGCTGTGCGGAACAGGGCCGTGAGCCACATAACCGCCGCGCCACACATTCGACTGTTTGTAACCGGCACGAGCACGACCGAGCCCTTTTTGCTTCCACGGTTTCTTGCCGCTGCCGTTTACTTCAAACTTGCTCAGTGTACTGGCGGTACCAGCACGCTGGTTGGCCAGATAGGTGACCACGGCCTGATGAACCACCTGATCCCCCTTATCGAGAACGAGAAGACCATCTGCAACTTCGTAGTCGCCGACACTTTCTCCCTTAATATTTTTCAAAGGTACTTTGCTCATGATCTTCCTCGCTTACTTCTTTTTCAGGGCTTCTTTGATCGTCACAATGTCGCCGTTGGCCCCCGGAACCGATCCTTTAACCAGAATCAGGTTTTCTCCCGGACGAACCTGAATCACCTTGAGGTTCTGCGTGGTCACACGCTTGGCACCCATCTGACCAGGCATCTTCTTGTTCTTGAAAACGCGGGCCGGATGCTCACACATCCCGATTGAACCCGTCCGGCGAACCCAACCTCCGCCATGCGATGCACGACCGCCACCAAAATCGTAGCGCTTAACAACGCCCTGAAAACCACGACCTTTACCGGCAGCAATAATATCGACATAATTTACTTCAGCGAACGCATTGGCATCCACCACATCGCCAACATTCAGCTCAGCCGTTCCTTCAACACGGAACTCTTTGAGTATGCGCTTTGCATCAACCCCGGCCTTTTTGAAATGACCAAGTGCGGGCTTATTCAAACGCTGTTCTTTCTGATTTTCAAAACCGAGCTGTACAGCGCTGTAGCCGTCCTTTTCGTTGTCTTTTCGCTGTACTACAACACAGGGACCGGCTTCGATCACGGTCACCGGCACAGCCGTCCCGTTTTCATCATACACGGAGGTCATTCCGAGTTTTTTTCCAATCAAACCTTTCACGGGGCCCCTCCTTCCTAAATCTTAATGGTGATGTCCACCCCGGCCGGCAGGTTGAGCTTTTTGAGCTCGTCCACCGTCTTGATGGTCGGGTCAATAATATCCAGCAGGCGTTTGTGCGTGCGGATTTCAAACTGTTCCATCGACTTTTTGTTCACGTGCGGGCTGCGGTTCACCGTGAAACGCTCGATGCGCGTCGGCAGCGGAATAGGTCCCGCAACGCGGGCACCGGTACGGCGTGCCGTTTCGACAATTTCCGTGGCCGAGATATCGAGGACGCGATGGTCGAACGATTTCAGCCTGATTCTAATACGTTGATTCGTCATTTTTTCTCTCTTTTAGCGGTTAAGGATAGAATCCGTCATCGATGCGGGAACCGGTTCAAACGCTTGCGGTTCCATCGTATAACTCGCTCTACCCTTTGTCAGGGAACGCAACGAAGTTGAGTACCCGAAAACCTCGGCAAGCGGAACGTCCGCCTGCACGACCTGCAGATCATTTTCAGCCGAAATATTGCGGACACTGCCGCGGCGGCTGTTGAGGTCACCAAGGACATCGCCCAGGTTTTCCTCCGGAGTTTCAATTTCCAGTTTCATCACCGGCTCCAGTAAAATGGGAGCAGCGGCGGTAACAGCGGCGCGCAGGGCCATTACAGCGGCAGAACGGAACGCCATTTCCGAGGTATCAGTGACATGCGTTTCGCCGCCGATCACACGAACAGCCACATCAATGATGGCAAAGTTACCGAGCACACCGGTCAACAGGGCATCATGAATGGCTTCTTCAATTGCTTTGCGGTATTCCGAGGGAATCACGCTTGCAGGCACATCAAATTCAAGGGTATTTCCCGCCCCCGAAGCCATCGGAGAAATTTCCAGCGTAATGCCGGCAAAATGGTTGTCATTACCGATCTGACGTTCAAAGACATAGCCGGCGGAACCTTTCTTAGAAACGCTTTCGCGGTAAGCAACCATCGGCTTGCCCGCGTTGGCCTGCACTTTATACTCGCGCAGAATACGATCGCGGATAATTTCGAGGTGCAATTCCCCCATACCATGAATAATGGTCTGACCCGTTTCGTCATTAATCGACGTGTGGAACGTGGGATCTTCGTCGGCCAAATCTTTTAGGGAAGCCACCAGAGCCTCTTTATCTGCTGTGGTTTTCGGTTCAATGGCCATCGAGATAACGGGCTCAGGAAACTCAATGTTCTCCAGAAGAATCGGATCATTTTCCGCGCAGACGGTGTCGCCCGTCGTAAAGAATTTCTGACCGACCATCCCGCCGATTTCGCCGGCATAAAGCACATCCACATCTTCGCGTTGGTTGGCGTGCAGACGGAGCAGGCGACCGATGCGCTCGCGCTTCTTCAATCGCGGATTATAAATGTTCTGCCCCTTCTTAAGCTGGCCGGAATAAATACGTAAAAACGCCAGCTTACCGACAAACTTATCGGTCACCATTTTAAAGACCAAACCCGTCAGCGGCTCAAAATCGGAAGCCTCGCGATGAAGGACCTGTTCGCTCTTCGGCGAAACACCATGCATCGGAGGAACATCGAGCGGGGAAGGCAGGAACGCAACCACCGCATCGAGCAGCGGCTGAACCCCTTTGTTTTTGAGCGAAGAGCCGCAGAGCACCGGAACGAGCTGATTCGAAATCGTTGCACGGCGAAGGGCAGCCAACAGCTTATCTTCGGAAACATCGGTACTTTCCATGTAGGCTTCGAGCAACTCTTCGTCCACTTCGGCCACGGTTTCCACCAGTTCAGCGCGGGCTTTTTCTGCGTGTGCAGCCAGCTCGGAAGGAATATCAATATAGTCAATCTTCGAACCGTAGTCGGTTTCGGAAAAAGAAATGCCGCGCATTTTGATCAGGTCAACGACACCCTCAAAGGTATCGGATGCCCCGATGGGCAGCTGAATGGCAACAGCAGAGACAGAAAGCTTGCTGCGCATTTCCTTGATTACCTTCTCAAAGTTGGCACCGATGCGGTCCATCTTGTTAACAAAGGCCAATCGGGGAACATTATACCTATTCGCCTGACGCCAAACGGTCTCAGACTGCGGCTGAACGCCCCCTACCGCACAGAAAACGCCCACTGCGCCGTCTAACACGCGCAATGAGCGTTCAACTTCCACGGTAAAATCTACGTGACCGGGAGTGTCGATAATATTGATCTGATGGTTCTGCCAGAAACAGGTCGTCGCGGCGCTGGTAATCGTAATACCGCGCTCCTGCTCCTGAATCATCCAATCCATGGTGGCCGTACCGTCGTGCACTTCGCCGATTTTATACACTCTGCCGGTGTAAAAAAGAATGCGCTCGGTAGTCGTTGTCTTGCCTGCATCAATGTGCGCCACAATACCGATATTGCGAACCGAAGACAAAGCATGAGAGCGACCTTCGGCTTCCCGCTGGGAAGCCGCCGCCCCGGCTGCTCTGTTATTTTGCTGACTCACAATATTCATTCTTTTGATTCAATAACCGGAAGGTTCCATGGTGCTGGAACCTTCCATCCATCGGCGATCCCCTCCCTGAGGAGATTTCCTATGTCGTTTGCGTTTCGCGCTGCCGACCGACCTAATCATCAATCAGCATTCGGCAATCATAAATAGTTACCAGCGGTAATGCGCGAAAGCCTTATTCGCCTGAGCCATCTTATGCGTATCGTCGCGTTTTTTGATTGCGTTTCCTTGGCCGCGATAGGCATCCATGAGCTCATTCGCCAGTGCGCGCTGCATCGGAACGCCTTTGCGATTACCAGCGAAGGTAATCAGCCAACGGGCGGCCAGAGCAATCTGACGTTCCGGCTTGACTTCCAGCGGAACCTGATACGTAGCACCACCCACACGGCGCGATTTTACTTCCAGACGCGGGGATACGTTTTCGATTGCGATCGTGAACACCTCAACCGGATCCTCATCCTTGATCTGGTTCTGGATATCTTCCAAGGCACCGTAAACGATCTTCGCAGCAGTAGACTTTTTACCGCGCTCCATTACGCAGTTAATCATATACGCCACGAGTTTGTTATTATAGCGGGGATCCGGAATCAGATCGCGCTTCTCTGCTCTATGTCTTCTGGCCATATTACCTAATGTCCTTCAAATGCAGTTTATTTTGCTTTCGGGCGCTTCGCACCATACTTCGAACGACCGCGTTTACGATCATTCACACCCAGGCAGTCCAGCGCACCACGAACGATGTGGTAGCGAACACCCGGCAAGTCCTTTACACGACCGCCGCGTATCAGAACCATACTATGTTCCTGTAAGTTGTGTCCTTCACCGCCGATATACGCGTTAATTTCGCGACCGTTGGTCAAACGAACACGAGCCACTTTACGTAAAGCCGAGTTCGGCTTCTTCGGGGTCTGAGTCTTAACGAGCAGACACACCCCACGACGCTGCGGACAGTTCGTCAGTGCGGGCGACTTGCTCTTCTTTTTAGCAAGTGCTCGCGGCTTTCTCACCAATTGATTAATTGTAGGCATATTTATCGTCCTCTATTGCCGATTCCCGATTTTCGATCTCCGACCCTCGGAACCTCTCCAACAGTCCGCTTCTAACGGCGGACGCCAACCCGTAAATCGACTATCTAAAAATCAAAATTCAAATTTTGCCGCAAAACGGCTGCGAAATTTTTCGCAAAAAGACAGGCGCAGGAGAGTAGTTACCTCCCACACACATCTCAAGCGAAAGACATCACTTTCTTCAGTTTATTCCGGTCTCTGCCCTTCTCGCGGCGATTCATTGCTTGCGCCACACTCCAGACAGAACTATCGGAAAAGGCACGTACAATATAGACTTCCGCACAAGATGCCAGACAAAAAACATCCTTTTTTGCACCGCCACCCAGCCGCACTAAAACGCTCCTTATATCACGATAAAGACGACGCAGAAAACCGAAGAATCAATCTCATCTCGTTCCAGCAAAAGGCATTGCGAAAAATAGCTTCAACTCTTTGGGGCGGCATCCGCGCAAGAGAGAGAAAAAGTGGCGGAGGAAGAGGGATTTGAACCCCCGGTACCTTGCGGTACACACGATTTCGAATCGCGCGCCTTCAACCACTCAGCCATTCCTCCAAAGTCGCAGAACTCTGCGAAAGGGGGAGAAGCTAGTGACTTCCCCCGCGCCGGGCAAGCACTTTTGTTCCAGAATATGAATTACTTCACCTCGACGAATGGGACGATCAACGCGGAGATAGCCGGTGACTTTATCCACTTCATCCTTTCCCGCATCGAAAAACGGGTTAATCACTAATCCACGCGACCAATACTCGCCCCGAGCGCGGCAAGTCGATCTTCAATGGCTTCGTAACCACGATCAATCACCTGTGCATTATCAATCACGCTTTCGCCTTCGGCACAGCAGGCGGCAATCAGCATAGCCATACCCGCGCGAATATCCGGGCTGGTCAGTTTACTCCCGCGCAGCAATGTGGGCCCTACAACCACCACGCGATGAGGATCGCACTGAATAATGTTGGCCCCCATACCCATAAGGTGATCAACAAAATACATGCGGCTTTCAAACATTTTTTCAAAAAAGAGCGCAGTCCCTTTCGCCTGCGTGGCTAATACGATACAGACGCTCATAAGATCGGACGGGAAAGCGGGCCAAATGCCATCTTCAATTTTTGGCGTGGCATTGGCTATATCGGGTAAAATTTCGAGCGACTGCTTTTCCGGAAGCGTTAAGGTTCCATTCTCCAGTGTCCACTCAACGCCCATTTTAGAGAAGGTTTTCTCCATCACATGGAGCACGAGCGGGTCGCCCGCATCCGAAATCATCAGGCGGCCCCGCGTGACCGCGGCCGCCGCAATAAAGCTTCCGATTTCAATATAGTCAGGCTGCACACGGTGCTCCGCCCCGTTCAGCACGGAAACACCTTCGATGGTCAACTTATTCGTTCCGATTCCGCTGATTCGTGCGCCCATCTTATTGAGCAGACAGGCCAGATCCTGAACATGCGGCTCACAGGCGGCATTATACATCGTCGAAGTTCCCTTCGCCAGCACGGCAGCCATCAGAATATTCTCCGTAGCGGTTACACTGGCCTCATCAAGCACCATATCTGCACCAATCAATCCCTGAGCAGAAAACCTGTATGCCCCCGAAGACTCAATATCCACACCCAGTCTCCCCAACCCGTAAAAGTGTGTATCCAAACGCCGACGTCCAATCACATCGCCGCCCGGCGGATAAATTACGGCTCCGCCGTGGCGGGCCGCCAGTGAGCCGGCCAGCAGAATTGATGTCCGAACTTTGGCGCAGAGGGTCTGATCCAGATGCGTCGTTTTCAGGTGCTCAGCACAGAGCGTGAGCGTGTGGCCGCACAGCGTCACATCAACTCCGATGCCTTCAAGCAATTGAAGCATTATCCTAACATCATCAATTAACGGAACGTTGTCCAACACCAACGGCTGATCCGTCAACACACACGCCGCCAACATCGGCAGCACCGCATTTTTATTTCCACGCGGATGAAAGGCTCCACGGATGGGTTCCCCCCCTTGAATAATAAATTTAGCCACAACTTCTCTCCCCGAGATTAGACGGTGCCAAGCATCCCAGACCAACGGAAGAATGAAAGGAAGAAATGAAAAAGCCCGCCGAAAAGGCGGGCCTGACTGAACGGATCAATAGCCGTTAGGCATGCCGGGAAAGTATCCTGAACCCTCCCACTCCTGCGATCTGGCCCATGGCATATCCGAATAGCTGTCATCTTCATATGAAAGACCAGCGCAGCCGCAGATCATCAGACTCGACACCGCAAAAAAAACATAAACAACTTTTTTGAAAACGTTCATAACAAATTGCCGTCCTGACAAGCAGGACGGCTTTCACTTTACGCAAACCTCGGTTTACAGCACTGCGTCTTTAGCCGCTTTAGCAATACGGAACTTCAGAACCGTCTTTGCCGGAATCTGGATCGTTTTGCCGGTAGCCGGATTACGTCCAGAACGCGCCGCACGATTAACCTTCACAAGCTTGCCGATGCCAGGAATGGTAAACCCATCAGTTGCGCCTTCGTAGGCGAGTTCTGCAAGTGCTTCAAGAGCAGTTTTGGCCTGAGCCTTGGAAATCTCGGCCTTCTCAGCAACAGCTGCAATGATCTGCGATTTAGTCATAGGTTTTCCCATTGTATCTTCTCCTCAATCTTTCCTCATTAATTCCATATATACCTGGCGGCTCCCTGCCATTCCAGCGATTGAAGGTTTGTAGGCGATCCCCAAAAACAAATCAAATTCAAAAAGCGAAAAAACCCATACTTACGGGGGGTAAACAATCAAGGACGCTTTTCAGAACAGCCCACAGCCGCATCCGCAAATCAGAGATTCGTTGCTCCATGCTCTTCCGAATCGACTTCGTTGCCATACGATCCGATCCCAAGCCATTCAGAAGCGGCTTCATGCGAATTAAATACGCGACAACCAAACGGACACAGGCGACTGATTCCTTCAGAAAGAAGTTCAAGAATAGAGAACGTAAAATCCTGCTGACACACAACAAATGCCATCTTTTTCTGACAAATTTCGGGCGAAATACACGACTCTTTTGAACAGGTCGATTTAATCCCCTCAACCACCGTCAAAACATCTCTAAGCCGAAGATGGGCCGTATGCCCACCAACCATCCACATTTCATTATGGCAAGGAGTTTCAAAAGACGATTCATCCCGCCGCTCCAAAACCTGAAGGATGGTTTCCACACCGAAATTTCCTTCAAGTTCAACAATGAGGCAATCGTCCAATTTCTTTAAACTATACATTTTTCACCTCCGCCAATGAACCTAGAGGTTCACAGGTATACTTATTTCGCCACACACAATCAATCTGGAAAAACAGAAATATGCACTATATAGTTTTTTATCAAAAACACAGAACCACACACCTACTCCGGCAAGCCCTTCAGTTCTGCAGACCTAAGCCAGAAGGCCCCCCAAAAAAGCCTCACCCTTTTGCTTTCAAATACGTGTCGGGATTTTACAATGAGCCGCATGAACAACACTCCCGACATCCCTAAAGAGCAGTTTGAAAAATATTCTGCCGCCGTCTCCCTTTCGGACATGGAAATATTTGTTTTCCCTGAACTGCTGTTCAGCTTAGTGCTGGCCAACATTATGTCGCCGCGCATCTGGGCTTGGAAAGAGCACAACTGGTTCCGCGGGCTCGATAAAATGAAACCGTATAAAAAGATTCAGCGTCTCAAGCAGTTCATCATCGATAACTATGAATTCAATCTCGATCTCGACACCTGGGGACTGACCACCAAGGAGTCCGAAATAGCCCGCTTTGCGCCGTTCATGGACGAGGAAACCATCAGCCGCAGTAATGCACTGTTTGGTTATGAGGGCGACAAACACTATTTTACGCTCGATATCCGTAAACACTTTGGGCTCGATAAATATACGACTAACGTCATCCCCTACTGGAAAACGGAAACCCTCGAGGCGATGGATGCCTTTAAATATAAGGACGGATACCGCGTCGGTGCGGGCGAGTGCGTTTCGCTCTCCACCTTGTATGCCGCTGCGCTCTTTATTGTGTGCGACATTCCGCTCGAGGATATTTTTCTGCTGGCCACGCCGCTGCACTCGCAAAACTTCATCAACGTCAACGGCGGCATCCTGACCAACAACCGCCGACTCGTCACGAAGACCATGTGGTTCAACGGCACCGACCTCTCTGCAAAGGCCCAGCGCGCCCTGCGAAATGAACAGGTGACCATTGTCGCCAACAACACCGGCTTTATACACACGGTCTACCCCGAGGCGACCATTGACCCGGAAAGCTTCGCGCTCTTCCGCAGCAAACTCGATGCATTCACAACAACCGAAATCACCTTTGAGATTATCGCCAACTTCCTGCGTGACCGCTCGGAATATCAAACATGTTTCCAAATCGGCTACATACGCCACGGCAAACCGCAATACCTTCCCATTGAGCGCGCCTTCGCCTACGAACACAGCTCACCCTATAAAGTATCGGACGATGCCACGCGCGACAAACTGCTCGAGGAAATTGACGAGTACGATTTTTACTGCGAACCCATTGCCGACCGCATTCTGCTCAATAAGCTCAGTGATTATCTAAAAAACAATCCCATCTCGCACTTTGACAAAGCCAGCATGACCGAGCTGGCCGAAAAGATTGACTGCACCAAGGACATGAGCCGAAAGATGTCGGTCCTTGAAGGCCTCATCGACTTTATTCATCTGGAACCGGAGCTTCCGAATGTAAAAGAAAAGCGATTCAACGGCCCCGGGCCGATTGCCATTAAACCCGGCATGCAGCGCGAGGAGATTATTGAATACCTCAAAGGACTTCGCGCGAGTCACCCCGTTGCGGATTTAGCCTTCTACGCCAGCCGTGATCTTTCGATCACCCAATGGGGCCCGTTTTTACAGGCCGCGCTCGACCGCAACCCCGTTGTTGTGGAAAAAACGCAGGCCTTATCCGACGAGGAACTGATCGAGACCCTGGCGAACATAGCCAATGAATCGGTTTATGATGGATCACGCGTTGCTCAGCCTGACGAAGTATGGAACTTCCAGCGCGGGGACGGCGTGGAGCGCGCCATTGCGCTGGCTGATGTTTGGAAGAAACGCCATCCCGAAACCCCAATCACACTCCGTTGTGAAGAAGCAAAGGTTACCCTTCAGCTCGGCACTCGCGCCATCCGATTTGAGAGCAGAAAGGGGCTAATTCAAGAGGTTGCTTTTTGAACACGAACGCCGTTATCAGAATTGCCTAGACGCTCGCCGGAATAGCGCGATTCACGCAAGGGCTTCCACCACCAAGCGTTGTCGAGATACCACTGAACCGTGCGGCGAATACCGGTTTCAAAGTTTTCCTGCGCCTTCCAGCCCAGTTCGGTTTCCAGCTTCGTGGCATCAATGGCATAGCGCCGATCATGGCCCGGACGATCGGTTACAAAGGTGATCAAATCCTTGTACGACCCCGACGCTCGCGGTTTCAGCTCGTCCAAAATCGAACAGATCGTTTCGACCACCTCCAGATTGGTCCGCTCGTTGCGTCCGCCCACGTTGTAGGTTTCGCCCGGCGTTCCTTTCTCCACGACGCACACCAACGCGCGCGCATGATCCTCCACGTAGAGCCAGTCACGAATGTTATCGCCCTTGCCGTACACGGGAAGCTTCTTCTCATCCAGCGCATTCAGAATCACCAGCGGAATCAGCTTTTCCGGAAAATGATAGGGACCATAGTTATTGGAGCAGTTGGTCACCACCACCGGAAGACCGTAGGTATGGAACCACGCCTTCACCAAATGGTCGCTGGACGCTTTGCTGGCGGAATACGGCGAGCGGGGATCATACGGTGTGGTCTCCTCAAACAGCCCTTCCGCACCAAGCGATCCATACACCTCGTCGGTGGAAATATGGTGAAATCGGAAGTTTGCTTTGTGCTCTTCAGGCAGGCTGTTCCAATATTCACGGGCGCACTCCAACATCGTGTAGGTGCCGACCACATTGGTTTCAATAAAGGCCGCAGGGCCATCTATCGAGCGGTCCACGTGCGACTCCGCCGCAAGATGCATCACCGCATCCGGCTGAAAGTCGGCAAACAGCGCGCTTACCGCCTGCTTATCGCACACATCCGCTTTTTCAAAGCGATACAACGGGCTCTCCTCAATCTCCGTCAACGAAGCCGGGACTCCGGCGTAGGTCAATTTGTCAAGATTCAGCACCGAATACTGCTTGTCTTTCACGAGATAGCGGCACACCGCCGAACCAATAAACCCTGCACCGCCTGTAACCAAAATCTTTTTCATTTACCCTGAACCTCCGCCATAACGCTTTCTCCGTGCTTTTCGACAAAGTCGGACAACTCGTCCTCCCAGCCTTTAAACAAATTCATCCCCAGCGCCTTCAAATGCGCATTTTCCAAAATCGAATTCGTCGGCCGCTTGGTCGGCGACGGAAACTCCTCGCTCGTACACGGCACAAAATGGTGCTCCACACCCAGCTTTCCCAAAAACCGGCAGGCGAGATCATACCAGGAGCAATACTCCTCCGAAGAGGCGTGAAAAATTCCGCCCGCCCGCCTTTCCGCAACCGCGCGTATTTGGCGCGCCAGCGTATACGACCACGTCGGCGAACCAAACTGATCGCTCACGACTTTCAGCTCCTTGCCTGGATTCTGCAGAGTAAGCCGAAGCATGGTTTTTAGAAAATTTTTCCCGGAGCCCCCATAGAGCCAAGCCGTGCGCAGAATCGCGCTGTTCGCGCAGCGCTCCATCACGGACTGCTCACCCGCCAGCTTGGAGCGACCGTATTCGGAGACCGGAGCCGGAGGTTCCGTCTCCAACAGCACTTCAAAGAGCGGTTTATCCCCAGAAAAGATATAATCCGTTGAAATGTGCGCCAGAAAAGCGCCGTTTTCCGCCGCCCAGTCCGCCAGATTTCCCGGTAGTTCGGCGTTGGCTTTCCAGCAGGATTTATCGGTCTCGCACGCATCAACTGCCGTATAGGCCGCGCAGTTTACAATGATCTCCGGCTGCAAGCGGTCCAGCACGTCCCGACACACCCCCGGGTCAGAAAGATCCGCCTCCGGAAGATCAACGCCGTTCAGTCCGGAAACATCCTTGAAAACATCCAGACAATCGCGGCCCAGCTGTCCCTTTGCACCAATGATTAAAACATTCTTCATTTAAACAACTCTCCCCGGAAAGGGGCTTTGCTATTTTCCATAAATTACTCCACCGTAACCGACTTAGCCAGATTTCGCGGCTGGTCAATCTCGCACCCGCGCGCCACCGCAATGTGATATGAAAGCAGCTGAAGCGCAACAACGGTTGGGATCGGCGCAATGCAGGGCGGACAATCGGGCAAAACGATCACATCGTTGAACCCTTCTCCCGCTTCTTCATCGCCTTCGCTGACGATCGCAATCACGGGTGCCTTTCGAGCGCGGCATTCTTCCGCATTACCGAGCGTTTTATCTTTTCCGGGCACATTGTTCAGCAGCGCAACGACCGGTGTTTTTTCCTCCAGCAGAGCAATCGGTCCATGCTTAAGCTCGGCGGCATGATAGCCCTCGGCATGAATATAACTGATCTCCTTCAGCTTCAGCGCCCCCTCCAGCGCAGCGGGATAAAGATAACCGCGCCCGATAAAAAATGCGTTTTCACAATCGGCATACTTCTGTGCGACCGCTTTGATGGCATCGCTCTGAGCCAAGACCTGCTCCACCAACTCCGGTAGACGCTCAATCCAACGGCATAATTCCTCGCCTTCGTTGAGCGGCATACGACGCGTCCTTGCCAGCTTAAGCGCCATCATCAGCATCACGGAGACCTGACACGTAAACGCCTTGGTCGAAGCTACGCCGATTTCCGGGCCGGCATGCAGATAAACTCCGCGACCCGTTTCCCGGGCAATTGTAGAACCCACCACGTTGCAAATCCCTGCGACCACGGCCCCCTTATGTTTGGCCTCGCGTACCGCTGCCAACGTGTCTGCCGTTTCGCCCGATTGACTGATCGCCAAAACGAGGTCCGACGGCGTGATAATCGGATTGCGGTATCGGAACTCTGCCGCCTGCTCCACTTCGGCCAAAATGCTCGCCATCTCCTCAATGGCATACTCTCCCACCATTCCGGCATGCATCGATGTTCCGCAGCCGACGACCAGTACCCGGTTGATCATCGCAGCATCACGCGGCGAAAAATCAAGACCGGAAAGGATCGCCGTGCCCATTTCAAAATCAAGACGACCGCGAATGGCGTTGCGAATAGAGTCGGGCTGCTCAAACATTTCTTTGAGCATGTAATGCGCATGCTCGCCCTTTTCCGCCGCGCAAGCATCCCAATCCATCTCCATAACTTCCCGGTCCACCGGAGAACGCTGCAGATCAAACATCTGAACGCCGGTTTCCGTGATCACGGCCATATCAAAATCTTCGAGATAAACGGCGTCGCGCGTATGAGGAATAATGGCTGAGGCATCGCTCGCCACCAACGTTTCATTTTTCCCCAATCCCAACACAATCGGACTTCCGCAGCGGGCAGCAACCAACTTGCCGGGTTCATGATCGGTCATAACGACAATGCCGTACGTGCCCTTCACTTTCTTGAGCGACTCAGCGATCGCCTCTTCCAGATTCCCTTCGTAGCAGAAGGCAATCAGTTGAATCAGCACTTCGGAATCGGTATCGGATATACACTCAATTCCATGCTGCGCCAATCCGCTGCGGATTGATTTATAATTTTCGATGATCCCGTTATGCACCATCACAAAGTGTCCGCTTGCATCTTGGTGTGGATGCGCATTGACTTCATTCGGCGGACCGTGCGTTGCCCAGCGCGTATGGCCGATACCCACATTTGCCTTTTTGATCGACTCCAGCGCAGAGGACTCAACCCGTTCACGCAATGTCCGAACCTTTCCCGGATTCTTTATCACATCAATCTTCTGATCATAAAGACAGGCAATTCCCGCCGAGTCGTATCCGCGGTATTCCAGCCGCCGCAGCCCGTCCACCAAAATCTCTGCGGCCTTCCGTTTTCCCAAATACCCAACAATTCCACACATACGTTCCCTCCCTCGGAGAAAATAAACTGTTTACTTCACATTCTGTATTTAGACCGATGCTCCAGCGCATAAACCGGAAACTCCGTCTCAACCAAGGTGCCGAGCATTTCCAGCAGCACCGCCACGCGGTCTTCTCCATCAATCAGACGAACCACCTTAACCTTTATGCCTTCGAATGCGCCTTCTGTAATCGTTGTTTCTTGGCCAACCTCCAGCGCATGTCCAGCATCCACGACCTCTTCCTCGCCCACTTCTCCGTGAAGTGACTCAATAATTGCATCAGGAATCGGAACATAGCGCCCATTAAACGAAGGAATCGTCAGAACACCGTTCGAGTGCGCAACTCTACGGCGCATCGTCGGCATATCAAACCGCACAAACAGATACCCCGGAAACATCGCCTCTTGAAACCAAACCGCACCACGCACCGTTTTTCGACGAAATCGAATCTGCGGACAAAAAACCTCCAGCTGAAGCCGCGCCGAAATGCCCGCCGCCGCCAACCGTTCCTTCTTGGGCTTGGCGCGCACGCAATACCAACGCTCTCCCTCGAAAAATTGCGCGAGTTCGTCCATTTTCTACTTTCCAATCAGTTTCAAAACCAACGGCAGAACCGAATTCGCCCGCTTCTGCCAGTTTTCCAGCATATCAATCTTTTCTCTCATATCATCGGGATTATCGACTTTATGGTCCTCAAGCAGTTCACGGATTCGCTGAACCCGCTCCTTGCCGCTGACCACATGCGGCTGAATCTGCTCCTTCGCAAACCCTGAAACAATCTTGCGCAACGAAGTTTCTGCAATGTGATAATCTTTTCGGTCGCCCGGAACATACACCGTGCGGATCGCACCGAAAGAACGCAGGATCCGAAGCCCCTGACTGGTCGAACCCTTACTGATCCCCAGCAGCGCACGACAATCGTCAAGGCAAAGCGGCTTGGATGAAACAAACAAAACCCCGTAAATTTCGCCCACGGATCGCGGCAGATTCAGCACGTTGGCCATGCGAACAAAAAACTCAACCACCTCGCGTTCCACCAATCCCAATGCACACTCTTTTCCAAATGAATGCTCCATAGTGTTCAAAATATACTGAACAAACTGCGCCTGCGCAATCGATTTTATCGAAGGATTTTACCCACAATAAGCGTTGACATCGACCGGAGGAAAATCCTATACGAAAAGGCAATTGGTAAAACCAATGGATGATTTAATGATGAAAATGTGTGTGAAAAAATCGATTAAGCAGCTGCATCGCTCCTCCACCGAGCGCATGTGGTATTGTACTTTTCCGGAAGGAGAGAAGTTGCATTAACGATTAATCCGCACAGAAACCGTTTTGACAACCCGCCTTCCGCAACCGGAAGGCGGGTTTTTTATTTTTAACCCGCAACCTTTAAAAAAAGAGAACAACAGAAAAACCAATGGACCCCAAACCCTTTTGAGTCCATGGAGGAAGTGAAATAACGATGAAGACCTATAATCTTACGATCGGGGCTCCCCATGGACTCCATAGCCGTACCGCCGCGAAAATTGTGGATCTGGTCAGAAGCCACAATGCCAAGGTTCGTCTGTTTAACCGGCATAATGAATCGGCCGACGGCGACTCCATCATTTCGGTGCGACACGGAAAATCCAAGAGGGAAAACAACCTCATTACCCAAGGAAATCGTTCGGCGTAATATCAGCCTCAGGATTCCTGATCCACACAATAATTCCATCGTGTCGTAATTCCTTTACGTCCAATTGATTGAGCTTATTTTAGTCCAAGTTCTGGGCACGGCATGCACGCGCAGTTCGGAACGTGCCGCAGCGACGTTTGGAGAGCTTCATGGCGCGGTTTCGAAGTTCCAACCCTGTATGGACGTGCCCAACGCGAAACCACCATCGGAAACGGGAAGGACACCCTCGCCGTAAGCGAGGTTCGCCGTCTTACCGAAACGGGCAGACAAACCTCCATCATCAGCAAAGCCGACTGGCTCGACGAAATCATTCGGCTCGACGCCGCGCTCGAACGGGCCAAAGGAACTCTCAAAGGCGTAGCCAAACATATCGCATGGGGCGAACTTTCCGAAGCAGAGCGCTTCAAGCAACTGCCGCAATCGCGGCGTGCTCTGATGAACACGATCGGCATGATCAGCTATCGGGCTGAAACCGCCTTGGCTGCGGCACTGGGTCAACCCACCGCCTCGCTGAGCGCAGCCCGAGCGCTCCTGCAGGACTTATTCACCACTCCCGCCGATCTATGCCCCGATCCCGTCCGCAAAGAGCTGCACGTTCGGCTCCACGGTGCCGGCAAACCTCAATGAAACCGCGAACTGCGCGTTCTGCTTGAGCTTCTCAACGAAACCGAGACACTCTTCCCAGGGACAGAGCTTAAACTTGTGTTCAGTTCTTTATCAGAAACGCCGGTCAAACATTCAGATCCGGGGACACTTGGACTTCCAGCGGATCAAGAAGTCTGAGCCTATGCAATGCTCACCGCAAGACTATGAGTCCAAATAAAAAGGCCCTGCATTGTCACCCCATATTTTCCCCGTTTTCGCTTTCATGCCGTATAGCAGTTTGATACAACACCAGTAATTTGAGTGGTTGATTATGTATCGTTCGTTGTCCAAGTTATCTCTCTGTTTTGTCATCTCGTTATTGCTGTCGGGGTGCGTATGGCTTAGTGATCTTCCGTATAGGGAGCGACGGGTGGAAGCGGACCGGGCGTTTGACAATCAGGAATATATTTTGGCGGCAGCGCGCTATGAAGCGCTCCAGGACCAATATCCCGAGACGTCGATCCGACAGGACATTATCTTTCGGCAGGGCATTGCCCTCTATTCAGCATCAGCATATCACGAGTCCCGGGTCGTTTTTCTGGGCTATCTTGAGAAATATCCACACGGACAGTATTTTGAAGACGTTGAGGAATATGTGCGGAAGATCGATCTGCTCATGTCAAAAGCCGCTCCTGCTGCAGCAAAAAGGTTGGCGGATGTACGGACTCGGGCAGATCTGAATGAACTGTTTGCTCTGCTCGCGGACCACCCCACCGATTCGCGCGTGCTCGAAGCGATCGGCGATACGCAGTGGAAGCTGGGTAATTATGAAGAGGCGGTAGCGTACTATTTCAAAGCCAATCAAATCGTCTCAACGCGAGAGGAACGCAATCTGAACAACAGTAAGCTGATTCTGGATGATGACGGACAACCGATTCCCTTGACCCCTGAAATTTTGAATCAGATGGATGTGAGGCGTCGACCCTTGCGGGTGTATGGCATGCATACATACACTTCGCGCAGCCCGTCGGGAGATGCCGGAGGCGATATACAGTTTTATAACCTGACCGGCAGTGTTCGAAATCAGGGAAACGAGCTGCTTCGCGGAGTCGAAGTCGAGGTGATTTACAGGGATATCACGGAAAGTGTTCTGGATGTGGATTATGTTAAAATCGGAACTCTGGGTCCCGGCGAAGTAAAAACATTTCTTTCTCGGGCAGACAGCTACGATAACCTGTATAACATTGTGAGTTATGATGTGGAGCTGCATTGGGAGCACTGACGGCTCTAAGGATATTTTATGACGTTATTAAGGGCAGGATATTTGAAAGCTTCACTGCGGGTTGCGGTGGTGTATGCATTCGCGTTGCCCTTGTCGTTGTTTGCGCTGGAGAAGGAAAAAGAAAAGCCGCAGGTCCGTATTGAGGCCTGTGTATTGGAGTGGCAACATTCGGGAGAACTTGATGTCGATTTTGCTGTGGCTTATCAGCGGGACCAAGGCGGTGGTTCTGCCCTTCAGAGCGCGGGGTTGACGACCATGTCTGATCAACCGCTCGGTTCCGCTGCGCGGCTCTTTTTCGACAAGTTGGATACTTCTGCAGGAAGTTTTGATGCTGTTATTGAGGCGCTGGAGGGGGCGGGAACCGTACGGATTCTCAGTCAGCCGTATAATGTGGTCACCTCTTCCGAGGTTTCTGATGCCGAGTTGAATGATGAAAAAAAGGGCGCCAATAACACGGCAACGCTCAGCAACGAGACCGAGATCCCCTATGAGTCGACCAAGGCGGCCGGACGTAATCTGGTTTCGATCACGGAATATCAGAAAGCCGGGGTTTCGCTGGTGGTAAGCGTTCAGAAGGTGATTGATGATCATCTGATCGTCTTGACGATGGATACCAATGTTTCCGATATCACCGGCTTTGTGAACGTCGGATTGAATAATTTGAATCAACCGACGCGGGTTCCGACGCTGGATCGCCGTTCCATCAGCAGCCGACTGATTGTGGTGGATGGAAAAATGTTTATCGCCGGACTGATGAAGACCAGTCAGCAGGTTGAACGGCGGCGGGGTATCCCGATTCTGGGCGAACTCCCGTTGTTGAAATATATTTTTTCAAGCACCAGTACAGAGACGGTTGAGAAGGAACTCGTCTTTCTGGTGAAAGCGCAGATTCTCACTCCTTATAAAAACTACTTTGACGATGTCGAGGAGGAGGCAGAATGAGACTGCGCGGTATCATCATTGGATTGAACATATTCGCGGCGACTTTCGCGATGGCCGCGGACGAAACGTCCGCTCCGCCCGCAGAAGAATCCACCACTACGAATGAGGTGGAGGAAACGGTATTGCCGGACCGTTTGCGATATCAGGATAAGATGGATTGGCACATGGTGGCCATTGAGGCCTTGGTGATTGAGGTGGACGAAGAACGCGCCCGCCAGCTGGGCTTCAACTATGGGCTTTCTACATTGGATTCAAACGGGGGTAATTCTTCCAGTGTGCTGGACGGGGGCAATGTCGGTCTGGGTCCGTCCGCATTTACTCCGGCTTCTGTTGCAACCCTGGCGGAGCAGACCGACGGATCCACCAGTATCGGTTTTGCAAATCGAATGCCGGGACTGGGGATCAGTCTCGCTGGAATGAATGTCGATGCTTCGGTGATTTCTGCGGAGCTACGTGCGTTGGTGGATCATGGCGAGGCCGTTATTCGTACGCGCCCCGTCGGCGTGGCGCTTAATAAAACCAAGGTTGAAATTCAGACGGTCGATGAGCTTCCTTATGTCGATATAAAAGATGGAGGCAATCTGAATATTCAGAAGAAAAGGGTTGGGGTGAAGCTGGAGGTTACCCCGTATATTGAGCTTGATTATCCCGGAGCCGTGACGCTCGATATATCCAACATTGAAGTTTCCTCCGGCTCTCGCTTTATGACGTTGCAGGACATTGATCGACCGGTCATTACGCTTTCTAAAACCCAGACTAAAGTCACATTGCGGGAGGGAGAAACCTTTGTAATCGGGGGGCTCAAAACGCGCCGAAAGACCGTTGAGGAAAAGAAAGTACCCATACTCGGTCATATTCCATTGATTAAATGGTTTTTTTCCAGTCGGCACGAGGTTGTGCGCAATGTAGATATCCTTTTTTTTATTACGCCGAACATTCTTGCCCCCGGAGAAAACTTTCTGCTCCCTTACGATTTTGAGAATAGAGAGTTTCTTGGCGCTGAATCTGCTCTGGAAAAAGAGTAGATCTCGTCGAAGAAGCGCTTCGAGGGAGAAAAGGGGGAAGGGGGATGGGAATGAAATCAAAAAGTAACCGATCGGTTTCTTTGGTATCAGTCATCGTTATGACGGCTTTGTGTTCTGCGTTTTATTTTCTGGGCATGTGGCACGGCGTGGTCAGATTGGAAAATGATACAGAAAATCCATTTCCGGCTGAATATTCCAAAACATCGGAACCCAAAAAGGAGCCTGAGGATTCGGATGTGCAACCGTGGGTTTTAGATATTGAAGAGCTGACACGGCTTCATCGTGGAGAACTGGAGTCTGAACATAAGGAGCGGCTCATGCGCAATATTTCTCAAAGCCTCAAAAGTCCTGGCGTAAGTCAGGCGATTATGCGGGATCAGCGTATTTTGGTTTCAAATACGTTCAATGATCTGATTGAGGCCTATAATTTGAATCCAGAGGAGAAGGAATATTTTCTTGATCTTCTGACAGCCCGCAGAGTGCTTCAGGAGGACTTGAAAATTCGGCTCATGACCGGAATGTTGACCGAAGAAGAACGAGGTCTTTTGCTGCAGGAGATCACCGCAGAAACCGATGCGCTTGATGCAGAGATTGACTGGTTCCTGAATAACGATCTGGATAGTCAATATTTCCGATACTACGAAAGAACAGGGCACGAACGTCTCTTTGTGGATTCAATAAACAAGAAACTGCAGCAGTCCGATGCGGCACTTGAAGAGGGGGGTAAGGAGCGGTTGGTTGAGATGCTTTATGACGAGATTACAACATATCCGCGATTCACTGTTGATTTTGAGAAGGACGGCGTGCCTGTCTTTTCTGAATATACGCCGGAAAAAATCGACACTTTTTTGAACGAAATGCAGGGACTGAGAACTCCGATTTCAGCAAGGGCTTCGCAGATACTTCCTCCAGAGCAGGCGGAACTTCTCTCCCGGGCTTTCGATGAGTATATCAGTTATTATGAGGAGGAGCTGCGTACGGTCCAGCAGTTGTTTAATCCGGTGCAGTAAACGCCCGGATCAGTACGACCTGTTTCGATGATATGGAGATGAAGGAGCGATGTGGAACACTATCGGTTCTGTGACGACATACGGCATTCTGTATTATCTGAGCTTCGTGATGCATGGCGTTGTCGGTCTGTGTGTTGCTCCCGGATTACATCTTCGACGGCGGAGGGCGGTTGCTTTAACTGGTCTTTATGTGCTTGGGATGCTTCCTGGTGCAAAGTTTCTTTATCATTGGCGAACCGTCGGCTTTGATCCTTTGATTGTTTTTGATGTTGATGCATACATTCAAGGCGGGTTGTGGGGAGGAATGCTGGTCTATCTTTTCCTGGTTATTCTGTTGGCCGGATTTTCCGCTGAACATCGTCGAGAACTGCTGGACTTGTCCGTAATAACCATTTCACCCTCGTGGGCCATTGCCAAAACGGGGTGCTTTCTCAACGGCTGCTGCTACGGGAGACCCTGCAGTCTGCCTTGGGGGGTCACTTTTCCGGAAACGTGTACTGCGGCTCCGACCGGAGTGGCGCTTCATCCGACGCAGGTTTACGAAATCATTCTTGTTCTTTTTCTGTGGCGGTTCTTGCTGCGACTGAACAATGAGCGGTGGCGAGGGCTGTTATTGTTTTGGTTTATCTTTGTTTATGGTTTAGGTCGTGCAGGTATTGATCTATTCCGGGGTGACGGGGAACTGTCTGCTTTTATTGGTCCTATCACACTCACGCAGCTTGTCTGTCTGTTGTCCGCCGCAACTGCCGCCCTTGTTCTTTGGAGGAGCAGAAAGCCGGACGCTTAAGAGAATTACGCCCGATCATTGGATCGGGCGCAGTCGGAGTTTACCAATTCTCGGCCAGCACTTCGAAGTGGGCCTGTGGATGTGCACACGCGGGGCACATATTGGGCGCTTCATCGGCTTCGTGGATGTAGCCGCAGTTGCGGCAGCGCCAAACCACTTTCCCGTCTTTTTTGAATACCTTGCCCGCATTCAAGTTGTTCAGCAGATCACGGTAGCGCTTTTCGTGCTGCTTCTCAGCAATGCTGATTTTTTCCCAGACGGTTGCGATGGCGCAAAAACCTTCTTCCCGTGCCTTTTTTGCAAAAGCCGGGTACATATCCGACCACTCTTCGTGCTCGCCGTTAGCGGCTGCTTCAAGGTTTTCCGCAGTCGTTCCGATTACACCGGCAGGAAATGCAGCGGTAATTTCCAGTTCGCCGCCTTCGAGGAATTTAAAGAATCGCTTGGCATGTTCCTTTTCCTGATCAGCGGTTTCTGAAAAAATATCGGCCATCTGGACGAGACCTTCTTTTTTCGCTGCACTTGCAAAATAGGTGTAGCGCATGCGCGCCTGCGATTCGCCTGCGAAGGATTTCAGCAGGTTTTTTTCGGTTTCGGTTCCTTTGATACTCGGCATATTCTGCTCCTTGTTTTTAATTGGTTCATGAAAAAACGAACGCCCGAAGCATACAAAAACCTTTAGAAATCAAAAGCCTGAAGATAATCAGGGTGCACATTAGACCCGATCTAAAAACAGTCAGCAATCGCTTTTGTGCAACTATTTTCCCCAGAATTCGGCTTCCCAGATCCAAACGATATCTTTTTTGACGATTTTGTCGTCGGAGTTGTACCCGATCCCGCTGTTTAAATCGGAAACGGATGGATCGGAACTGATCGTTCGGCTGACGCATCCCGTCAGCAGGAGGCTGAGTGTACCAAGCAGCATGAGGGTCGTTTTCATATTCGAATCTCCAGTGGGTTAACGACCGCCCCGAAGCGGGGCGGTCAATGATCGATTTTTTAGTGCGCAACCTCGACTCTGTCTCCCTTTTCCTGACCAATGTCGGCGAGGAGTTCTCCAAACCAAGGTTCATCAATGTTGAACGGTTTTCCGCCGGCGATCCGCGGAAATTCGCAGGCACGCAGTTCGTCGTTCTGATCTTCATCGTGCCCAACAACCCCGCCGATCCCTGCGATGGCGGATTCCACGGCAACGTCGCAGCATTCCTTGATGAGCTTGAGATCTGCTTCGTTAGAGGCGGCCGCGCGGGCAAAGTAGCCGGACTTCTGAATCAGTACTTTTTCAGCGTCGAGCAGCTTGGCAAACTGCTTGCCAAACCAAGCTCCAGGATTTACGGCGTCGAGCTTAACGTGGCCGAAGGCGTCACGCGGAACAGTTTCGCCGGCAGCTTCCATCTCTTTGATGATCGATCCCACACCGGCACCTTCGGAGATGAAGATGTTTACGTTGTCGACTTCGTCCATCACTTTTTTCAGGCGTTCAGCCTCAGCGGCAATATTGATTTTCATTTCCGGGATGAAGACGGCGTGAACATCCTTTCGCTCTTTCGAGAGGCCGATATTCGGAAGGAAATCAAGCGCTTCAAGGGTTTCATGATAAACCTTGGCGGTGTACGCGGTAAGCCATCCGCAGTTGCGGCCCATGACCTCGTGGATGATCAACATGCGCGGATTGGCATTATGTTCAGCCACAACATTTGCGAAATACTTCGCGCCTTCTTCGGCGGCTGTCCAAGCTCCGAGGCTCTGCTTGATCGGAAAGACGTCGTTATCGATCGTCTTCGGCAGGCCGACCACAATCAGACTGTAGTCGTTTTCAGCCAAATAGGCGGCAAGGTCGGCGGCGGTGGTGTTGGTATCGTCGCCGCCGATGGTGTGGAGCACATCCACGCCGTCTTTGACGAGCTGATTGGCCGCAACTTCCAGCGGGTTTTCACCTTCTTTTACAAGGCCGCGTTTTTCGCAGTCTTTCACATTGGTGAGTTTAACGCGGCTGTTGCCGATCGGGCTTCCGCCGTGTTTATAGAGAACCGCTGCTTTTTTGCGGATTTCGTCGTTCACAGTAATAAATTCACCCTTCAGCAAGCCTTTGTAGCCGCCGACATAAGCAATGATTTCGGTTTCCGGTGAAACTTCGGTATAGCGCTCGATGAGTCGACCGACTGCGGTGGAGAGGCATGGAGCCAGACCGCCGGCGGTGAGCAGAGCAACTTTCTTTACAGCCATTATACTTCCTTTCGGTTTAAGGGGTTGGAAATGAGGGACGAATAATGGAAGCCTAGTCGCAAAACGCAAGCGGGAAACGCCGGAATATTCCGTTTCACCCCGCTTTTGGCATCACGGGTTCTGTCGGTCATTGCGGAGATAATAATGCAGCGATCTGTTGCCCTTTTTCCTAGTAATTTGCTAACACAATGCTAACAATCCGGCTGTTTTTTTTATCGAAGGTCGGATTGCGGGTTGGCGTCGGATTTTAGCGATCAGATGCAAAGTTGTTTCGAACAGGCTGCTTTTCTGAATCAACGCGGTTTTTTTACACCCCGAAGGGATGAATCCATAGGGAAACAATTTGATAGATGAACGAATGCGAACCAGTCTCGGCTGAGTATGTAAATCAGATAATTACAGATATTATTTCAAATAAAAAGGTTTCTATAGAATGGAAATAACAACCGAATTGATTGTCGAGATGATCTCAAATGGGATTGGGGGCCTCTGCATATTCCTTTTGGGGATGAAATATCTGTCTGATGGAATTCAGGCCGTGGCCGGCGATAGAATGCGTAGAATGATCGCGGTGGTTACGGATAATCGTTTTGCAGCGTGCGGAACCGGATTGGTGGTCACATCGATCATTCAATCTAGTTCTGTTACAACAGTAATGTTAATCGGGCTGGTCAATGCCGGTGTTATGACACTTCAACAATCGATAGGCGTTATTCTTGGCGCAGACATCGGCACGACGGTCACCGCATGGATTGTGGCGATCAATGTTACTGAATACGGCCTTTTAATCACCGCCATATCCGGGTTTTTCTACCTTTTCAGTCGGAATGAACGTAACCGTTTTATTGCAATGCTGATCATGGGATTGGGGTTGGTTTTTTTCGGTTTGTTTCTCATGGGAGAAGGGGTTGAGCCTCTTCGGAATAATAAAGAATTTACCAATCTCCTCGCCAGCTTTTCACCCACCTCATTCTGGGGCGTCATTAAGTGTATTTTAATCGGAGCGCTGGTAACGGCAATTATTCAGTCATCTTCAGCAACCGTTGCAATTACAATTACATTGGCGCGTGCCGGAGCAATCGATTTTGACACCTCGGTGGCCCTTGTTCTTGGCCAGAATATAGGGACAACCATCACCGCTTTTCTAGCGTCAATGGGTACTACCGTTCAGGCACGAAGGGTCGCTTATGCCCATATTGCAATCAAAATTATCGCCGTTTTCCTGACCGTTCCCTTTTTCTTCATGTATTTAAAACTACTGGGCGTAATCATCCATCCTACTGCAGATATCGCAACCCGAATCGCCCTTTCACACACCATTTTCAACGTCTTGCTGGTACTTGCGTTTATTCCATTTATTCATTATTTAAAACAATTCTTGGAATATGCATTTGTGGATAAAGAGCCCAGCAAGGCACGGACCCTTATCAAACTCGATAAGCGTTTGGTCGAGACGCCTGTTGTCGCCATCGAGCAGTCTCGCCGGGAAGTGATTCGCATGGGCGAAGTGGTCGGTTCGATGATGAATACCCTCAAGGAGATCGTTTCCGGCACGACCGAGAACAGAAAGGAAAAAATTGAAACCCTGTTCAACCAGGAAGAGTATCTTGATCGGATGCAGCAGGAGCTTGTGGTTTTCCTGACTGCGCTGCTCTCTCAGGAACTGATCTCAAAAATCGCAAAGGAAACGCAGGAACAGATCAAAAGGGCCGACGAATACGAGTCTGCCAGCGATTATGTAGTTGTCATTTTAAAACTATTACTTCGTCTTGAAAATGCCAAGACGACATTGGATGAGGAAGAAGTGAAAGACATCCTTGAATTGCACGACTCCGTTTACGAGTATTATGAGTTCATATTCAAGGCATTTTGCGACGATAAGCCGGGGATTATTGTGGCGGCCCGATCGCGCGGAGAGGCCATTACACACCAGTTCCGTCAAATGCGTTCCCGACATCTGTCAAAACTCTCGGAAAGAAATCTGGATCCACTCATTTGCACCGTATACCCCGACATTCTCAGCGGTTATCGGCGGATGAAGGAGCATCTCCTTACTTCTGCTGAAGCCGAAATGGATGATAAAGAGGAACTTT
>JAAYDL010000327.1 GCA_012729265.1 Lentisphaerota bacterium | reverse complement strand
GTAATCGCAAAAAGCGCCGTTTACGTTGAATCCGATCTCGTCCAAACGCTCGCAATGGTTCGGCCAGCCATCCGCACAAGGCTTGCAGGAGCCGCACCAGAGCATCTCTTCCGCGCATACCAGCTCGCCGCCTTTGAAAGGTTTGTTGGTATCCTTATCCTTGGCTCCCGGTCCGCTCTTTACGACCACGCCCGATAGCTCGTGTCCCAATATACAGGGGAAACCTGTCAGGCCGGGATAGTAGATATAGCCGTCATCCTGCGGTTGCGCCATGTGCACGTCGCTGCCGCAGATGCCGCAGGCTTTGACTTTTATGAGCACCTGCCCGGGGCCCGGTTCCGGGACATCATACTCCTCTATCGACAGGGCAGGATCTTTCCAAACCAGACTGCCCAGATACGTCTGGACCTTGTCGATATCCTTTGCACCCAGTGTAAACCCGGGTTTCGGCGCCCATGTTGCGTGTAGCGTTACGCCTCTCATTTTGTTTGCCATGATCATCTCTCCTACCTCTTTTTTTGAAGCATAGCTTCGATTTATTCGTGTTTTCACACGTTTAAGATTTACCTGAGATTTTTGAAACGGAGGAAGGGCGTAGCCCGACCGGAGTTCCAAAAATTTTGTGCGGAAAGTCTGGGGCCACTGACGCTTATCACAAAACTCACCCTACCATGCCTCACTGCGTAAGCCCTATGGCTTCGCTTACATTCCTTCGTGCTGTTTTTATGATAAAAGCAGAGGGCAGCTGTATAGCTTCAAAACTGCCTCATTGAAGGGCTGATGGAGGGATTCTCCTTGCCCTCTGCCTTATCAGCGGATTCCGTTATGCTGAGGCTTTATGCGGCCATCATCCCTTTTCTGACCGTGCCCAGCACGAGTTCAGGCTTGTAAGCTTCCCGCTTTTTCAGCAGACTGTATATTACTGTGATGATCTTCTTTGAAATCACCACGAGGGCTTGTTTTTTTTTCAGCGCATTGGTTTTCCTTGTGGTCAAATGACGATAAAGAGCCTTCATTTCATCATTATGACCTACCATTGTAAACGCCATCTGGTATAGCACGCTCCGAAGCTGCTTACGCCCGCGCTTTGAAATACACGTCCCGCTTTTACTCTTGCCGGAGCTATCCTCCACCAGATTGTAGCCAGCATAATTGGCAATCTGTCGGGCATTTTGGAACCGGAGCGGGTCACCGACTTCGCCTAAAAAGGACGCCGCCGTTACAACACCGATTCCCTTGATTCCGAGAAGCTGTTCGGCATAGCCGGTTTTATGGAGCGCCTTTTCCATCGACTGTTCCACCTCGGATAGCTGTTTCTCTATCAATTCCAATTCATCCAGCAGCCAGCAGAGCCTCATTTTGGCGGCTTCCAAGCCATATCCGACACCGACGGACGCTTCGGCAGCGGCAATCAGCTGTCGCACTTTCTTAATTCCTACCGACTTATTGACAGCTCTTTTTACCTCCGCCAGTACGCCTTCCTCTCCCATTCCCAGGATGAATGCCGGAAAGGGACAGTTCCGTAAAACATGTCGGGATGCTTTCCCTTTCAGTGGATTCTTAAACACCTTCCAAATCTCAGGAAAATATTCATCCAAAATCGCTGTAATCGTATTCTTGACGGCATTATTGCGCTTCATCACGCTCGCTCGTGCATTGGTCAGGCCGCGTAGTTCCCCATATTCTTTTTCCGGCAG
>JAAYDL010000326.1 GCA_012729265.1 Lentisphaerota bacterium | reverse complement strand
GGGAAAATCTCACCCATTGACGACCTGTCTTTCTCTGGAAGAATCGTGGCATGAACTTGAAATTGCCCGATCAACCACCTTCCCCGGCTCGAAGAGCTGGAAATGAAATGTGGGGCAGACCTTTGAGTGAAAATCGAACAAACAAGCCGCACATACCCGCGAATAGCGAAAGACGGGTTAGTCAGGATGAGACCTGACAGAGCCCTGACAGGAAATGTTCATTGTGAGCCTGCTCTCGCCTGTTCCGGCCATCCTGCCTTTGCTCCCGAATACGGGAGGTTGTAGGTCATGAGAGGTTGTTGAGTATTTGTTTCCTAACTTTCTCGCAGTTTTCCGGGGTCATGTTTTGGATTAAATCGATAATCCATTGAGGAGCCGGTTTCTGATGGCGAGAGGATGTTGATAGTATGGACGGAAGGCATTTCTGAATTGCAGTTTTGAGCTGCTCGCGTTGGGGTTTGAAATAGTGTTCCATTACGATTTCGGCGGTGGCGTGGCCTGTCACGGTTTTGACCAGTTCAAGCGGCATCCCCTGCATCAGGGCGAGGGTAATCCATGTTGTCCGCAAGGCGTGAAAATCGCGCACTGATGCCCGTCTCAGTCCTGTTTTGCGATCTTGGCGCACGTTGCCACGGCTTTGGGGTAGCGCTTTGCCTGCGCGTGTCTTGCCGCGAATAAAAGCAATGCCTGTTGCGGCTTCGATTTCGTTCAGGTAGGCCGATGCTGTGCCTTTGGAAACACCTGCCTGTTTGGCAGAGGTGCAAAGCTTTGTGCCGGATATGTAGCGGTTGAAAACATCCCGTGCTTTTTCGCGTTTCTGGTCGGTCGGGATATCGTTGAAGTATCTATCCGCCCTGTTGGCCAATTCGGAGGGATCGTAAGGCGCGATGGTTGCGGGCGGCGGTGTTCCGTCGTGAAAGCCGGCCATTGCCAGAATTTTTTTAAACCGTTTGGTTAAATAGGTATCATCGGTGGTGTAGCGCTTTGCCAGTTTCGGGAAAACATATTCTGATTCATTGCCTACCTGCTTTTCGATTTCCGAGCGCAATAGGTCAGCGAGGGGAATGTCAACCGTTCGACTTGTCTTGGAGGTCTTTACGGTGATGAATCCGCTCTCTAAATCTACATCCTTCCATCGAATTCGGCAACAGTCGCCTTTTCGCATGGCCGTACATGTAGCGGTTACAACAAGCGGGTAAATCAGTTCATCAGGTTTTGCAGCCTGCAAAACGGCCTGTAGTTCGTCCGGTGTAAAGGGAATTCGATGGATGGTCTCCAGCGGCCTTTGACGGATGTCATTGAAGGCGGTGCATCCACCCCGGCGGCAGGCTGTCTTTAAGGTGGATAGGATCGAATTCCATGTTTTGGCCGTTATGCCGCGTTGCTCCTGTTGCTGCATGAAGGCAAGAGCATGCTCTTCGCCGATCTGATCTAGCCGCTTGGTCTTTGGGTGGTTTTTGTCCATCCAATCAATAAAACTATTGATCCATCCAAGGCTTTTCTTTTTGTGGCTGGCGGAGACGGGCTTGCTTCGCGGGAGCTTGTTCCATAATTCAGCAAGGTCTTGCGTGTAGGGGGTTCCAACCTTGCGCCCGGTGCGGACTTCATGAACGGCCTGCGCCAAATCTTCTGCGGTCTTGTTGCTGTTCATTTCTGCCAGCAGGGTTTTAAGGGCTGCCTCAGCTTCGGACTTGGATTTTTCGAACTGAACGCTGCCGTGCTCCTCATTTCTTCCGGGAGGTGTACCACGCACTTCTACATGCAGGTTTTTGACTTTGCGTTCGCCGTCGATCTGAAACCGGCCATACCAGAACCTTGATGTTTTGCGCCGCTCCAAGCCGCCTCTAATTTCTCCTACAGTCTCATTCATGCCCCGCTGCCTTTCGGTTATGATTACTTCGGATAACGGGAGAGAATGTAGGATGTGCGCAGGCGGAAAAACAAGCGAAAAACAAAACATGTGGCAAATAAACACTGTTATATGGGGTTGAATACGATAATAACAGAGCAAAATAACCATTTTAGCAAGAGGCTGTTAACCACTTGGTCGTTTGTTCGAATCCAACCGCAGGAGCCACTTTAAAAACCCCGTTTCGCATCGCGCGGCGGGGTTTTTTTATTGTGCGCCGAGTTCGTCGATAAACTGACGTATGGTTGTGAAATATTTTTCCTCGGCGGCGTAGACATAATTGTTGTGTTTTCCGCCTTCAATCCACAGGGCGCGTTTGGGCTCTGGCGCGGCGTTGTACACCTTTTCTCCGTGCCAGAGCGGAATGAGCTGGTCGTCCGTTCCATGAATTACGAGCACCGGGCAATCGACGCGCCGGATGGAGCGCAGGCTGTTGAATTTGTCCCATGGCAGTATCTTCCAATGGGTTTTTACACGAATGGCAGAGGCAAAGGACTCTTCGGTGATGAGCCCGCCGCATTCGTTGCGCGATGCCAGCCAAACGGCTACACCTCCGCCCAGCGAGCGTCCCTGAATGATGATGCTTTTCGGGTCGATTCTTTTTTCGTTCACCAGCCAGTGATACGCGGCTTCGGCGTCCTGTTTTACGTGGGTGGTGGAGGCTTTCCCTTCGCTGGTGCCGTAACCTCGGTAGTCGTACATCAGCACGGAAAAGCCCATCTCATAAAACTGCTGCATGAAGGGAACCACATTGCCCAGGTCTTCGGCGTTCCCGTGGTTAAAGAGGATGGTGTGTTCGGTGTCGGGGTATTCGAGAAAAACCGCCGTAATGTGTTCTCCGTCGGCGGTTGGAATCTTCACTTCGTTCGGCAGGTGGAGATAGCTGGGCTCCTGCGGACAGAAAAGAAGCTGGTCGGAGCGGAACCACGCATAGAGGTTGAGTGCTAGATAGAGGAGTCCATAGATCAGGATGCGTTTCATGATGGGGTTTGTAGTCATGAGGAAACTCTAAAACACGGGGGTTTATGATGCAATGGAAAGATTGTGCACATTGGGATGTTGCGGAAGATTGGTTGAAGGCGTAGGTTGCGCCGACTAACTGGGGGAAGGTGTGGTATGGATTCTGAAGATCGTGTGTTGAAGTCTGAGCTGGCGGGCATTTGGTTCACAGACGATCCTAGACAGCTGGCGCGTGAAGTGGATGTTTATTTGGATGCGAGCGAGCAGAAGGATCTCGATTCAGTGATCGCGCTGTTGTTACCGCACGCCGGCTATCGCTATTCCGGAATGGTCGCCGCAGCGGCGGTACGGCAGATTTCTGGTCGCTCCTTTTCGCGGGCGATTGTGCTGGGTCCAAGCCATCGGGTTCCGCTGCTCGACAGTGCGAGCATTCCGAAGGTGGATTTTATCGAAACCCCGCTTGGGCTCACCGCGCTGGATCGGGAGGTCATCGAAACCTTGTGGGATGCAGGATTTGAATCGCGGCCAGAGGTGCACTTGAACGAACACAGCGTACAGATTGAGCTCCCCTTTTTACAGCGCGCGCTCGGCGACTTTAAACTGGTTCCCATCGTCTGCGGGTCGCTGACCCCAAACGGCGCGCAGCGGATTGCGCAGGCGCTGCTGCGCTGTATGGATTCCGAAACGCTCGTGGTGGTCAGCTCCGATTTTGTCCACTATGGCCGGACGTTCGGCTATCTTCCTTTCACCGATCATATTCAGGAAAATCTCCGGGCACTCGACTTCGGCGCTTTTAAGCAGATTGAAGAAAAAAGTCTGGACGGCTTTCTTGATTACATTGAGGAGACCGGAGCAACTGTTTGCGGCCAAAGCCCGATTGCGGTGCTGCTCGCCATGTTGCCCGAGCAGGCGCAGGTGCAGCTCATGAAATACGATACCTCCGGCAATCTGACCGGCGACTGGAGCCACTGCGTCAGCTATCTCTCCGCCGTCGTTACCGGAACGTGGGCGTTGCCCAATTCAGAAAATAAAGGGCTCTCTGCGGACGATAAAGCGGTGCTGCTGGCGATCGCGCGTCATCAGATTGCGCTGAGGCTTGGAATCCACGCACCTGATCCTTCGGTGGACGTTACGCCGGCGATGTTGGAAGTTATGGGCGCATTTGTTACGCTCCATAAGCACGGCCAACTGCGCGGCTGCATCGGCGAAATATTTCCGCGCCGCTCGCTGCTTGAGGCTGTAAAGGAGCAGGCCGTTAATTCCGCCTTTCATGATCCCCGGTTTCCGTGCTTGCGGGATAAGGAGCTGGGCGAAATTGATATTGAGATTTCCGCGCTCACCGCGCCGCATGCGGTCGATTCCTACGAAGAGATTGAGATTGGTCGGCACGGCGTTGTGCTCTACAAAGGAGCGCACTCCGCCGTATTCCTTCCGCAGGTCGCGTCGGAGCAGGGGTGGGGGCTCGCTGAAACCCTGACGCACCTTTCGATGAAGGCTGGCCTCGCACCCGATGCGTGGCACTCCGACTGCGAGTTCCACGTTTTCGAGGCTATCGTTTTTAGTGAAAAATAAGACCCCGACAGAGGGGTAGATGTTTTAAACACGAAGGCACTGAAATCCCTTAATCTAACGGTTTGTTCCTGTTTTATCTGAAAGCATTCACTTTTGATCGTTGAGATCTCTGATTCTTTTTTCGAGTAGGGCTCAAGAGCGCTATGTGCATGGATCAATGCAGCCTTTCCTGTAGATACAATGCATGTTTTTCAGCGAACAAGAAGCATAGAATCCCTTTGTATATGCGATATGTGAACATTTCGTCGCACTGTTTTTAGCTGGATATAAAAAATATCAAAATAATGCTTGAAATCGGGGGGGGGGG
>JAAYDL010000325.1 GCA_012729265.1 Lentisphaerota bacterium | reverse complement strand
CTTATGGAAGCCGTGGACGAGTATGTGTCCTTCGTGATCGGCGAAATCGAGGATACCCGCAGGGAAAGCGCCCATCCCATCTTACTGGTGGAACAGCGCATCGACGCCTCCGAGTATGTGGCGGGCTGCTTCGGCACGGCGGATATGGTCATTATCACCGACACGGTCGCCCACATCATCGACCTGAAGCTGGGAAAAGGCGTGGAGGTCTGCGCGGAGGAAAACCCGCAGCTTATGATCTACGGCCTGGGCGTGCTCCTCATGGCAGAGGCCATCTACGACATTGAGACCGTGCGCATGACCATTTTTCAGCCTCGCCTCAACAATTCTTCCACTTGGAATGTATCCCCTGATTTCCTGAAGCGCTGGGGCGATGCGGTGCTCCGGCCCGCTGGGGCCAAGGCGCTGACCGGCGCTGGCGAGTTCGCAGCCGGAACGTGGTGCCGCTTTTGCAAAGCCCAGCACCAGTGCCGCGCAAGAGCCGAATCTTTTCTCGCGCTTGCCCGGATGGAGTTCAGCAAACCCGCGCTCCTGTCGGACGAAGAAATAGCCGTGGTAAACTAAAACTGGACACGGAGGGGGTAGAAACTGGACACGGAAAAACGTATTCTGAGAAGGATACAGGAAAAATGGACAGAGGAGTTCAAGAAGCGAACACCAAAGTCGAACCGTGGACAGGAGGGTACCCCAATGAAGTACACAAAGGATCAAAGATTGGACATAGGCCGGAGGATTTACGAAGGAGAGATCAGTCGGTTCGAGGCGGCAGCGGAATATGGGATCGGATCGAACACAGCGCGCGAATATATGCGGCTGTATCGCGCTGAACACCACCTGCCAGTCAGGCATGTGGAGAGCAACGCCGAGAAGATAAAAGAACCTCCTCGACCACCGGCTCGTCTGGAAGATTACGAGGCGATGAGCAAGGAGGAATTGATTCAGGAATTGGTACGCGCGAAGATCGTGGAAGCACGGCTAAAAAAAGGATACGAAGTGAAGGGAGCTGGTGCTCAGAAGGAGTTTGCTCTTTTAGACAGCAAGAGTACCAGGTAATTCTGGAGCTGTCCAGCATGTTCCCGATCAAATTGCTGTGCGAGATGATGGGCATCCAGAGAAGCAGCTTCTACAACTGGAAAGCGCATCTTTCCAAGCCTTCGGAACGGGAAAAAGCACTGGTGGCAGCAATCATGCTGCTCAAGGAATACCATTTGAAGTATCCGTCGCACGGCTATCGCTGGCTGAACGCAAAGATATTTCTGGATACCGGCAAGAAGATGTCAGATCCATATGCGCACAAGTGCTGTAAGGCAATCGGTATAAAAAGCCATGCAAAGCACTACCGGTACAAGAAACCAGGGAATCCGTACAGAATCTTCCCGAATCTGCTCATGACGGAGATGGCGATCTCGGGTCCGCTACAGTGCATTGTGAGCGACATGACAGCGTTCCATGTAAGGGGTTCGTACTACGAACTGACATTGTATATGGATTTGTGGAACAACGAGATCGTCAGCCACTCGCTTTCTGCCCGGCGCGGCGACCGTATGACCTACATCAGCGGGCTAACTGATCTGCTGGAACTGAAGAAGGAGTTCCCGGATATGCGGATGGTTCTGCACTCGGATCAGGGCAGCGTGTATGCCTCCAAGGACTTCAACGAGCTGCTGCCGATGTACAATGTAGTCCGTTCCATGTCGCGCGCTGGTACGCCTACAGACAACGCAGCAATGGAAGCAATCAACGGCTGGATCAAGGCAGAGATGTTCATGGACTTCCATGTGACGGGCAATGCCAGCGTTGAACAAGAAGTCGATGATTACATCGTTTTCTTCAATGAACAGCGGCCTGCCTACTCGCTGAGCTATCTGACGCCAAAGCAATTTCGGGAGCAGTTTGCTCCGTACCATAATTGCTGATAGATTCCGAGCCGGAGGTCTGCGCGTCTCACCGCCGACGCAGCCACCGCCGCAGGCGGCTTGTCCTTGACGGGTTCTTGAAAAACGATACAATGCAATCCCCGACGGCGAGGTATTCGCCAATTGCTGATGAGTTCTTCGCCGTCGGTATTGCTACCACATCGTTTTTCAAGGTTCTGTCAAGGATGGCGTCTTTAGACACTCAACTTTCGTGTCCAATTTTCGTGTCCGCGTGCCCAGTTTTTGTTGACTAGTGCATTTCAGGCATGTTGTGATAGGAATATGCCAAACGCGAATTGCAGATTATTCTACGAGTAACACTCGAAACGAGGTGCCGATATGAACCTTTTAGAACGAGAAATTGTCAAGCAGATCATTTGCACTTTGAAAGCTGAAGGAGTGGGCTGGTGCGTCAAGATACACGGTGGTCCCTACCAGGCGTCAGGGATCCCCGACATCCTTGCCATTGCTCCTGCAACAGGACGATTGATCGGCATAGAAGTAAAGCTCCCCGGGGCGGGGCGCCTAACCGAACTCCAAGCTGCACAGATTCGGAAAATCAACGAAGCGGGGGGCGTTGCCGGGGTTGCCCATGGTCCTGACGACGCGCTGAGGTACCTGAGGCTTGCG
>JAAYDL010000324.1 GCA_012729265.1 Lentisphaerota bacterium | reverse complement strand
GCTGTGCGTTTCTATGGAAGAAATGGGAGTCCAGAGTGAATAACATAGACTACTCCATTGTTATCCCCGTTTATTTTAACGAGGGCAGTTTGCGTGGACTCGTAGCATCAATCCGGGACGAGGCACTTGGAAAGTTGTCTGACCGTCGCGGTGAAATCATTTTTGTGGACGACGGTTCTGGTGATGCTTCATATGCCGTTCTGCAGGCATTGCAGCATGAGCACTCTGAGTTTGTTAGGGTCGTCAAACTGAGCCGTAACTTCGGTCAAGTCAATGCGATTTGGTGCGGGTTGTCGCTTGCCCCGAAAGTCGCTGTGGTCATGGCGGCGGATGGTCAGGACGATCCGCGCTATGCGCTGACCATGCTGCAGGCCCACTTTGCAGGCGAGGCCGAGATCATAATCGGGACGCGTAGTGAGCGTGAGGACTCACTTTACCGCAGACTCACGTCGAAACTTTTTTATCGTCTAATGCGTGTGTTGAGCTTTCCTGAAATGCCATTGGGCGGATTCGATTTTTTTCTGCTTGGAGATCGGGCGCGACGCGCTCTGCTAGCCTGCTATCAGCACCATGGTTTTCTTCAAGGACAGATTCTGCAACTCGGTTTTCAAAAAACATTTTTACCCTACCATCGACAAACCCGAACACATGGTCGTTCACGCTGGTCGTTTGCGCGTAAATTGACCTATCTGGTTGATGGCGTCCTTGGTTATTCTTATTTGCCGATCAGGATCATGTCGGGGACTGGTGCCCTCTGTGCCGTTTTTGGCTTTATCTACGCTTGCATCGTGTTGTTCGCTCGATTAGTCTTCGGCAACCCGATTAAGGGATGGGCACCGCTCATGATCACGGTTCTGGTCATCGGTGGATTACAAATGCTAATGCTTGGCGTGATAGGCGAGTACCTGTGGCGTGTCTTTGCGCAGGTTCGCGGCGTCCAGCCCTACATTGTGGAAAATATCCTCGAAGGCTTCGGGACGAGGGAGCATGACTCTGCTGAACCTTAATGTGAGAATGATTGCCGGCGCGCTATTGAACCACGATGCCATCCGATTCTTGGGTGTCGGCGTCTGGAACGTGCTCTTTTCGACGGTCTGTTTTGCGGTGTTGCTGAAGTTCGTGTTTCACGAAACCCACTACATGTTGGTTCTGGTGGTGTCGACCATCCTGAGTGTGACCAATTCGTTTATTTGTCATCGTTGGTTTACTTTTCGCTCCGATGCTCCCATACTTAAGGCTTACCTGAAGTTTTACTTGGTCTATGGCGTTCAGATCGGTTTAACGTTCATACTTATGCCTGTCTGCGTGGAACTGCTGAAATGGCGACCGATTATGGCGCAGATCTCCGTGACGTTTTTCACGACGGTGATCACCTATTTTGGACACAAATACTTCTCTTTCCAATCTGATAGCTTTATGATGAGTCGCACCATGGTTAAAACTTCCGTGCTTCGTCGATGGCCGATGCTCTCGTTAGGGGCGATTCTTATTACAAGTTTCGCACTCGGATATTTGTTTTGCTTTGTCCGGCCGGTCTTTCTGAATCCGGCTCAGGAGATGGCGTTCCCGCGTTACATTTCGGCGATCAACCCGATCGGTGTCGATCTGCGCTTGGCATATGATTTTTCAAAATCTTGGATCACGGGAACGACACCCGAAATCCCGTCGCTTGTCTATCCCCCACTTGAACGCGTCCTGCGACTTCCCTTGCTGGTTTTTCCGTTTCGCGGTGCTTTTGTGATTCAGACCCTGATTACCTTAATCGCGTTTATGTCTGTCGTTCTGCTGTTGCCCAAGCGGTTTTCGAAATCGCCAGATTGGACGGCCCTGTCGGGTCTTTTTCTGGCTGGCCTTTTTTCGTACGGCATGCAGTTTGAGATTGAGCGCGGCCAATCCAATGTCATCGCCATGGCCTTGGTCGCATGGGCGCTGGTATTGTTTCACTATGGTCGGGGGGCCTCCGCACGCCTGGTTGCCTACCTGCTCTTCTCCTGTGCCATTCAGTTGAAGTTGTACCCGGCAGTGTTTGTGCTGGGGTTCACGACAGACGCGCGAGACTGGCGCCGAAACATAGTGCGCTGGGGGGGGATAGGTGTCGCGAATGCGGCTGGTCTGTTTGCGCTCGGTTGGGATGCGTTCTGTGTTTTTTTGTCAACGCTGACGACGCATTCCGGCGGCTATGCAAGCTTCGGTAACCATTCATTGCTGAGTTTCGCAAGTGTCGTACAGAAACTGGCCGACGGGTATAAGCCTCGATATTATCATCTTGAAGAGGTTGCTGCGGCGGGCGACTGCATTCGATCTGTTCTTCCGGAGGCATGGCTTCAGATTCTTGGCCCGACGGTTGGTTTAAGCTTCGCGCTGATTCTGCTGGGGTGTCTGACTGCGGTTCTGGCGATGGCGTATCGCCGCAATGATCGCACGGCGTTTAAGTACGTAATGGTTATGTGCTCGTTCGTAGCGTTGCTGATCCCCGGCGTGAGCATGGACTACAAGCTGACGGTGTTAATCGTGGTGTTTGCCTTTTTCGTCAGCGAAAGCGAACCGATAGTACTAACTGGAAAACGAGGCATGTTGCGTGCCGGCCTTTTTTTCGCTGGGTGCCTGCTCGTGACGTTGACGCTGTTTCCACCGGAGTTCCGACCTTTCGTGCTCCGTTCTTCCACACCACTCCTGCTCTCAATAGCAGTGCTATTCACGGTTCTCATGGCACTGGAAAGGCGAAGTGCTTCAGGGAAAGAGGATTCTCCCGCAGATCTGCATGAATAAGAACGGCCCCGCTCTGTTAGCGGGAAGAATTTT
>JAAYDL010000323.1 GCA_012729265.1 Lentisphaerota bacterium | reverse complement strand
CCCCCCCCCGATTTCAAGCATTATTTTGATATTTTTTATATCCAGCTAAAAACAGTGCGACGAAATGTTCACATATCGCATATACAAAGGGATTCTATGTCTCTTGTGCACTGTAAAACATGCCTTATATCTGCCGAAAAAGTGGTTCTACGTAGAATTTTATGGTGGAGAATGCGGAGAAATATTTTGACGGGATAACAGGATAGACCGGATCAAATCCTGCAAATCAGTAGGGAAAGGATTTTTATGTCATTTACTCGCAACGGTTTGTCAATTCCGGCAGAGGGTCTGAAGGGAATTAGGAAGATCGCCGGGATAGAGTGGCCTTCTAAGCAGAATTATCCAGATGATCCTGTTATCCGGTCGAAAAATACTGTCCACCATAAAAATATAAGAAGAGCCGAAAAAGTTCTATCGATCGATATATATCGCGCTCTTGAAGCCCTACTTGAAAAAAGAATCAGAGGTCTCAACGCTCAAAACCTCAATGCTTTCAGATGGAATAGAGCTGAACCGTTAGAGTAAGGAAACAGGAGTAAGCGAAGTGTAGAGTCGGCTCTGTGAGCCGAAGCGATCATGAATTGGCTCGCAGAGCCAACGTTACAACAAGGATGACTCCGGTTTCTTTCCTTTTCACGCGACGGGGAGGTCGCGTCTAGGACAAGGCAAACAAGATGGGCAGACGGGATGCTGTCGCACATTGCCGATATAGGATGAACCGCTCCTCCGTCGCTATTGAACCGAGCCTTCAGCTCTATTTGCATTCGCAAATTATTTATCACTACGTTTTCAGCCTTCGGAAATTATGTTTTCCGCTGCGCTCCAAAGCGATTCAAAGGTTCCAGGATGCGGCGGAGCGGAACGCATAAATAAAGCACCTTATGGTGAAAGCGTTCTGACCGTTCATTCCTGTAGGCCGGGTCCCCGTACCCGGCGCGCCCGATGAGGGCATCGGGCCTACACGCGGGGGTTTCTTTTCCAGACAGCCTAAAGGCTGAACTACATGCATTTGCTGAATCTGTATTGCGCAGCCTTGGGTTCAATACCCCGCAGCTTGCTGCGCTGAATGTAGATGTCGGTTCTCTTTCGTTCCTCAAGAATCGCTTCGCGCCAGCTCCATCATACCAGAATTGACGCATTTTTACGAGATTGCGGGAGCGACACCTTTTCGAAAGAAGTGAAGCATGGAAAGGAACCCCGCCTTGGCCGTCAAATAGGCCAACCTCTATCACCGCAGTAACAGACGTGGGAACGAATCAGACCGGGAATTTTGGGCGGCTTCTATATTGTATCAAATATTTATTGGGTCGTTTCGTCTTTTGTTAGTTGGTGCGCTCCTGCGGATCGGTATTTCGACTGGAAGCAGAGTGCGTTCAGCGGGGGACCGGAAGCCTGAATAATGAAACCGTATTGGGAAATACTGTTTTGCTGAGTTGGTCGTTTGATCAGACAGAACACGGCTTTCAGAATAATTGAAACGATCAGGGGGGAACAAAATGGTAAAAATCCATAATGCTCCTGCGGTGAATTATCGCGGGGCGAAACAGTTATCTTTGGTTCTGGGCGTCATGGCGCTCGGGAGTATGGCGGCACAGCACGCATTTGCACTGGAAGGCGCGATTGAGATTCACGATCCATCCACGCTCGCGGAATGCGATGGAAAATATTATACCTACGGAACAGGCGGAACGGCGCTGGTTTCCGAGGACGGCTGGGTGTGGAGCCGCAGTCAGACGCCTTCGCGAAGAGGAATGGCACCGGATATTATTAAGCTCGGTGACCGCTATTTTCAGTATGTTTCGGCCAATGTGGGAGGACAGCCCAGAGCAGAGATTAATCTCATTACCAACAAGACGCTGGATCCTGAGTCTCCCGATTTTGAGTGGGTGGAAGAAGGGTTGATTGCTTCGTCGGACGGCGAGGAATTCTGCAATGCGATCGACCCCGGCCTCTTTCTTGATCCCACAGATGGTCGCCTTTGGATGGTTTACGGGTCCTATTTCGGTTTCATTCGTCTGGTTGAGCTGGACCCGAAAACCGGGCAGCGCGTCGATCCGAACGGTAAACCGTACGAGATTGCAATTAACTGCGAAGCTTCCATTATGATTTATCATGACAGCTGGTACTATCTGCTGGCCACGCACGGCAGCTGCTGCCAAGGAGCCAACTCCGGCTACAACATCCGTGTCGGCCGCTCCAAAAAGGTTACGGGACCCTTCATCGACCACGTTGGAATCGATATGCTCCAAGGCGGCGGAAAGCTGTTTATGGGCTCCGGAGGCCGCATTGTCGGTCCCGGTCATTTCGGGTTGATTGATCTGGGCGACGGCGTTCAACGATTTTCCTGCCACTACGAAGCGGATTTGGATCGGGGCGGTGCCAGTGTGATCGATATTCTTCCTCTCCAATGGGACGACGGTTGGCCGGTTGCCGGCGAAAATTTCAAAGAAGGTACGTATCGAATTGAATCCGTTCGTACCGGAACCGCGCTTGAGCTCGCCGTTGAGGGCTCTCCAGTCGGTGGCGGTCGCCGCCGAGGCGGCGGTGGCGGAATGTTCGGCGGAAGTGGCGGCGTTATTCCCGATCAGCAGGCTTCCGATGTTTCGGCCAACTGGCCCGAAGGAGAAGTTGACGTCGGTATGGCCAACTATATGTGTCAGGCCCAGCAAAAGTGGACGTTTACACCGGTAGCTGACGCGGGCGGCTATTTCGGATCCCCCTTCTTTAAAATCACCGTTGCCGGCACAGACCGTACGTTGGCGGTGGGTCCGGATGCAGAACTGGTTGCATTACCCGCCTTTACCGGTGCTCCTGAGCAGTTGTGGCAGGTTGATCAACTGGACGACGGTACATGGCGCATTATGCCTAAGGCCATTCCCGGAACAAACGAGCGCATGGCGCTTTCGGGCATCGGCGGAAGTTTTGCGACGTTGTCGAAGTATGATCCGGACAGCGTGAAGCATCGCTGGTTGCTGAAGACACCCTAGGCCGCTGTAATTAACGAAGAACTATTTTATCAAATCAAAAAACTATTTAGGAGGTTGTAATGACGATCAACCATATTCGAAAAAGCTTACTGGGAGCAGCCCTGTCATGCATCGCATTCGTTTCGATCGGCAGTAATGTATCGGCGGCACCCCATGTCGACAAAGACGGATTTATTCAGTATTGGACGATTCTGGAGCCGATCAGCGTGAACGGACTCAATAAATCAGCGGTTCGGGCAGCGGTGGAGCGGGAATATTTCCCGGCACAGCTGAGCGTTCTGCCGAAGGACGGGGACAAGGTGACCATCGCCGGAAACGAACACATTTGGCACGCCGCTTCCACCGACCAATATAACATCAACCTGTACTTCTTTTCTGAAGCCTACAAAAAGCCGACGTCCAATGTGTTGTTCTGGTGCGTAACCATTATTGATTGTCCGCAGGAAATGAAGAATGTGCGCTTGGCAATCGGTTCCAATGCCGCGTCGGTCTGGTGGGTCAACGGTCAGGAAGTAATCGGCATTTACAATGATCGTCAGACGGTCATCGACGACGGAGTCTCCAAGCGCATTACGCTGAAGAAGGGGCGGAATATTATTCGGGGCGCGGTCATCAACGCCGGCGGCGCTACCGATTTCTGTGCTAGAATCCTTGATGCGAATGATCAACCGCTCAAGACGTTTACCGTTCAAGTACCCGCGAAGTAGCCCTCTCAAGGCGGTATAGTGGATTGTGTAGCAGGCGTATTCGTAGCAGGCGTATTCGCCTGCTACACGACAATAAATCATCGGCTATATCTTTTATCAACTGGTCGAGCGGGGGCTCATAGGGCATTTCCCGAATGACATGTCGTATCACGTTTTTGTAGGGCTGGAATGGGCAACGCCCTTCCAGCCATGGCGGGAAGGTTTCCAACCATTCCCGCCCTACAATTTTACGGTGGCATTTCAACCGTTAAATGCTCTATCCGTACTCTGGGAACACAGATATCCCCACCTTTCGCCGACGGGATCTACAGCTGACACATCTTTTTAAAAGTGTTAAGGCGCTCGTCGATCTGCTTGCGGTCGAGGCGGATGAGCCGCTCCAGACTGAATTCTTCGACGCCGAAGGAGGCGACGATGGTGCCGTACGCAAGTGCGCTGCGGATGGACGCAAGGTCGGTTTTCCCAGAGGCAGCAAGTGCACCTATAAATCCGCCGGCAAAGGCGTCGCCCGCACCCGTAGGGTCTTTAAAGCTGTCGAGCGGGAAGGCGTGGAGCAGGAAGATTTCTTCTTTGGAGAAGAGCATGGAGCCGTTGCCGCCTTTTTTGATGAGCACATATTCGGGGCCGAGTTCGAGCAGCGCGTGTGCGGCCTTTACGAGTGAGCGCTCGCCCGTAAAGAGTTCGGCTTCAGATTCATTGAGAGTGAGCATGTTGCATTTGCTGATGACCTTTTCGAGGTCGGGGCGGTCCACGTTAATCCAGAGGTCCATGGTGTCGATCAGGATAAAACGCGGGTTATGCACCTGTTCGAGGACGTGAAGCTGGAGCGCGGGGTGAATGTTGCCGAGGAAAAGATAGGGCGCTTCGCGGTATTTTTCGGGCAGCTCGGGCGAGAAGGTTTCGAAAACGTTGAGCTCGGTGGAGAGCGTGCGGCGGTTGTCCATGTTTTCTTCATAAACGCCGGACCAGCGGAAGGTCTGGCCTTCGACGGTTTGGAGCCCTTCGAGATCGATGTTCATTTGGGTCCAGGCGTCGCGGTAATTCTGCGGGAAATCGGTGCCGACGACGCCGACCATGCCGGTTTGGGTAAAGAATGATGCGGCGGCACAGGCAAAGCTGGCGGAACCTCCGAGGATTTCTTCCCGCTTTTCGGTGGGGGTTTCGATGGTGTCGATTCCAATGGAACCAACGATGGTCAGATCTATGTTGTTGTCTTGCATATTGAACTCCAAGTTTTTACATGGCCAGCAGAATGGCGATGACGCCGATTGCGCCGACGAGATAGGTTTGCGGGTCTTTAGCGGCAAAAGCAAGCGGATCGTCGTCCACTTTCCCATGCCATGCCAAGTGCCAGATGCGGGTGATCCAGTAGAGCAGCAGCGGGCAGAAGAACCAGAGAATGTGCGGTCGGCTGTAAAGCTGTGCAACTTTATCACTGCTGAGATACATGGTGAAAACAAAGACGGCGATGTAACCGGAAGCCGTGCCGAAGGATTGCAGCAGGGGCAGGTCGTCGCGCCGATAACCGCGTTCGCGCTTGGTGTGGTCGATCGCTTCTTCGTTTTCCATTTCTCGCAGCTCCGAAACCCGCTTAACGAGCGCCAAGCTGAGGAAGAGGAAGATGGAAAACTCAATAAACCATTCGGAGGAGGGATTTCCCGTGCTGACGGAGCCGGCAAAGATCCGCATCGTGTAGAGGATCGCAAGCGTGAGTACATCGGCGATAGGAATCTGTTTCAGGCGCCAGGAGTAGAGCGTGGTGATGACGTAATAGGTGAGGATTACGCCAGTGAAAGCAGGAGAGAGGAAAAGGCCGACGCCGATGCTGGCTGCAAAGAGAATCGGAATCATCAGGATGCCGAGTGTGATCGGGAGCTCACCAGCGGCAAAGGGGCGCGTGCACTTACGCGGATGGTGCTGGTCGGCACTGAGATCAAACAGGTCGTTCAAGATGTAAATCGTCGAGGCGGCCAGACTGAAAGAGAAAAAGGCGAGCAAGGAATCGATGATGCAGCTTGGGTCGGTAAAGCGGTGCGCCAGCAGCATCGGCGAGAAAATGAGCACATTTTTGAGCCACTGACGGCAGCGCATAGCTTTAATGAGCATGCGGAAGAGGGGGCGGCGCTCTTCGAAAATATGGTCGGCCTTGTCGGCGTATGCTTTTTTAGCGGCCCGACTGGGATTAACAAGAATCACTTCTTCAGCGGCGTTCCAAAGGGAAAAATCCGCAGCGTCGTTGCCGGCATAGGCAAATCGATCAAAGCGTTCACGGATGGCTTCCAGTTTGCGGTTGTGCCGCATATTGTGCTCCGCGCAACTGGCAATTGTTTCGGAAAAGAGGCCCAAATGATCGGCGACGGCTTCGGCGGTTCGAACATTCGAGGCGGTGGCCAGGACGAGTTTGCGGCCTCCGGCGTGTTCTTTACGCAGCCACTTCAGGAAGGTTTTGTTGTAGGGAAGTGCCGGGGCATCGAGCGCGACGCGCTGCATGACCTGATCTTTGAGATAAGCCCTTCCTTTCATATACCAACCGGGAATGCGGAAAATGCTCAAAAAATCGCGCCGCAGCAGGAGAAAGAGTGCCTGGTGCAGCGTATCAATCTTTACCAGCGTTCCGTCGAGATCGACGCACAGCGGAATGGATGCTTTATGGCTCATAAGTCGTTAGGGCTTCGGACATGGATTTCTATATGACTGTTGCGCACCTTTTCTTCCAGCTTTTTTCGAATCCATCCGCGGATGGCCTTACGGACAAAGGGGATAAGTAAGGCAAATCCGACGGTGTCGGTAATGAGGCCGGGAGTGATCAGAAAGGCCCCGGCAATGAGCAGCATAATGCCGTCGATCATCTGCGGGGCGGGAGTATTGCCGCGCTGCATCTCCTGCCTGATTTTAAAAAGCAGGGCGATGCCCTGCTGCCGGACCATGGAAGCGCCGACCACGCCGGTCAGCACAACCAACAGGACCGTAGGGCCGAAGCCGATCCATCGATCCACCTTGATCAGGAGCACCAATTCAACGATCGGCAGCCCGATAAAGAGAGCGATGAGGTATTGAATCGGCATAAGCCTAAGCTAATTTTTGGTGAGCAGGTCTTCCAGTGCGGCTTCTTTAATCAGGCTTGCCTGCCATGCTCTGCCGAGGCTTTGCGCCTGCTTGGAGAGGATTGCATTTTTTATTTCCGCCAGTTCTTCTTCCGTGGCAGCAGAGAAATCGGCACGTGTTTTATCGATTGCATAAGCCACCGCATATTCCGAAACGGTTTCGCCATCCTCTTCTTCCGACTCTATTGCTCGGAGGACAAGCTTATCCAAAAGGGTTCCGGGCTCCATGGTATAGGTTTGTGAGGCAATGAGCAATTCATTGTAATCTTGCGGGGGTTCTGCCTCGGAGAAGGGGCCAACAGAAGCGATTTCAAAAGTTACCTCAATGCCCGTCTCGGCCGCTTCTGCGGTTTCGACAGCTTTTATGGCGTCCTCAAATGTGCTGCCGTTTTTCATGGCTTCCTGTACCGCTGAAAGAACCTTTCTGGCCTTTTCCTGATAGGCATTTTCGAGGACTTCTTCTGTTGCTGCCTGAGTGACGAGGTGCTCAACTTCTTCATAGGTTTCCGGCAGAGTGGATTCATTGATTTCAATACACTCCATCAGATAGACGGCATTCTCCAGACGAAGAACATCACTGTAGCAGGCGTGAGCGTCTTGTGCGCGGGTTGCACGAATGTCGAATGCATATTGGGTCAGCGCAAGTGCATTATTGATCGTTTCATCCACTTCATCGAGGGGTTCGACCCAAGTAATCTTTGCGGAAGTGGTGACCGGGATATCGTTTGCATCAGCCAGCTCTTCAATTGACTGGATTCCTTTGCCCAGCTGTTTAAAGAATCTGGCCGCGTCGGCATAGGCTTTATCCCCTCCCTTATATTTGGTTAGTTCAGCAACAATTTCGTCCCGGACTTCTTCCATCGGTTTGTACGTCGGTTCCGTTTCTTCTGTGTCGTCCTCTTCTTCCGCAGATTCAACCAAGTAGTTGGATTTGGTTAATTCATAGTACTGTGAAATCTCTTCTTCGGTGATCGCCACATCATTGGTGTAATCGGATACCGGGAAAGCAACAAACTGAATGATTCGGGTTTCCGGGTAAGCAAACTCGCTCTTGTGTTCCTCGAAATAATTTTTCTTGTAGTCGAGCGTCACTTCCGGCCCGGGAGCCAGTTCCCGCGGAATTCCAGCGTAAGCGACGGTCAGCATATCATTCCACTGATGGTAGAGCTCCTCAATGTCGTTCTTTGAGGCCAGTGCGCCCATCATGGACAGCGGCTCAAGCATCCCGATCGTCAGATATTCTCTCACAAAATCATAAAACTCATCATCGGTGATGGAGATATCATACATGGGGAGTTGGGTTTCAAGGAATTCGTTATAAAGGTCTCGGTTAATTTTTCCGCTTGCGTTTCTAAACCCCAGATCGGAGAGGATGAACTCGCCGACTTGATCATCTGTCGCACGAATGCCCAGTTGTTCAGCTTTTTTCAGTTCCATCAAACGGAACCAGGTTTCTTCCGTTATCGCCTCGTTGGGAAGCGTCTGCTGGTTAATAAGATAGTGTAAGCGGACGTTTCGCTGAGCGGTTCGAAACTCCTGATAGGAGACTTTTTCTCCAAAAATTTTTCCGGCAGTATCGGTCCCGCCTCTTCCATTTCCATCGGATCTTGCTCCGTTGAACGCAAAAATAAACGCTACGCTGATCAGTACGGCGAAAGCGCCCCAAACCTTCTTTGATTGCACGAGTTTGTGAAATTTTGAAATCATCATTGCCATGGTTGTCGTCCTCTCCCTTTCCAATAGTTGTAAAAGAACCCGCAAACCGTACAGATTGCCAAGGGTCGGGTCAATCGGGAACTCACATGGTTTCTGCGTTTATCGACCCCAAAGGCAGCGGAAGCTTTTCTGTGATGTGCAGAAAGGGGCGTGGAGCGGACGATAATAGGCATTGACAACGGTCTTATATTCCTGTCGGTTGGTTTTATGGTTTTAGAAAAAGGAGTGTTTATGAAGATGAAAGTACGTTCTATTGTTGCTGCGATGGCGTTAGTGACTTCATTGGGCGCATTTGCTCAGGAGGAGGAAAAGAAGCCGGATCCTAAGTTCCATATCTATCTCTGCTTTGGACAGTCCAATATGGCCGGAGGGGAAAATCCCGGACCGCAGGATATGGAAAATAAAGCGGAGTGCCTCTGGAAGATGGCTACAACGGATATGCCTCGGCAGCAGCTTAAGGTGGGCGATTGGTATCTCACAAAGCCGCTGGAAGGACGTAATATAAGTCAGCTGCGGCTGGCGGACTTCTTTGGATGGACGATGCTCGAAGACATGCCCGAGGGCTATCGCGTCGGTGTGATCAATGTGTCGGTTCCGGGGTGTAAGATTGAGTTGTTCGAGGAAGATACCTATGCAGAATATCTCAAAACGGCAGAATCCTG
>JAAYDL010000322.1 GCA_012729265.1 Lentisphaerota bacterium | reverse complement strand
TGGTTCTTGCGCTGGCGCAGCCGGTGCTGGACAAGGGCGCGGCGGCGGAGCGCGTGGTGCTGATTGTCGACAACAGCTTGAGCATGAATACGAAAGGTCGTCTGGACGAAGCGCAGCGCGCTGCGCAGAGCGTGGTCCGTTCTCTGCCGACCGGCGGGCGGGCGGCGGTCTTTTCGCTTTCCGATGCGCTGATTTCGGCGTCCGGTTTCACCTCCAGCCGCCGCGAGTTGCTGCACGGTATTGATGCCGTTGAGGCGTCTGATGCGCCGCTTAATGTCCATGCGCTGAAGCACTTTTCTCGCGATGAAGCGATGGCGGATAATCAGCGCGTGCTGCTCTTTACAGACGGTTGTTTTGAAGGGCTGGACGCTTTGCCGGATTCCATCGAAGTGGTGAAGGTCGGCGAGCCAGAAAAGAATGTGGGAATAGCGGCATTCGATGTGCGGCGTATTCCCGGTGCCGACCAGCCGGTAGGCGTTTTCTTCCGCCTCTTTTCGAGCAATCCGGAGCCGGTGGAAGTAGACGCGGTGCTCTGCCATGAAACGGCCGACGATGTGCGCCGGGTCTTTACGCTGACGTTGCAGCCCGGTCTTAATGAGCCGGAAATGGTAAATCTACCGTCCGGGGACACCGGACGCTGGATATTGATGCTGGAGCATGAGGATGCGCTGGAGCGCGATAATACAGCATATGCCGTTGTGCCGGAAGTCGATCCGGTACGGGTGGCGGTGCGGGCGCCGGAGACACAGGTGTTCTGGCAGTTGTGCGTCGAGGCGTTCGGCGAAGGCGTGAACGGGCTGATGATGACAGACCAGAATCCCGAGCTGGAGCTGTATCGCGGCGCGGTTTCGGAAACGGCGGCCGCGCGGCTGGCCGTGTTTGCTCCAACGGGAGACTCGCCATTCTGGAATCGTATTTCCGGCGAGGAGCGAGAAGCGACCGTGCGTGTAGTCCTGAGCGAACATCCGCTGGTGAAATATGCCGATCTCGACGGACTATTGGTCCAGGGCGTTCGCGATATTGTCCCTCCGGATCAGGCGGTGGTCGTGGCCGAGACGGACGACGGCGTTCCGCTGATTTATAAGACCACGAAGGAGGAGCAGTCGGCCTGTGTGCTCAACTTTGATCCTGCTCAGAATAACTTTTTTCTTCATCCGCTCTATCCCGTGCTCGTTTGGTCGGTGGCGTCGGAACTGATGGATCTGGCCGAGGAGCTGCCCTCGGCGGTGGCTTCCGGTGCGATGGTGCAGCTGCCGCCCGGCTTTGCGGAAGGCGATGTCATGACACCCGGCGGTGAGACGCTTCGCTTTGCGGACAGCCGGATCGGACCGCTGACGGAGTTTGGATTTTATACGGTTGTGAGCGGAGAAAACCGAATGTCTGTGGCGTGCAGTACCGCGCCGATCGCGGAATTGCAGTTGGACAATGCAGCCGTTAAGAGCGCTGAAACCTTCCAGGCAACGGGCTTCCCGCTGGCGGAATGGTTCATGGCTGCCGGGCTGATTCTGATGGCGTTCGAATGTACTCTTTATCATCGCAGAAAGGTCGGCTAATGGAATTCATCACACTTCATCCATTGTGGTGGCTCCTGCTGCTTCTGCTGGTGGGCGCGGCCTATCGATATACCCTTTCGGATCGGCCGATTCGCTTTCGGCGGCTCGCCTATCTGCTGCGCGCCGTTGCGCTGGTGCTGGTGATTCTTGCCATGTGCGGGCCGTTTCTGAAACGCCGCACCGACGCGCTGCACGTCATCAGTTTGGTGGACGTTTCGGAATCTGTCGATCTTGATGCCGGCATCGATGCGCTGAAAAAGGTCCTGGTGCTGGAAGATCAGCTTCGGGCAAACGATTCGTCGGAAACCTATATCTTTGCTGACGGCATACGGCCTGCCGAAGCAGAAGAGACCATCGAACAGCTGGAGGACTGGCGCGATATCGTGGCCGATGATCATTTCCGACGCGAAACCCGTATGGCCGAGGCGCTGCGCGCCGCTCGGCTGGCGTTCCCCTCAGGAAAGCTGCGTCGGCTGGTGCTCTACTCGGACGGTATTCCCACGACCGATCCGGTCGAAAACGAACTCAAGCGCCTGAAGAAAGAGGGCGTAGAGGTTGTTTTTGAACGGCTCAAGCGCTTACAGCAGCCGGAGGCATCGGTTGCCGAGGTCGTGCCGTCGTCTTCCAGTGTGTATGCCGGCGAACGCCTGCGCATTAAAACCCGGCTCACGGCAAACGCAAAAATGAAAGGGGAACTGCGCCTGATTAACCGCGGCGTTGTTTTTGAGCGACAGAGCGTGGAGCTCGATCCCGAGGGCGATAACCGTTTTGCGTTTGACGTGATTGTCCGAACCGACGACAGCCCGCTGTGGCAGGTGGAACTGATCCCCGAAGAAGACCGTTTCCCCGCAAATAATATCGCGGGGTGCGAGGTGGATGTGGTGGGACAGGCGCGGATTCTGGTGCTGCATCGCACGCCGAATCGAATGCGCCATTTCCGTAAGGCGCTCGAAAAACAGGGCTTCAGTATCGATGTGCGCACGCCGGTCGGGTTGCCGTTCACGCTCGATGGACTGCTGGACTTTGATGCGGTGGTGCTCGCCGATATACCCGCCACCGATATTCCCGACCGCGCTATGCATAATCTGAAACGCTACGTAAACGACTTTGGCGGTGGGCTGTTGATGATGGGGTCGGAAAATAGTTTTGGTTTGGGCGGTTACTATAAAACGCCGGTGGAAGAAGTGCTGCCGATCAACTCCCGCTTTGAAAAAGAGAAGGAGACGCCGTCGATGGCGATGGCGCTCGTAATTGATAAATCGGGCAGTATGCAGGGTGTTCCGATTGAGCTGGCGCGTCAGGCCGCCAAAGCGACGGTGGAGCTGTTGAGTCCGCGCGATAAGATCGGGGTGATCGGTTTTGATTCGCAGCCGTTCATCGCCTGCGAAATGACGCCCGCATCGGACATCGGACGCGTGCAGGATGCCATCGACTCCATTCAGGCGGGCGGCGGAACGAGTATGTATCCGGGGATGCAGGAGGGTGAACGGATGCTGCGATCGGCCGGAACGCGGATTCGGCATATGATTGTTCTGACCGATGGACAAAGCGCGGGCGGCGATTTTGAAGGGCTGGCCGAAAGTATGGCGCTCTCCGGAATGACCGTTTCAACGGTGGCCCTGGGCAGCGGAGCCGCCAAGGAGCTGCTCGAACGTATTGCCCAGATCGGCCAGGGACGTTACTATGAAACGGAAGATCCCAGCACGGTTCCGCAGATCTTTACGAAGGAAACCATGGAGGTTTCTCGCTCGGCGATCAAAGAAGATCCCTTCATCCCGGTGGCCGTCAATACGCTCGGCTTTCTGGAGAGCGTCGATTTTGATCAGGTTCCGTTCCTGCTCGGCTATGTCATGACCAAGGTCAAAAGCTCAGCACTGATTCATCTGACGACCGACTCCGGTGATCCGCTGCTGGCCTCGGGGCAGTACGGCCTCGGCACCGGCATGGCCTTTACCTCCGATGCGTCCGACCTGTGGGCCGGCGAATGGGTGGAGTGGGACGGCTTCGGCACCTTCTGGGCGCAGGTGCTGCGGCGTTGTATCCGCAAGGATCGAGGTGCCGGAATCACGGCGCGCACGGTGATGGAACCCAACGGTATTCGCCTGCTGGTGGAGCGGCGCGACAGTGCGCTCAAACCCATCAATGACGTCGATTGGGATGCTGCAGGCGTCTTTGAATTCGGAGGAGAGAGTAAGCTGGAACTGGTGCAGACCGGACTGGGGCGCTATGAAGCGTTTTTGCCGATGGATGAAATGCGTAACTGCTCCATTCATCTGCTCGACAAAGCCTCCGGCGCAATGCGCACCGTCGGCTGGCGGAAGGATTATCCCGATGAATATCGGCTCTCCTCCCAGATGCCCGCAAAGCTTGCTGCGCTGCCGGCATACAACGAGGAAAAGATTATGAACCGTGATGGAGCGGTGCGCCGCTATCTGCCCGCCCGCCACCTCTTCATCTTTGCCGCCCTGTTCTTTGCGATCCTCAGCATCCTCTTCCGGCGATTGGGGTGACCCGTAGCGCCTCCGCTATGCCGGGGCGCTTGGAAGGAGGATATGTCGAAGGTGTACAGCGTAAATCGGAGAATTCGCCATGAATAAAAAGACCGTTGAGCATTGAGTCCCCGATCTCAGTCCTTCTATGTGGGACTGTCAATAACTTGTTTTCGGGGATGACGCTGCGTGAAACGGGCAAGGCCTCCGGAGGAATGGATTACGGGCCTACGACTTGGTGGACCTCTCCCTGCCCCTTGTCTCCACGGTTCTTGTCGCCACCCGCAATCGCCATAGACGCGGCTGCCGCCATCACGATCGTCACCAGCATCCACTTCTTCATCGCACATGCTCCTTTCCGTATTTGTATGACCTGCATGGCAGTACGTTCTACGCCAGATGAAAACGAAAACTCAGAAGAATCCCGAGAGAAGAGTTGCGGCCGTCAATAAAAGTATGTTTCGAATCATGGATTAAG
>JAAYDL010000321.1 GCA_012729265.1 Lentisphaerota bacterium | reverse complement strand
TGTTATTTCTATTCCCAAATCTTCATTTTCATATTGGTTCGGATTATCGGGTTTGGATCCACAACCAATGAGTAAAATTGGGACAAGCATTAGAACGGATTTCTTGATCATATTTTCCTTTTCTAACATTCAGCCTGACCTGCGCGGGAACTAAACTCCACCTCGATAGATTGTGCGCCTTTCCGCGTAAGGTCGAGGCTCTGGTTCGCTATTCTTACATAAATATTCCATGTGTCTCCTCGTTTGCGAAAATAATTGAACCTTCAAAAACTTCAACCATTAGTGTTATCTTTGTATCTGTGTCATTTCCTGTAATTCCGATGGAGCCCAACTCTTGATTTCCAACTATCTTCTTTTCCCCATAATCATTTGTTCTAAAAAAGTGTAGAATTCGTTCAATCTCAAATTCATTAAGACCGTACTTTTCTTCAATATGCTCTATAGAACCCCAACCACGAACGTGATAGAGTCCTTTTCCCTCAACGTGTATTCGATATGTCCATTTGTTTTTTGGAGTCTGAAGTCGAAAGAAAGTGATCGATTGATCTTTGCGTTCCTGACCTTGCTGTGGGGTTTGAATTTGAAATAACGGAATTTCAAGTGGTTTTTCATTCTTTCTATCAATCCTCACTTTAAACACGTACGTCATATCCGACTTCACGTAATAAGTCGCACCTTGCCCAAACATTTTATGAACCTGATCCATCTGGGTATTTAACTTCATCACCTGCTCACCTATTTTGTTTGTATTCCATGTTAAGTATATACAGACAATGGCGAGAATGATAACTATGCGTTGATATATCTTATTCATGTTTCCTTTTAGCGAACAGGGGCATCAGTGGAAAATTTTCCGTCCTATCACCCTATGGGATGGACAGACTATCCACATATGCCCGTATTAAGGGGGCAAACATGGCAAAATCGGCGGGTTTATTTTCCATATATGACCCAGTTTCCATTTCCTTTCCACATATGACCATATTAAAGGGGGTAAACATGGAAAACGGCCATTTGATTTTCCTTCGCCAACGCAGGTATCCGGTTGCCATAGGCGATCCCTCTTTCCCGATGGTTTTGCATTAAAGCGTAGTGCGGGGAAAAATAGCCAGTCCTTTTTTCGGAATAGTCTTATGTGGATCGTGCTTTTTTGTATTCCAAGCTGTTTTTTAAGGTTGGGAAGTGCTTACCTGAGTCTGTCATTTGTTGTACATGGGATTTTTCGGGAAGCATCGGAGGTTGATGGATACGGAAAAACAGATTGAGGCACTGAGGCGCAGGCTCGTTGCCGTTGCGGCTTGGGACCATGCCGTACGGGGGACGACCGTCTGGATCTTCCTGCTGGGAGCGGCTATGCTGGTCTGTCGCTTGTTGCACTATCGCCTTACCCCCGCATTCGTCGCGTCGCTGCCGCTCGTTCCGATCCTTCTCGCGGCGGCCGCCATTTTGGCCGTGCGCCGGAGCCCCACGAAGGAAGCCGTTGCGGCGTTGCTGGATGCGCATTTTACCCAAGGCGGGCTGGTCATGGCGTCCGAGGCGGGGCTGGCGCGTCAATGGCCCGAGGCTTCGCTCCCCCCAATGGCCGTGCAATGGCAGGGCCGCCAACCGCTGCTGGTCCTGCTGGCGGCGGTCTCGTTCCTGCTGGCGGCGCTGTGGGTACCGCTTGAGCGCATGGGGGCTGGCGCGGACCTTCCGCTGGAGATCGAGGCGATGGTCGAACAGCTCGAAGAGCGGATCGATCTGCTGAAGGAGATCGAACTGATCGAAGAGGAGCAGGCCCAGGAGTGGAAGACGCTGATGCACGCGCTCCAGCAGGAGAGCAGCGGAACCGATCCCGTGGCCACCTGGGAGGCGCTCGACCAACTGGAAAAGCGGATCGAAGACCAGGCCGCGATTGAAGTGGCCTCCCGGCGGCAGGAGGTGCAAAAACGCGAAGAACTGGTCGCTGCGCTGAAGGCCGCCCTGCAGGCCTACGAGGAAAACCGCGAAACGGCGGATGCCGCCATGAAGGAGCTTTCGACGCTGCTGCAGAAGGCCGCCGAGGATAATCCCAACCTGAAGGCCTTGCTCGAAAGCCTCGCCGAAGCAGGCGCCCAGCCACTCGCGGCGGGCGGAATGCTCGACCACAAAACCGCCCAAATGCTTGCGGAACGGCTTTCGCAGATGACCGAGGAAGACCTCATGCGCATGCAGCAACTCATGCAGCAAGGCCTCGGCCAGCAAGCAGGCAGCCCGCGACCCGACGACATGGAATCCCTCAAACGCTTTCTCGAGGAAAACCCCGGATGCAGCAATCTCGTTGCCTGCGCCGGTCTGAGCCCAAGCCCCGGAATCGGAGGCGTCAGCCGAGGCCCCGGGACGGCGCCGATCAGCTGGCTGAACGAAACCTCGGAAGAGGGCGTGGATTTCAAGGAAGAAACCCTGACCGCATCGCAGACGGATTCCCTGAAGGAGAGTCTCCTGGTCGGGGAAAGCCTCGGCGCGCCGGAAGTGGACTCCGAAGCCGCCGGATCGACCGGAGGTGCGCTCGCCGGCAGCCAGGCGAACGACAGCGCGGCGGCGACCTACCAGGTATTGCCGCGCCACCGCGATGCCGTGAACCGATTTTTTAACCGCGAGGAAGGAAACTAACATCATGACCGATCCGCTAATGACACCCGAAGAACTGGCATCGAAAACCCGCCTGATCAAGCAAACCCTGGAACAGCTCGACGCCATCCTGCTGGGCCGCGCCGACCTGCACCGCATGGTGTTGGCCGGCATACTCAGCCGCGGCCATATCCTGCTCGAAGGATTGCCGGGCCTTGGAAAAACCGCGCTGATCCACGCCCTGGGCCAGGTGCTCCAGCTCGATTTCAAGCGCGTCCAGTTCACGCCGGACCTGATGCCCAGCGATATTGTCGGGGCCCACATTCTCCAGCAGCAGGAAGATGGCCGCCGCGAAATGCAGTTCCAGCCCGGGCCGGTCTTCACCAACATTCTGCTGGCGGACGAAATCAACCGCGCCTCGCCCAAAACCCAGTCGGCCCTGCTGGAAACGATGCAGGAACATTCGGTCACCCTGCTTGGCTCCACCCGGGCGCTTCCCGAACCCTTCTTCGTCCTGGCCAGCCAAAACCCGATTGAACTGGAAGGCACCTATCCCCTGCCCGAAGCCCAGCTCGACCGCTTCCTGTTCAAGATTCCCGTCGGGGCGGTTTCCGTCGATACCTTGCAGGAAATCATCCGTTCGCGCCGGCGCGGCGAACCACCGGTCCCGACCTGGCGGCTGGACCCCGAGGCGCTTGCGTCGCTCTTCGATGCGATGGACCGGGTCGTCATGGCCCCGGCCGTCGCCCGCTACATCGCGCGGCTGGTTTCGGCCACGCATCCCGGCAACACGGAAGCGCCGGAACTCGTTGCGCAATATGTGCAGTATGGCGTCTCGCCGCGCGCCGCCATCGGCATGGCCGAAGCCGCCCGCGCGTGGGCCCTGATCAACAACCGTCCGACCGTCGGGTTCGAGGATGTCCGCACCGTCGCCCCCTATGTCCTGAACCACCGGCTGGTGCTCAACTATCGCGCCCGCTTCGACCAGTTGGGCGCATACGACCTCGTCGTGCAACTGCTCGGCCAGATTCCGGAAACGGAGATGGAGCTTCCGAAAAACGTCAAGGTTGGAGAGGGCAAGGCATGAAGCTCCGCATTTTCGTCGCCCTCCTGCTGATCCCGGGCATTGTCTTTGCCGAAACCACGCTGCGCGTCGGCAACGATATTGTCGTCAAGGGACGGCCCACCTTCGACCACCAGATCCACCATGGCTATGCCGAATACCGGTTTACCGTGGAAAACCATTCGCCCGACCGGTCGCATCTGGTCAGGGTGGCTCTGGAAGCCCCGCAACAAAACACCGGTCTCACCATCGAAAAGGAGGTGCAGGTTCCGCCCGGCGAACAGCTTTCGTTCACCATGTACGCAAACCGGTACAAGAATTATTTCAACATGACTGCCACCGTTGATGGCGGGCAGCTACGTCGTTCCGAATTTTCCGAAATCAACACTGGCTCATTCAATCATTTTGGAAGTACTCGGACGTCATTGCTCGCGAGCCGGACGGTCAACAGCGACGATCTGCAAAATCGCATTGAATCAATCAACGGCTGGACTGGAACCGGTGCTTTCAACGACCATTATGCCTTGCGGCGCACGGACCTTCCGATGGAGGAGTGGAGCGACAACTGGCTGGCCTATTCTGCGTTCGACGGAATCATTCTCTACAGCCAGGATTTTGAAACCATCCCGCCCGGCGCCCTCTCCGCGCTGCGGCAATATGCTGAAAACGGCGGGTCTTTGCTCATCGTCGGCGACATGGAGCTGCCGTGGCAGGGTCGGACAATAAACCTCCAAGAAGCATCTCAGGATTCGAAAAGATACGACATCGGATTGGGTCGCTGCCTCATCCATCGGGAAGCCTCCACGAGTTTTGGCTGGCTGGATCGGATCGATATTGATTCTTTGGAACAAACTAAACCTGCCTTTTCTCTTGTTAGAGAACCCTTGTATGAGATCAATTCCCGGTTCCCGGTGACGGACAACCTGACGATGCCGGTTCGCGGCTTTTTGCTGCTGGTCAGCCTGTTTGCGCTGGTTGCCGGACCCATCACCATCCTGTTGCTGGCCAAGATGAATCGCCGCATCTGGTTGCTCTGGCTTATTCCGCTGGAATCGGCCGTGGCGTGCGGAATCGTGCTCTGCTATTCCTTCTTGAGCGAAGGCATTACCCCCACCGTGCGGATGGAGGGGATCACCGTGCTGGACCAAGAGCGGCACCAAGCCACCACGTGGGGAATGCTGGGCTACTATTGCCCGCAAAAACCCTCCGGGGGCCTGTTTTTCCCGGCGGACTGGGAAGTGAATCCCATCACCGAGAATACCTATACCTACGCAGCACCCGAAACGCGGTACCACATCGATTGGACCCGCGGGCAGCACTTCACAAAAGGTGCGATCGAGGCGCGGGTTCCATCCTTCTTCTACGTTCAAAACAACGCCATCCGGCGGGAACGGTTGGAAGTGATCGAGGAAAACGGGCGGCCCGTGGCTGTTGTGAATGGATTGGGTGCGGACATTGAAGAACTTTGGCTGCGGGATGCCGACAATCGCTCCTACCATGTCGATTCCATCCGGGCGGGACAGCGGATCGACCTTCCGAAACCAGATGTCCGTGTTGCGTTCGGTTCCATCGCCGACCTGCAGTATCTTGCTTCACAGCAATTTCTCGACATGCAAAAAACCATCCTGAAGACGACTCCCGAACGCTATCTGGTTCCCGGCACCTATATCGCCACGCTTTCCGGCGCCCCATTCATGGAATCCGGACTGGGAGCCCGCAAGGTAAAGATGACCGCCGGCCAAATTGTCTACGGAATCCTACCGATCGAGGTGCAGCCATGAAGATAAAGGTTCAACAGTTGCGAAAGGTGTTCGGCAAGAATACCGCCCTCGACGGCATTTCGTTTTCCTTCGACTCGGGCCATATCTTTGGATTCGTCGGCCCCAACGGAGCCGGTAAGACCACGACCATGCGCATCCTCTCCACCATGATGGAGCCGGACGGCGGCGATGCCTTCATCGACGGCGTTTCGGTGGTGCAGGATCCGGAGCAGGTGCGCCGCCACGTCGGCTTTGTGCCCGATG
>JAAYDL010000320.1 GCA_012729265.1 Lentisphaerota bacterium | reverse complement strand
CTGTCCAGCCAGACGCCCACCGATTCATGTGCAGCGAGCGCGTTGCCGTATTCGGTTTCGATGGCGGCTTTCAGGTCGGAACGAATTTGGTTCAGCGGCTCGACCACCTCCAGATACTCGGCGGTCAGGTCTTCGTAAAAGAGAGCGAAATCCTGTTCGGGATCATAGTCGCGGCCACGGGATTCCTTGAACGCCTCCATCCAGTTTTCACGGTACGCCGGACCGTACTGCTGGAAATAGAAGGTTTCGAACTCCGCCAGCTTATGATCAATGTATGCATTCACCAACGCCAGATGGGATTTCTGGAGTTCCTGAACAATTTCCTGTTCGCGCTGATGCAACTGAGCCACCTGCGGCGGCACCGACACACAGCCCGCCAGAAACAGAGCGATTGGAATCATCATCAGCGTTTTCATGGCACCTCCGGTTAAACGTTCGTACATTGCCCCCTTGAGCATCACCCTAAAAAGTATTATGCAGCATCCGGCAACCAAAGTTTCTTGAAATCTGGTTTGTCGTGGTCACTCCATCTAAAAACCTTATCGCTGTAACCGGAAAGAATAGAGATGGTTTGTTCGCTTACATTTCGTTCCTCTTCAGCTTCGGAAAAAACTCCACCAGAGCGGGTATCGTTAATCAAAACCACTCGTTGCGAGTCTTGGCGAGTATCCATAAGCTCAAACCATGTAAATGAGATAACCTTTGCTGTTTGTATTGATGGCGCGGCAACCAGCTTCAACAGGCGCTCCCTGCCCTTAGGCAATGGTATAACGAAATCCATGAGATGCTCGACGGTTCGCCCTGGAATACTTACGTTTGCTGTATACAGGACATCCTGCTGATCAAAATACTCCTGCACCATCCCAAAGAAGTCGGAAACGGAATGAGGTACTGCTGACATCCATAGATCATTTAGTCGCGACATAGCATTCAATAAAAAATGTATGCGCTGAGGTAGATTGCTGATAGTGGCAGTTGTTTCAAGCCGGTCATTTTTAAAACGGACGGCGCAGCCGGCTATGGCATGCTGTATCAACTGCATACGCCGATCTGAATCGGTTATCTTTAGACCCATGCACTCAAGATTCTCAAGAGTAGATCCATTGTCATGAAGAACTAGCTCAGCTCCCCTAGGATCGACATGGACTGCCATGCCATCGTTAAACGCATCAAGGAAAGGCGTATGCAGAACAGTTGCCGCTCCGCGCATCTCCGTTGAACAACGCTCCTTGAGCCACGCCAAGTAGCCGTTAATGAAATCAAATTGTGGTTGAGGATTCATGAATTCAAACCATTATCATTTGTATGCCGTTTCTAAACCGCGCATGTACTTCGTCAAGGAACCGTTCCAGAGTTTTTACAGGATTGTTTGTATCGTACCAGTCAATTGGTTCAGCCCAATCCAGTTTCTCGTAACCCTCCCTATACCAATGTATGTGCGGCGTGTTACGCAGTTCGCTCCCGTCTGGGTTTGGATGATATTTTGCACCATCAATCCGAGCTAATCCGATATGTCTGTCTTGAGTTCGCAAGTGCAAGCGTATTTCAAAGGGATTCCGTTTTAACGACAAAATAAACCGGATCCTCTCGGTTTCAGCATCGATAAAACTTTCGTCCTGAGAAAGGTTCTGATGCCATTCAAACACTTTGTCGGGCACAGATTGTTTCAGCATCGCAATCAACTGGTCAGCCTGCTCTTGTGTTAACATACTAAATTCCTTTCGATTTAACATGTAATTAACTGCCGAATTTCACGCTCAGTCATCCGAACCATCCTCCTGCAAATCTTTGCCCATGCGGTATTTGATATTGGTTTTGATGATGTTTTCCAGCTTTTCCTTTATAAAATTTTTCATATCGACTTTTTCATTTTCAGGAATTCATTAAGGGTGGCGCTTTTGAGGGATTCGTCGACGAGGGGGAAGGTGGTGAGGATGTGGCGGAATTCGGTTTCAGTCACTCTGCTACCGATTAAACAGCAGGCGCTGGCCGCGGATGGCGTCGTTGACGGCGCCGTTGGCGTAGGCGAGCTGGCCGGAGACGAGGGTGGCGACGATGGATGCGTTGAAGCGCACGCCTTCGAAGGGCGACCAGCCGCATTTGTAGAGAATGTTTTCTTTTGAGACGGTGTGCGGCGCGTGTGGATCAATCAGCACGAGGTCGGCCCAGTAGCCTTCGCGGATAAAGCCGCGCTCCTGAATCTGGAAGATGCGGGCGGGGTTGTGGGCGGTTTTTTCGGCGACGGTTTCGGGCGGAAGATATTCCAGCAGTGAAACGAGCGCGCTCTGGATCACGGGCATGCCGGAAGGCGCGGCGCCGTAGGGGTTTTGCTTTTCCTCCCAGAGGTGCGGCGCATGGTCGGTCCCGACGGTGTCGATCCGGTCATCCAGCAGCGCCTGCCGCAGGGCGGCGCGGTCGGCGGCGGTCTTGATGGCGGGGTTGCACTTGATCAGCGCGCCCTTGGTTGCATAGTCGGTGTCGGAAAACCAGAGATGGTGAGGACAGGCTTCGGCGGTGATCTTCTTGTCGGAAACCGCGCCGGGGTTGAACAGTTCCAGTTCCTTGGCGGTGGTGAGGTGCAGGACGTGGATTTTTGAGCCATATTTTTTAGCCAGCTCGACCGCTAGGGCGGTTGACTGATAACACGCGGCTTCGGAGCGGATTTTTCCATGCTCGCTGAAGGGAATGTTTTCGCCGTAGGTTGCGCGCGCGGCCTGTTCGTTTGCGCGGATGGTGTTGGTGTCTTCGCAGTGGAGCGCGATCGGCACCGTGACCTGACTTAAGATATCTTCGAGCTGCTGCTGGCGGTCGACGAGCAGGTTGCCGGTGGACGCCCCCATGAAGAGCTTGACGCCGCAAACGGTTTTGGGATCGAGTGCCAGCAGTTCGTCGAGGTTGTCGTTGGAGGCGCCGAGGTAGAAGGAATGGTTCGTCAGGCATTTGGTGGCGGCGAGGGAAAACTTTTGTTCGAGGATTGCGTTCGTGACCGCTGCGGGCTTGGTGTTGGGCATCTCCATGATCGACGTAACGCCGCCGGCCACCGCCGCCCGGCTTTCGGAATGCAGATCCGCTTTTTGTTCAAGCCCCGGTTCGCGGCAATGGACGTGGCAGTCGATCATGCCCGGAAGCAACAGCTTGCCGTCGGCATCGATGGTGATATCGGCTCGCTGACGGGTCAGCGACGGAGCAATCTTTTCGATGCGTCCGTTTTGAATATAAACATCGGCGGGGGTTGACGAATCCTCGTTAACAAGCGTTGCGTTGGTGATCAGAATGGTCTTCATGCGCGGCAGAATAAGCGAGCTGCGCTGATAGGAAAAGCCACGAATCAGGCTTTGTTGAAAAAATCAACGGTGTTTGGAGTTACATCTTTTTACAACTGTTTACATGGCAGTGACCACAAGTGGCGCTCGTTCTGGCAAGTTTTCCCCGTGATCAGTTGCGGACGGTCCGTGACATTACAGGTTGAATCATCTAACATGGAGGCCATTTATGAAGGTATTGTCGAAAAGAATAGCGCTGGTGGGACTCTGTTTGGCTGGAACGCTGGGGGCGTCGGCGGAAGAAACGAGCGGGGTGATCTGTCGCGTAGAGATGGATAATTCGGTCGTATATGCGGGAAGTTCCCAGCGGGCAGTGGTGAAGGTGACGCTGGATGCACCGAAGGCCCTGAGGAAAGAGACGCGGCCGCCGGTGAATCTGACAATTGTGTTGGATCGATCGGGGTCGATGAGCGGGTCAAAGATTGAAAAGGCGTGTGATGCCGCCATTGCGGCGTTGCGGCGGCTGGGGCCGGAAGATATGTTTTCGCTGGTGACGTATGATCACGAAGTCAAAACTGTAGTGCCGTCGCAGAGCGCAGCAAATTCGGAATGGATTGAAGGGCAGATTCGGTCGATCCGCTCCGGCGGAAATACCGCGCTTTTTGCCGGCGTGAGCCAAGGGGCATCAGAGGCGCGGAAGCATTTGGACGGGCGTTATGTAAACCGTATTCTTTTGCTGTCGGACGGATTGGCGAATGTGGGGCCGTCATCGCCAGCGGAGCTGGGGCGCTTGGGAACTGCGCTGAGTAAGGAAGGCATTTCGGTAACGACGATTGGCGTGGGCACGGATTATAATGAGGACCTGATGGCGCTCATCGCCCAGAACAGCGATGGGAATACCTATTTTGTGGAGTCGAGTGTGGATCTTCCACGTATTTTTAATGAAGAGCTGGGCGATGTGTTGAGTGTGGTGGCCAGTAAGGTGACCATTGAGGTAAAATTCCCGAAGGATGTTCGCCCGCTGCGGATTATCGGTCGTGACGGTCGTGTGGGTGAAGACCATGTGGAGCTTTCGCTCAATCAGCTGTATGGCGGTCAGGAAAAGTATGCGTTGATCGAGGTGGAGTTGTCGGCCGGTGCTGAGGGTGAGGAGCGTAAGGTGGCCGATGCCCGCTGCTCGTATCAGGATATGATTGAAAATCGTCAGGCCTCCAGTGAAGGGAATGCCACGGTACGTTTTACTGGAAGCAAGGAGGAAGTCGCGGTCGGCTGGAATATCGCTGTAAATAATTCGGTTTATCTGAACGGAAAAGCGGAAGCACAGGATCAGGCGATATATTACGCGGATAACGCAGACTATGATAAAGCAGCGGAAGTGTTGTTTATAAATGCTGAGAGACTTAAAAAGTATGCCGAATTGAATGATCAGATGCAGCTAATGGATGAGGCCGAAGAACTCGAACAACAGGCTACACAAATACAGAGGGAGCAACAGATGGCTCCGTCGACGCGAAAGGGAATGAGATCATCGAATCATGAGGTTTATAACCAACAACGGGCACTTCCACCCGCGGATGAGGGACTAGCAATTCCACCCATGAATGAGGAGGTAGAGGATTAGAAAATCACCGATCATGTTGTATGGTGCGTTACTGCTCGTTTCCGCAGGAATCATTGCGGGGGTTGCGGCGCGCCTGCTTGCGCACGAGCGTACGAGGCTGGAAAGTGCAGCATTGCAAGCCGAAGAAGGTCGATTGCGAAATCGGGCGGAAGAACTTTCTTTGGCGGTTGGCGTGGTGCAGAACGAAATACTGCGCGAGCTGCGTGCGATTCCCTATGAAGAAATCGATGAGACACTGCGCAATTGGGAGCGAACCAACCCGCTGGTACGTAATGTCTTTGTCTGGCGAGGACCGGGGGATCTGCTGCTGCCGGATCCTTTACTCCCACTGACGCGAGAGGAAGAAGGGTTTTTGACGCGCTATAAAACGTTGTTCGGCGGAATGCACGGCTGGGAAGAACGTCTGGATGGCGGTCAGGCGGATCGATCGGTATCGCAGCAATTATTTCATAACGTGAGCAAGGGCAATGTGCTGGCGGAGTCGAGCGGCTGGGTTCCTTGGTATTGGGAAAATACGTTGTGTATGTTGGGCTGGGTGCAGCGCGGAGAGCGTCGATGCGGTGTTGAGCTGGAGATGGCGGCGCTGCTTTCGGAGCTCCAGCGCGCCATGCCGTTGGATCTTCCTGAGGGGCGTGCTTTGGCGGTGCTGGATGCGGGCGGGCATCGTATCCTGCAGTCGGGGCCGCTGGATCCCGGAGATGATGCGCGCGCGGTGCTCTCTGTTCCGGTGGGTTTTATGCTTCCGCATTGGGAGGTGGCGCTTTATACGGCTGACGGAAGAGTGGGAGCCTCTGCACATCAATATGCGGTTGCATCAACTCTGCTGGTGGTTGTTCTGTTTGTCTGTCTCTTCTGCGCAGGCGGAATGCTGCTGTTGGAAGCGCAGCGCAATCGCCGCGATGCGTTGCAGAAAACCACCTTTGTTTCCAATGTTTCACACGAGCTGAAGACGCCGCTCACCACCATTCGTATGTACACGGATCTTCTGCGTCAAGGCCGTGTGGAGGATGAGGAAAAGAAAGTTCGTTATCTCAGTACCATTGCTTCAGAGAGTGAACGATTAACCCGGTTAGTCAATAATGTGCTCGATTTCGGGCGGCTGGAGCAGAACCGAAAAAAATATCAGATCGGGCGTTTCGATCTGCGCGATGTGGTGGCCGAGACCGTTCAGTCGCAACGCCTCCGAATTGGCGAGGCCGGGATGGCGCTGACGGAACATTTTCCGAGCGAACCTGCGTTGGTGGAATCGGATCGCGATGCGGTACAGCAGGCGCTGCTTAATCTGATCGATAACGCGATCAAATATGCGGCCTCCGGCAATCAATTACTGGTGGAGCTGTCGCGTTCCGGGCGTGAATTTCAGATTCGGGTGTGCGATGCCGGGGCCGGAATTCCGTCGGCGCATCGGCGTAAAATTTTTGAGCGGTTTTATCGGGTGGATGATTCGATTACTGCGCGAAGCCAGGGCAGTGGGTTGGGGCTGGGGCTTTCGCGTCGAATGCTGACTGATTTGGGCGGATCGCTCACCTATTCCCCTGCGCCGTCGGGCGGCGCCTGTTTTACCATTACATTGCCGGGAGTGGAGGTTGTATGAAGAGCATTCTGATTGCTGAAGATGATGCCAATATCCGCAATGGGTTGGTGGATCTGTTTGAGAGTGAAGGATACCGTGTTTGTGCTGTTGCTGACGGCCGGGAGGCGCTGGCCGCGCATCATGAAACACCGAGCGATTTGGTGCTGCTTGATGTGATGATGCCTGAGAAGAGCGGCTATGATGTCTGCCGGGAAATCCGAAAATCCAACAGCGATGTGCCGATTATTATGCTCACCGCGAAGGGCGAAGAGGTGGATAAGGTGGTGGGGCTGCAGCTGGGTGCGGACGATTATGTGACCAAGCCCTTTGGTGTGCACGAACTGCTCGCCCGGGTTGAGGCGGTGATGCGGCGCGCGCACGGTCGGCACGCCGATCGGCAGGAGTGGCCCGAGACGTTTGAGTTCGGCGGTGCGCGGATTGATACGCGCAAATACACCATAGCGTTTGCTGGACAGAGCGAGCCGCTCTCACATCGGGAACTGGAACTGATTTTCTATTTTACGGATCACCCGAACGAGGTGCTTTCACGGGATCAGCTGCTTGATAAGGTCTGGGGGGTGGAATATTTCGGGACTACCCGCACGCTGGATCAACACATCTCCAAACTGCGCAAAAAAATGGAATCCGATCCGTCCGACCCCAAGACCATCCGCACGGTTCATGGCATCGGTTATAAATATTGTCCGTGACGGTTCGTTAGGCCGGCAGCGCGAATCGGAAGGTGGTTCCCCGTTCGGGGGAACGGGTGAAGCTGACCTTTCCGTGTAGAAACTGTTCACCAAACAGCTTCATGGAATAGGTTCCAATGCCTCGGCCCGGCTCGTTTTTTGTACTGAATTAAGGGTCTATTCCCTGTAGGGCATTTTGTGTCCGCTGTAAAAAAAAGGAAAATAGGTGCAATATAATAGAACCACAATCGTACTATATAGTAACCTCCCCGGATTGGGGATGAATGAAAGAGAAACTAAAAAGGAGGTAACAACATGAGAAACGGAATAAAAGTATGGTTCCCCGCACAGGGTGGATTCAAATGAGTAGAGAATGTAAAACCGATATTCGATTGATTCGGAAAAAGAAGGCGCCTTCGTTTGGATGAGGCGCTTTCTTTTTGGGATCTGCTCTTATGATTTTGGTTTCCAGATCTGAACTTCCACGGTTTTCCTGCCCCATTCCAGGGCTTTTTTATGCGACTTAAAGAAAAGATCGATATGTTGCCCCTTGATGGCTCCTCCGACATCTTCAACGCATCCCCAGCCATAGCCCGGGATGTACATAATCGTTCCGAACGGATAGTAGTTCGGATCGGCGGCGATGGTGCCGATGTCGGCCTTCGTTCCGCTGGCGGTAATGCCCACTTTTTTCGGTTTCCCTTTATTGGGGCCGGAGGAGTAAACGGGCTGGAGGAAAATATTTCGTTCCCAGCCGCAGCACTTTCCGCACTTGCAGTAGCCCGTGGTCTCCATTTTAACGACCAGCGGTTGATAGCTGCGCGGGATTTTATAATGTCTGCCCGGGGCACAGCTGAGCGTTGCGGCAGCCGTTATAAGCAGTAGGGCATATTGGATAAATTTTCTTTGGTTCATTCAATGTCTCCAGACCAAATGGTTTCAACTCCGGACGCTGTTTGAAAAAGCAATTCGCCGTGTGTTCCGAATCCGGCCAGGGTGCCTGTTTGGCGAAGGTCTCCATCGCGAACAGAGATCGGTTTCCCGATCGGGCCTGCTTTCTCTGTCCAAATTTCCCGAATAGCCTCAAATCCTCCATTCTTCCATCGGTCAATCCAGAAGTTAATCTGAGGAAGCAGTTCTTTAAGTACTTCATCGGGGGATCGGGCCTGATTGCTTTCGACCAGTATCGATGTGGCAGGCCGGTCGATTTCGTTGGCCTCTGCTTGCGTCATGTTTATGTTCAGACCAATTCCGACAATGATACCCTGTCTCAGCTCCTGTTCAACGCGCTCGGAGAGGATGCCGCAGATTTTCTTTTCGCCCACAAGCACATCGTTGGGCCATTTGGGTGCTGCGCGGATTCCTTGTGAGTTCAGATAGTCAGAGACCGCCAGGGCCAAGGCCATCGTGAGTGACGGAATCTGAATGAGCGGGGCATGGGTTTCGAGAAAGAAGGATGCGTAGAGGCCTCCGTTGGGGGGAGAAATCCACGTTCGTTGCTGGCGCCCTCTGCCGTCAGTTTGTTCGCGTGCCGCAATGAGCAAGGCGTCTTTTATATGCTGGTTATAAAATCGATTGCGCAGGGTGGAGTTGGTGGACCCTAAGCGATCATGCCACTCGATTCGAAAATTCATCTATCGTTCCTCTGTTGAGAGTATGTTTTGTTCAAAGCGTCCATAAAAATGGGGTTTTTATCTGGCTATGGCAAAGCAAATTCCGTATATAGGCCGCTCATTTTACCAAATCAAGGAGACAAAAAATTATGATGAACGGCCTCGTGTTGATGGTAATCGGTATGGCTACCGTTTTTGCCTTTCTCGTTTTAATGGTTTTTGCAATGAACTGTTCGGCGGCATTTTTCCGTAAATTTGCTCACCTCTTTCCTGAAGCGCCGGCGGCTGTGCCAAAGAATAAGGCCGCTGCCGCTGATCCTGCTGCGGAAGTGGCTGTCGTGCTGGCTGCAATTAAAGCCAAGCGCGGATAACTTTTTTATATTCAAACAACCCTAGGAGATAATACCGTGGCCAAAAAAACCATCCATATTATGAACACCGCGTTCCGTGACGGCTTCCAGTCCGTTTACGGCGCTCGCGTATTGACAGAAGATTTCCTGCCGGCCGTTAAGGCCTGTGTTGAAGCAGGACAAACTCACTTTGAAGCTGGCGGCGGTGCCCGCTTTCAGGCACCGTTCTTTTATTGCAATGAGTCTGCCTTTGACATGATGGACAAGTTTCGTGAAACGGCTGGTCCTGATGCCAACCTGCAGACGCTTTCCCGCGGCATCAATGTGGTCGGTCTCGAATCACAGTCGCGCGACATCATTGATCTGCACGCAAAAATGTTTAAGAAACATGGAATCACCACGATTCGTAACTTTG
>JAAYDL010000319.1 GCA_012729265.1 Lentisphaerota bacterium | reverse complement strand
GTATTGATTGGGGTATCCGGAGGGATTGCCGCCTACAAAACCGCTGAAGTTGTCAGCCAGCTGGTTAAGGCTGGTTGCGATGTGCGGGTTGTTATGACCGAAACGGCTACTCGCTTCGTTGCTCCGCTTACCTTTGCCGCGCTCACGCGGCAAAAGGTGCTCACCTCCATTTTCCCCGATACCGGATCGGGCGAAAAAGAGGTCATTTATCCGCATCTATATCCCGCCACTGAGGCGGATGTTTTTGCGGTGATTCCCGCCACCGCCAATACCATCGCCAAGCTGGCGAACGGCTTCGGCGACGACATTCTCAGCTGCAGCGCCCTGTCGATCAAGGCCGATTGCAAGCGTATCTTTTGCCCGGCAATGAACGTCCAGATGTGGCAGCAGCCGGTGGTTGTTCAAAACGCCCGCAAGCTGCTGAATTTGGGTTGGCATCAGGTCGGTCCTGAAAAGGGATACCTCGCCTGCGGAACCACCGGATACGGGCGCATGAGCGCTCCGACGGTGATTGCTCAAATCATTCTGCACTCCGCGCTGTAAGCTCATGCAAAAGCGCGCGCTCATTCTTTCGGGACCGACCCACGAATATATCGATCCCGTGCGCTTCATCGGAAACGCCAGCAGCGGTCTGATGGGTAAGGCCATCGCTGAAGAAGCGCTGGCGCGCGGATACACCGTCGACTTTGTCAGCGGTCCTGTTGCACCCAATAATCTTCCTGACCTGCTGGGCTCCGGGAAAATTTACCCGGTTACCGACGCCGAGGACATGTGCAGCACCGCAGCCAAGCTTTTTCCCGCCGCCGACCTCATCATTTTTGCGGCTGCGGTTGCCGATTATACACCCGCAGAAAAGCGGAATGAAAAGATGCCGAAGTCAGCGGAGGATCTGATTTTGCGCCTGCGGCCAACGCCCGATATTGCAAAAACCCTCTGCACCGAAAAAACATGCGCGCAGATTGCCATCGGTTTTGCCCTGCAAACGCACGATGGCGAGGCCAACGCTTGCCGCAAGCTCGAGGATAAAAACCTCGACGGAATAGTCCTCAATACGCCCGCTACGCTGGGGTCATCGACCGGTACGTTCAGCTTTCTCTCCCGCATGACAACGGAGTTTTTGCACTGGGGACAAATTAGCAAAAGCGCCTGCGCCCACCATATTTTCGAAGCCGTGAACCAACTGAGTTCCAATTAGGCGATTCGGTTTGTAGTTCAGCCTTAAGGCTGTCTCTGCCGTTATGATGGAGACAAGTGTGAAGAGAAAAAAAGACGTTCGGTTTTTCGGCTTCTGCGGCGGAATATATCGGGGCAATGTTTGACTCATCGTTATTTTTGCGTTTCTATGTCTCCAAAAGAGCGATAGACGGATCGTCCGCCCGAGCGAGCGAGTAAAAACGAGAGCAATGGCGTGAAATTACTCGATTACCACACCGACCTTTTTCTACCGGTATATTCGGGAAGTGGACCAATCGAAAGAGGCAACATTATGCAGTCTGAAAAGCAAAATGACGAATTAGGCGGCCCGACCCCTTTTCCGACCCCTTTTCTGAAGAAATTCAGGATTGGAATGGTTGTCTTTGCGGCAATGGCGGGAATGGCGGCGGCGCAAACGAACACGGCGGCGTTTTTCCGGATATCGAGCCCATCGAACGCGTTGATCACAGAGTTTGATGTCGCGACGGGAACGATCAGCTGGTCGAACGGCGTGGCGGGCGTGACAAACCAGTTGCAGCGGTCGGTCGATCTGACAAAAACCAACGGCTGGGTCGATTATGCGATGCTGGTCTCCACGGGCGCGACGGTCTGTACGGAACAGATCATCGATCTCAATCCGCCGGAGGGCATGGCCTGGATTCCCGGCGGCAATTTCAGCATGGGCGACAGCAAAGCTGAGGGATGGGACGCCGAGCTGCCGGTGCATTCGGTCTATGTGGACGGATTCTACATGGATCGCACCGAGGTGACGAAGGCGAAGTGGGACGTGGTATACAACTGGGCGCGTTCGCACGGCTATAGTTTCATCCATGCGGGCTCCGGCAAGGCTTCGAACCATCCGGTGCATACGGTCAATTGGTATGATTGTGTAAAGTGGTGCAATGCCCGCAGCGAGATGGAGGGGCGGACACCGTGCTATACGGTGAGTGGAAGCACCTATAAGACCGGGCAAAGCGAGCCGGACTGCAATTTTAAAGCCAACGGCTACCGCCTGCCGACCGAGGCGGAGTGGGAAAAGGCCGCGCGCGGCGGGCTCCAAGGCAAGCGCTTCCCGTGGGGCGATACGATCTCGCATGATAATGCGAACTATTGCGCGAATGGATCTGCGTACAGCTACGATACCAGTCCATATACGAAATACACATTCCACCCCTCGTACGACGATGGGGGCACTTCGTACACGAGCCCGGTGGGCAGTTTTTCGGCAAATGGGTATGGGCTGTATGACATGGCGGGTAATGTGTGGGAATGGTGCTGGGACTGGTACGGGAGCGGCTACTATGCATCGTCGCCCTCGTCGAATCCGCAGGGGCCTTCGTCGGGCTCCTACCGCATGAGTCGGGGCGGTGGCTGGGGCGACCTCGCCAACTACTGCCGCTCGGCCAGTCGCTTAGACTGCTTTCCGGACGGCGTCGACGACTGCACGGGCTTCCGGGTGGTTCGGCGCTGAGGTCAGCCGTTTGCACAGCAAGCATAAACAAGGAAAGGGCCGTCAGTCCGGGCGGTGACGCCTTGTGGAGTGCGCAGGCTCGACTGCGCTTTAAAAGCGGCGTCCAGCCGCCGCACTCCCAAAGGATTTCTTCGGACGAATTTATACTTCCAAGGGGCGGGATTATATTAAATGATCCCGCCTTTATTGATTTTTGGAGTGATGGCTATGAACTATATCAGTACGCGCGGGCAGATGGCCCCGATGGGTTTTCAGGATGCGGTGATGACGGGGCTGGCGCCGGACGGCGGACTGCTGTTGCCGGAGACGCTGCCGAACGTTTCGGATCAGCTGGACCGCTGGAAGGATCTTTCCTACACGGAGCTGGCTTATGAACTGATGCGCCTGTTTGCCACAGATATTCCGGCGGAGGAGCTGCGTCAGCTCATCAACGACAGCTACGCCACGTTCGAACATCCGGAAGTGGTGCCTTCAGTGAAGGTGGGCGATCTCTATATTCTGGAGCTGTTTCATGGCCCGACGCTGGCCTTTAAGGACGTGGCGTTGCAGTTTTTAGGCAATCTGTTCGCCTACATCCTCGAGCGGCGCGGCGGTAAACTGAATATTCTCGGCGCGACGAGCGGCGACACGGGCAGCGCGGCCATTCACGGTGTACGCGGAAAGCCGAATATTAATATTTTTGTGATGCATCCGGCGGGGCGGACCAGCCCGCTGCAGGAAAAGCAGATGACCAGCGTGCTCGATCCCAACGTCTTTAATCTGGCGGTTGACGGCACGTTCGACGATTGCCAGAGCATTATGAAAACCACGTTTGCAGATGTCCCCTTCAAGACCGAGCACTCGCTGGGTTCAGTCAACTCAGTCAACTGGGCGCGCGTACTGGCGCAGACGGTCTATTATTTTTATTCCGCCTTCCGCGTCATGAAGGAAACCGGTGCGGAGTCGGTTCAGTTTTCGGTGCCGACCGGCAACTTCGGCGATATACTCGCCGGTTATCTGGCGCAGCGCATGGGGCTGCCGATCCGTAAGCTGATTCTGGCCACAAACGAAAACGATATTCTCTCCCGTTTCTTCAACAGCGGCGTTTACGGGAAAGCGGACGTGGTTCCGACCATAAGCCCGTCGATGGATATTCAGGTGGCCAGCAACTTTGAACGCTATCTCTACTATTTAGTCGGGCAGGATGCCGCACGCCTTTCGTCCATGATGTCCGGTTTCGCGGAATTGGGTGAGCTGGCGGTGGAGCTCAATGCCGACGGACAGGTCGATGATCTGTTTGCCGCCGGGCGGGGCGATACAGAAAACACGCTTGCTGTGATTAAGCGTTATCACGCGGAGCATGGCTATGTGCTCGATCCGCATACCGCCGTCGGCGTGTTTGTGGCGGAAGAACTCGCCTCCAGCGATGCTCCAACCATTTGCCTCGCCACGGCGCACCCGGCCAAGTTTACGCAGGCCATTGTCGATGCTATCGGCGAAGAGGTGCACCATCCGACGCTCGATGCGCTGGCCGATGCTCCGACCCGCTGCGACTCCATCGAAAACGATGTTGATGCGGTGAAGCAGTACTTGGTGAAACATATCTGATCAGGAAAGTTCTCCATCTTCTCAAGCTGTTTTATGGGGTGCGCCGGCGTCGATCGGGCATGTTTCAAAGCGGCATCAAGCTGCCGCACACCAAAGGGGGCTGTGGAGTGCGCGGGCCCGCAGGGTTGCGGAGCAACTTGACAGCGCTTTTCAAAAAAACTCCCCCTGCATGGCGAACCATGCAGAGGGAGTCGGGGTGTGTTTGGGTATGGTTAGATAAACAGGTTGGCGTTTTCGCCGAGGTGGTCGATATACATGGCTACGCCGCCTTCTTCGAGTCCGTCGATCAGCTCTTCACGTTTGATGCCCATGAGGTCCATCGACATGGTGCAGACCACTATTTTAACGCCGTTTTTCTGCGCGGCTTCAATCAGTTCGGGCAGGCTCATGACATTTTTCTTTTTCATGATGCCTTTGATCATGGCGGAGCCCATGCCCATCATCTGCATCTTGGAGAGCGCCAGTTTTTTGGGGCCTTTGGGCATCATGAAGCCGAACATTTTTTCGATGAGGTTTTTCTTCACGCTCGGCGGGTTTTCCTTGCGCAGGATGTTCAGCCCCCAGAAGGTGAAGAACAAGGTGACCTTGTAGCCCATTGTGGCCGCGCCGTTGGCTATGATGAAGGCGGCCAGCGCCTTATCGAGGTCGTTGCTGAAGACCACGTTGGTGAACCGCTTTTCACCGGAGCCCGCGCTGACGGGACAGACCGAGGGCGGGTTTTTGAGGATGATCGCCCGGTAGCCACCGCCTTTGATTGGTTCAAGGCTCTCGAGCCGGTGGCCGGTGGAGCGGCACCATGCCGGGACATCGGCTGCGAATCCGGGATCAGTGGAGGTGATGGCCAATGATTCGCCGTTACGTATTTCCTCGAGTGCGGTTTTAAGTTTTACGATCGGTCCGGGGCACTGCAGTCCGCAGGCGTTGACTTCCAGAATCGGATCTTTGGATTCGGGCTGCCGTTCGGCATGTTCTCCGGTATCGTTGGTCTGGATTTCGGCTTCCGGGACCGCCTGCAGCTGCTGGCCGGTTACCATCATATAGGTTTTGTAGCCGCCGCTGAGGTTGCGGCATTGAATGCCGTTCTGTTCGAGAATGCGGCAGGCAAGGTAGCCGCGCAGGCCGACTTGGCAGAAGATCAGATATTCGTTTTCCTTCGGGAACTGATCGAGGTTTTCGCGGATCTTGTCGAGGGGAATGTTTTTCGCGCCCTTGATGGTTCCGAGAGCAACCTCGTCCGGATTCCGAACGTCGATCAGCTTTTGGTGTTCTTTCAGTTCGAGCACCTCTTCGGCATGAATGATGGTGCTCTCTCCGCGAACAACATTATCCGCCACGAAACCGGCATAGTTGACAATATCCTTGGCGGAGCCGAACGGCGGTGCGTAGGAGAGTTCCAGTTCGGAAAGATCGCTGACGGTCAGTCCGTGGCGGATGGCGACGGCGACCACATCAATACGTTTGTCAACGCCATCGGCTCCGACCGCCTGTGCACCCAGTACTTTACCGTTTTCCGGGTTGAAGAGCAGTTTGAAGCTGACCGGGTGAGCGCCCGGATAGTACCCGGCGTGGCTACTGGGATGAACATAGATTTTTTCGTAGGGGGTATTCGTCCGCTTCGCCATCTTTTCGCTCATGCCGGTCATGCCGATGGCCATATTAAAGACCTTGCAGATAGAGGTGCCCTGCGTGTTTTTGTAGGTGCTTTCGCGTCCGAAAATATTGTCTACGGCAATGCGGGCCTGCCGGTTTGCCGGTCCGGCAAGGGGGATCAGGGCGGGGTTTCCTGATACGAAATCGGTAATTTCCACCGCATCACCGACGGCGTAGATGCTGTCGTCGGAGGTTTTCATCCGTGCATCAACTTTGATGCCGCCGGTGGGGCCGATTTCCAATCCGGCATCAACGGCCAGCTTGGTTTCGGGGCGGACTCCAATGGCCAGAACGCAGAGGTCGACGGTCAGTTTGTTTCCATCGTTCAGGACGAGCGTAACGCCGTTTTCTTCTTCTCTGAATTCGATCACGGAAGTTTTCAGGCGCAGGTCAATGCCGTAGAGGCGCAGTTCCTGATTGAGCGGCGTGGTCATTTCGGGGTCGGCAGGACCCATAACCTGCGGGGCCAGTTCAATCAGTGTGGTCTCCAGTCCGCGTTCACGGATCGATTCAGCGGTTTCGAGCCCGATGAAGCCGCCGCCGATCACCGCGACGCTTTTTTTGCCTTCGATCTGTTCTTTAATCAGGTCCATGTCTGACAGGTTGCGAAGTGTCAGAACGTGCGGATTATTAATCCCCGGAATCGGCGGACGGATTGGAGCTGCGCCGGGCGAGAGAATCAGGTTGTCGTAGGGTTCGGTATATTCTTCGCCTGTTTCAAGGTTTTTAACGGAGACCTCTTTTTTCTCGCGATCAATCCTGAGAACCTCGTTGTGTGTACGGACGTCAAAGTTGTATTTTGCCGACATCGCCTTGGGGGTGGTAACCAAAAGGCTTTCGCGCTGAGGAATGGTTCCGCCGATGTGGTAGGGGAGTCCGCAGTTGGCGAACGAGATATCGGGTCCGCGCTCGAAAAGAATAATTTCGCAATTTTCATCCAGACGACGCGCTCGAGCCGCCGCGCTGGCCCCTCCGGCTACTCCGCCGACAATCAGAATTTTTTTTGTGGTCATGGTGATACCTCTCTGTATTTTCAGTTTATAATATAATGATGTATTAATGTGGTTGGGTAAAAAAGGGATCACTCCTCGAAGTTAAGGAATACACGCAGGTGTTTGTGCATGCAGTCGAACAATTTAAGAAAATCACGATTGCAGAGGCTGCAATATTTTTGGGTGCCTTCTTTGCGGATTTCGACCAGTTTCTGCTGACACAGTATCTTTAATTGCTGCGACATCATTGACTGTCCGCACCCCAGTTCTTCATACAGCTGTGTTACGGTGCGCTCGCCGTTGGCCAGAATTTCCAGCACCCCAAGCCGCACCGGGTGGGCCATCGCCTTCAGTACTTCCGCTGCAATCATTCGCTCTTCCGCAACCATACCCTTTGCTCCGTATTAATTGTGCTGTTTATTATGATATTTTTATGTTCAAGCCAAGCGCAATTCTTCATTTTTTGCGCTGTTCGAAATCTGGAGTAGATAAAGCGATGGGGACGTCGGCTTCTACGACTCTTGATTGCGAAGCGTTGGGTTAAATTCCCCGTTGCTTGCTAAGAAAAATTCTAGGGCTGGAATGGTCGCAGACCTTCCAGCCGCGGCGGGAAGGCTTTCAGCCGTTCCCGCCCTACAAAGAAGCCCTACAAAGAAGATACCCCGCTGTCTTCAGCGGGGAGGTTTATTGCTGCTCCCGGCAGCGCCGCCTCACCGTCGGTGGTGATGTTGAGGAATGCCCGTTGCATGCTCTTTTCCGTTCATAGTCCGGTCTCCAGTCCGTTTTTTGTTATTCGGCCTTTAGGCGGTATTTGTAGGCACCGTCTTGAAGTTGAACTACATGCACCTGGTCTTTCAGCGCTTATTTGTTCGGAAAACGGCATTTGGATGAATTAAAATCGGAGTCCTGCTTTCAGGATTTTGAGCGGTATGGGCGTTGATTTTGTAAAAATGACCATCGTGGTCCTGTTTTGGTGGAGTGTTTTTGAGGTTGAATTCGTAAAAAATTAGCTTAAATAAACTTCCATTCGTGGCATGTTCTGTAGATATTCCAACATTTTCCCGGGGAGACTCGGGGCGAAAATCCAGAATGGCTTTAATTCTCGTTTTTTTTATATGAATCAGGGATGCTTAACTTAAAGGAGTAGCATGAGTAAAAAAATGGTAACCATCGATGGTAACACAGCGGCAGCGCATATTGCGTATGCCTTCTCCGACGTGGCAGCGATCTATCCGATTACGCCGTCCTCCAATATGGGCGAATATTCGGAAGAGTGGGCCTGCCAAGGAAAGAAAAATCTTTTCGGCGCAACGGTTAACGTAGTCGAAATGCAGTCTGAAGCGGGTGCCGCCGGTGCGGTTCACGGTTCGTTGAGCGCCGGTGCACTGACCACCACTTTCACGGCCTCGCAGGGTCTTCTTTTGATGATCCCCAATATGTATAAGATTGCCGGCGAGATGCTGCCGACCGTTTTCCACGTGTCCGCCCGTTCGCTGGCGGCCCAGTCGCTCTCCATTTTCGGTGACCACTCCGACGTCATGTCGGTGCGCAACACCGGTTGGGCAATGACCTGCGCCAGCTCGATTCAGGAAACGATGGATATGGCGACGATTGCTCATCTTTCCACGCTGAAAGCGCAGGTTCCGTTCCTGAACTTCTTTGACGGTTTCCGTACTTCGCACGAAATTCAGAAGGTGGAAGAAATCTCCTACGACGACCTGCAGGATCTGGTTGAACCGGAATACATTGAACGTTTCCGTGCCCGCGCGCTGAAGCCGGAAGCGCCTTACCTGAAGGTTGCTGCTCAGAACCCCGATGTTTACTTCCAGGGTCGTGAAACATCCAACAAATACTATGACGCGATTCCTGGAATTGTTCAGGAATACATGGATGCCTTTGCAGCCAAGTTCGGCCGCAAGTATAATCTGTTCGACTATGTCGGCGCCGTAGATGCCGAGAAGGTGATCGTTGCCATGGGTTCTGCCTGTGACACGGTTGAATCGACGGTTAAAAAGCTGAACGCGCAAGGCGCAAAGCTGGGTCTCATTAAGGTGCGTCTGTACCGTCCGTTCTCTGCAAAAGCTTTCGCCGGCTGCATTCCGGAAACCGCGAAGAAGATCATCGTTCTCGACCGCACCAAAGAGCCGGGGAATCTCGGTGAGCCGCTTTACCTCGACGTTGTTGCTGCGCTCGAAGGCAAAGGCTGCAAGATTATCGGCGGCCGTTACGGCCTTTCCTCCAAGGAATTCACTCCGGCCATGGTTAAAGCATGTTACGACCACATCGATAACGGTGCGTGGCACGGCTTCACGGTCGGTATCGAAGATGACGTAACCCACCTTTCCATTCCGGTTGGTGCAAACATCAATATTATGCCGGACGATGTTGTTTCCTGCATGTTCTGGGGTCTCGGTGCTGACGGTACGGTCGGCGCGAACAAGAACTCCATTAAGATCATCGGCGGTGCGACTGAAAAGTATGCACAGGCGTACTTTGCATACGACTCCAAGAAGTCCGGCGGCGTAACGGTTTCTCATCTGCGTTTCGGCGACAGCAAAGTGAACTACCCGTTCCTCGTGACGGATGCGGACTTTGTTGCGTGTCACAACCCGGCTTACATCGGTCGTTACGACATGCTCGGACCGCTGAAAGAAGGCGGTGTGTTCCTGCTGAACTCTGAAATCCCGACGGACGAAGTGTTCTCTCACCTCACCAAGGAAGAGCAGCAGATCATCATTGATCGCAAAATTAAGTTCTACAACGTGAACGCGCTGAAGATTGCCATGGAAGTCGGCCTTGGCGGACGTATTAACACCGTCATGCAGACCGCCTTCTTTAAACTCTCCGGTATTCTTGACGCCGACAAAGCGATTGATCTGATTAAAGCGGCGGCCAAGAAATCCTTTGAACGTAAAGGGATGGATATCGTTGAAATGAACTGGAAGGCGATTGACGCTTCCGTTGCAGCGATCGAAGAAGTTGCGGTTCCGGACAGCGTCGGCAAGGCGTATGTTCCGGCGGAACTGCTTCCGGCGGATGCGTCCGACTTCGCGAAAAACGTAATTCTGCCGTCCATGCTCCAGAAGGGCGACGACGTTCCGGTTTCCAAGATGACGTTCGATGGTTCGCTGCCGACGGCAACCACCAAGCTTGAAAAACGCGGTGTTGCTCCGCGCGTTCCGGAATGGATCTCCGATAACTGCATTCAGTGTAACCAGTGTGTAATGGCCTGCCCTCACGCGGTAATCCGTGCGAAGCAGATTGAACCTGCACGTTTGGCCGACGCTCCGGAAACCTTCAAGACCGTTAAGTCGAAGACTAAGAACGAAAGGGATCTGGAATACAAGATTCAGGTATACATTGAAGACTGCACCGGTTGCGGTGTCTGCGTGGAAACCTGCCCGGCCAAGACCAAGGCGCTTGAGTTCAAGACGCTCGAAGAAGAGCGCGAAGCGGGTGAAGTTGAAAACACCACCTTCTTTGATGCGCTGCCGAACAACATCCTCGACGGAGCGGCTGAAACCACCGTTAAGGGTCTGCAGTTCAAGCAGCCGCTGTTTGAATTCTCCGGTGCCTGCGCAGGTTGCGGCGAAACGCCGTATGTGAAACTCGTTACGCAGGTTTGCGGCGAACACATGATGGTTGCCAATGCAACGGGTTGCTCCTCCATTTACGGCGGTACCTTCCCGACCATCCCGTACTGCAAGTCTGAAGACGGGCGCGGTCCGGCTTGGGCAAACTCGCTCTTCGAGGACAATGCTGAATACGGTCTGGGCTTCCGTCTGGCGGTTGACAACAACCGCGCGCTGCTGCGCCAGAACGTGGCTAAGCTGCTCGAAATGGGGGTTAATGCCGACCTTACGGCTGCGCTCGAAAAAGCGGTTGAAATCTGCGGCGTAAACGTTCGTACCGACGAAGCGGTTGCGGCTCAGAATGCCGTTAAGATCCTGCTCCCGACCGCACTGGCTGAAGCCGCGCCTGAAGCGGCT
>JAAYDL010000318.1 GCA_012729265.1 Lentisphaerota bacterium | reverse complement strand
GATTTGAGGATGAAATAGCGCTCACTGGGGTGTTCGGCAAGCCGGGCCAGGACCGTCTTGAAATCATTGAACTGTTTAGGATGATGCGGCTTTCTCTCAAGGTCTTCAATAAATCTTGCCATCCGCTCCAGGCAATCGCTGTAAAGTGTTTCCAGTATCCGCAGGGCGGCGAAGAGAAATGCCCCTGATCCGCAAGTCGGATCGAGAACGGTAACCTTTTCAATGACATGCCAGAATGCGCGCAGCAGTTCCGGCCCTTCGGCATTGACGATGGCGTCGCGGGCGAATTGCCAGATATCCAGGTTCAGCGTAATCAGGTCGTTGATCGAGTGGACTTCTCCCCGGTGCATTTTCTCCCGTATATCCAGGCAGCGGTTGCGGCGACAGGCATATTCCCGCCAGGTTTCAGTGACAAGGCGTATCGGGTCGTCGGCCTGCGCCTGCTGGAGATTGTAGCGGTTGTCGTGCATGCGGGCTTGGGGGTCGCTCATGCCTTTCTGGACGAAGTCGGGCAATTCGGACTCAGGAACGACCAACCCATCTTCACAAACCACTCCATGACGGACAGCAGGGTAGATGTAGCGGTCGGGGTTGTCGCGGAGCAACCGCCAAAGAGCGCTGTCGGGATTGAAGGCGATGGCGCACTTCTTCTGGGCTGTGTCGAAAAGAAACGGAATGACCGTATTCTTGCTGATATATTCCGTGATGTCTTCCTTGGTGTAATAGGCCCCCATCTGTTTCTGGTTGATGTATTTCTCAAAGATATAGCCGACCACGTCGGGGTTGATCTCGTTGTCGGCGCGCAAGGGGCGCTCATCGAGGTGCCAGCGGTATTGGTCAAAGAAGTCGAAGAGTTTTTCGAAGGCCTGATCGGGGATGTCTACTTCTGGATAACGCTGCTCAAGTTCATGAACTTCGAAAAAACCGCCGTTAAGGAAAGGGACGGCGCCTAGGAGCTTCTCCATTGTGGGATCAAGATTGCGTTCGTCAGTCGATCTGCCCAGGCCATCGTGAAAGAGCCGCAGGAGAAAGTAGCGGTAGAAGGACTGGAACTCGTCCTTACCTCGCGCCTGCTCAACCATCCTCAGACGATTGCGCATGTATTCGGTATCGCCGTCAAGAAATCCCTTCTTCTGGATGAAATAGACGAACATCAAGCGGTTGAGCATGAGCGACGTATACCACTGCAAATCAGGATGAGGGTCCTCCTTGCCGGTGATCTTCTGAGGCCGTGGGAATCCCTTGATCAGATTGAGGAAAGCAGTGTGTTCGCTCTTGAAGCGGTCATAAAACCGTTTCGTGATCTTATCGACATCGAAGGCGGCACGGGCACGTCCCGCCAAGTCTACGACGGTGATGGTTTCTTCTTCATCCATATCCACTGCAATCTGATCCAGCCTCTGTATCAGAAAATCACCGGACTGGCGGATGTCAAAACGGTGGTCTCGATTGGCCAGAGGTTTGCCCTGCTCGCGGCGCACCCATTGCCAGACTTGCTGTCCGTCGGTTTTGTCCGCGTAAACAACAAAATGCTCCCGGGCGGATTTGGTAATTTGGTGGTCGATCTTAAGTCGTGTAGCGCGTTCCGGGATAGGACCATCACAAATGAAGGCGACAAAACCCCGCTTCTGGGCGATGGCGGAGAGGGAAAAGTTTTCACCATTTACAGGGATGTCAAGTTGTGCCTGGTGATTGTCCCAACCGAGATGCTCGCGAAAGAGCGTTTTGAAATCGAACGACTTAAGGCACTTGTGGACTTCGGTTTTATCAAATTTCATTTTGCTTCCTCTTTCATATCGGTATCTTCTGCCTTAAGGCCAAGGGAACAGATTACCTGGGGTTCAGTCGCTTCGACATTTTCCGTCACGCGGCAGAGGCGGGCATCATCACGAAGCGCCATGACCAACTCTGCCAGCGCGGGGTTGCTGATGCCGCTCTTGAGCTGCCGATTCAGCGTGTCGGTTGCGGACTGGAGCAGTGGATACTTATAAATGTCTTCAATGGCTTTATGGAGTGCGGGCGTCTCGAAAAGGGTGCCCTTAATTTCTTCAGCGTATGATTTGAGGCGGTCATAAGTGCGGAATCGGGCGCCGGAAGGGCGGCCGAGTTGTCCGCCGACGGACTTTTCGGTCTCGACAATCAGTTTCACTCCTTTGGCGACCATCTCGTGGTGACCGGAGTGGCGTTGCAGCGCCGGGGTGCCGGAAAGACATTCGGCAGCTTTTAATATCGCAAACTGAGATTCGGTGACGCTGTTTCCGTTCCTATCGATCCAGGCCAGGGCATCATTACCCTCGGCGGTGCGTAGGTAAACCAATGTTCCTTCCGGCTGGTTGGTCTTCGGCTTATGCGGCCGCGTCGAGTAGACGACGTTCGGCATACTGGGTATGGTTTTCGCCAGTTCGGGATGTTTATCAATGGCATTTTTCCATATCTGATAGGCATAGGAGGCGAGATCAACCTCGGTATCTTCATCGCCGTCGAGGATGCCGGCCTTCTCAGTAAACAGATCGCGGACAACCTGGCCGTTGTCCTGACCTTCAAAGAACGTTTCGTCCGTTCCGACAACCTCCGCGTTTTCCCGCAGGCGCTGTTTGACCCTTGCGCGAAGGCGAATGATCCTTTCCACACCATCTGCAGGCAAGAAGGAGTAACACAGTATCGTATCGGACTTTTGCCCGATACGGTCCACACGACCGGCGCGCTGAATCAGACGG
>JAAYDL010000317.1 GCA_012729265.1 Lentisphaerota bacterium | reverse complement strand
TGTTCAAAAAAGCACAATCGCCGCTGCATACAAAGATAATGTTATTTTTTATCAGTCTTTGTCACCACGATTTTTCAATTCCGATTGCCCGATCCGGGCAAATGGGTCTTTGCCCAATTCGTTTTTATCGCCCGTTCCACCCTGCGAGACGCGCCAGCAAATACCAGAACGCCTGTCCCTTGAGCGCTCCATTGAGCGGGCGACTATGCGCGGCGGAGCCGGGCAGCGCCAGCTGGTGATCGGGGTGTTGCGCGATCCAGTCGTCCGCCCAGTTGCGGGTGACGCCGTTTTCCCGATAGTTGCAGCCGTCCGTGGCATTGAGCCTCATATAATCAATCTTGCCATCGGGATCGTAACTTTCGATGTCGGCGAAATCGAACAGCACCTTGCCGTTCCTCCGGCAAAAATCGCGGATCTGGTCGTTCCGACGGTTGAGATTGCCGTTCTGCCCCGAGCCGTCGAGGTGCCCGGTCATATAGACAAAGGTGACATCGGGGAAATCCTTTTCGAGTTTGCTCATCAGTTCGAGGTAGGTTCGAATATCCTTTTCCGAGGCAGAGGAAACCTGTCCGCACCACGACCAGACGATGACGTTGCGATCCTGGCCGGGCCCCTGCAGAAATTCGCGGGTCCGCGTCGCCCACGTCGTCCGATCGGGATTGCCGAGATCGCCTTTCGGTGTCCTGTCCAGAAAGGACAAGCCGTTGCCGTCGCGTCCGAAGGCAAAACGCGCCGGGTCGCGGCGGCGCAGCGCATCCATGCCGGCCACGACCTGACTGCCGTGCGAAGTGTGACCGTAAGCCACCTGAAGGTTCTTTTTCGCCTTTTCAATGGCTTTTTCCGGGATTTTTCCAAGATCGGTCGAAGTGTGGTCCACGATAATGGCCTCCCGTGCCACCGCAGAAGCCGCAATCATGGCCGGCAACATCAGCATCAGCCCCATCAGCGCGAACCGGCGGAACAATTGGTGGAATCGAGTATTCATCTTCTCTCTCCCCTAGTTTAACCAACCGGATTGGTTCCGGCCTGCTATTTCAATATACCGCATTTTGAAAAAAACAATCCGGATTTCGGCGGATTCTGCCAATTTTTCCCCGTCTCATACTATTTCGCTTTCAAACATAGACATGAGAGCGCAGGCATTGTGAATTTATTTTCTGGGATATGCAGGAATTTATGGGAGCGAAATTTGCGAGGGCACTGTTAACCTCCAGCATATTATATTACGCAATTGCCGAGTTGCCAGGAACTCGGTACTCACTAGTATTATAGGGTATTGACTTCCCAAAGCTCGGATTTTAATTTAGGAGTGAATTCCATGAATGGTTTTGATGTGTTCCCTAAGGTTGTGCCGGCGAACAAGGTCAGCGAGATACGCATACGTCCCCGCTACAAGTATCTGGCGTTGCACGCGGAGGATGACATCTCCGTCAAGTATTTTCCATACGCAGGGCTGTGGTCGGATGCGGCGAAGGCGTCTCTGGAGGATGCATCGAAGGACACAACGCTTTCAAAGGACGTGTGGAGACTGGAGAATGGCGAATTGATCATCCAGATGGAATTCGCGGCGGAGCAGGAGCATCGCTTTGTCGTCTGCCTGGCAAGTCCCACGGTCCGACGTCCCACAAGCGAGTTCTCCGCAGTGGTGTATTCCGTCGATCCCGACTTGTATGCCCTCCGTCCCTTCCGGGGGGATTTCCATCTGCACACCATTGGCTCCGACGGTAAGGAGGACTGCCTGTACATGGCTGCGCGCTGCCGCGAGATCGGCATGGATTTTGCGGCCATCAGCGACCATCGGAGGATGGAACCCTCACTGGAGGCCATAGACTACTGGAGGAAATACGACCTGGACTTCAAGCTTTATCCGGGAGAGGAGGTCCATGCGCCCGACAATCACGTGCATGTCATCAATTTCGGCGCGTCCAGGAGCGTCAACCAGATGTACAGGGACGACGAGGCA
>JAAYDL010000316.1 GCA_012729265.1 Lentisphaerota bacterium | reverse complement strand
GGGGGTAGATGGTTCAAAACAGCCTGTGGGGAAAATCTCACCCATTGACGACCTGTCTTTCTCTGGAAGAATCGTGGCATGAACTTGAAATTGCCCGATCAACCACCTTCCCCGGCTCGAAGAGCTGCAGAAAAAATGTGGGGCAGACCTTTGAGCGGAAACCCAACAAACAAGCCACTTTTACCCGCGAACAGCGAAAGACGGGTTAGTGATCTCACCAACTGGGAGGGGTTGGATTTCAAGAACATTCTTGAAGGCCTCAATCAGCGGCTCGCCGTGGATGAGAAGTGTAACCAACTACTCATGGAGCTCATCCAGCAAGCCAGTGAACGTTCCATCCTATTTTTCGCCAAGTCGGTAAAACACGCCGAAGAAATGGCGGCACGATTGTACATAGCGGGTATTCCCGCCGCCGCAGTGAGCAGGACAACGCCCACGTCGTCTCGCCGCTACTTCCTTGAGCGTTTCCAGCGTGGTGAGATTCGCGTGCTTTGCAACCATAGCGTCCTGACGACGGGATTCGATGCGCCAAAGACTGACATGGTGCTCATCGCGCGGCAGGTGTTCAGTCCCGTTCGGTATATGCAAATTGTCGGGCGTGGAATGCGTGGAGAGAAGAACGGCGGTACTTCAAGCTGTCGGCTGGTGACTGTGGTGGATAACTTGAGGCAATTTCAGGACATGCATCCCTACCATTTTTGCGCGAAGTATTTTACGGGGGGTAGTATCTGACCGATGACGAAATCGCCTTTTACGACTCATTGACCGGCAATGAGAGTGCAGTGAAGGCCATGGGCGCTACGCGCGATGCGGCCTATTTACCCCTGAAATAGGGCGAGCGCGGTTAGAAAGCTCTCGTGCAGGTCCATACCGGTGTCCTGCTCGGGGGCGAAAAAGAACATGGGCGGTGGTTGATTGAACGCCTTATGCAGGGTTGGCGATTTAGCCCTACACGCGATGACACGAAACGTTTACACCCCGATTTGATTCCTTGGACAAAACTTACAGAACCCACCCGCGAATATGACCGAACTGCCATCCGTGCGTGGCCAGAAGTATTTCAACGGGCTGGACTTTCGATTCTGAAATAAGAATGAGCGCGGAAGACAGAATGAAGTAGATCAAGTTTATTTAAACGGGAGCCGTTTCCTCAAATCAGTCTATCGTTTAAACCAGAACGCTTCAGATGATCGACTGGGGGGAATCCCGGTTTAACCCCTTATATAGCCGATGATCTTGACCCACTCGGAGCGATCACGAATCATCGGTATATGATCTTAAATATTACTTTCCTTCCAATAAATGGAGTATCTTGGAGCGTTTATTTTTCCAATTCTCATCCGTCATTTCGGTCAATAGTGATTTGATTCTGTTTCCCTCGGTTGATGTGTCTGGAGCCTGAAGTGATTTGTGTTCGGTTGTTTGTTGGCCAGAAAGGCTGTCTGCGAGTTTGGAGACGGTTTCAGGAGTAAATTGCGTATAGTGATCGACCATTTCTAAGGATTCATGACCGGTGATGGTGCGGATCATGGCATCGGGGATTCCGGCAGACCGGGCTATCGTAACGAAGCTGTGCCGAAAGCTATGTGCGCCGACTTTCGTAATGGATTTTTTCCCTCCCTCGATTTGTGTTTCTATTCCGGCGGCTTGGAAAATATCCTTCATAGATTTTGACAAGCTGCTACCCGCGTCACGGTCGTAAAGGTTCACCAACTCCGGCAAAATATATTTTCCTGATTTGATCTTGGATTCCAGCTCCTGACGAAGTTGCGGCAAAAGCGGAATATATACCTGTCTGCCGGTTCGACGGGCGGTCTTCTGCGGAATGATTGAAATGGTTCCCTTTGCTAAGTCGATACTCTGCCACTCCATTTTAACGGCATCCACAAGGCGCTGACCCGTAAATAGCAGAATCATAAATAGGGTGTGGTAGTCGCCTCGGGCATGTTTAAATATTTGTGTCAGTTCATCTGGTGAAAGTGCCCTCCTCTTTCTTGCGGCTTTTTCGGAGGTTAAAGAACGTCGCATGATACCGGTCTTGGTTGCTTTATCCCAAGCCCAAGGATTGTGATCTATTTTTGCTTTCCTGCTCAGCACCCCCCAAATGAGGCTCAAGGTTTTCAAATGCTGATTATAGGTCGAAGCTGAGTAATTTTCAGTACGTAGGTTGTCGGCATATGCCTCTGCGATCTCCATGCCGACCTGACGCATCTCCACAACCTCCTTGTGGTATCTTGTCAACCACTTGAGGAATCGTGTGTATTGCGATTTATAACCAGCTAATGTTCGCGTTCCTGAATCCGGGCGGTTGTGTGAATTAATAAATTCGACCCAGGCATTTTTGACTTTTGTCGGAGGCGTTCTTCCTTCTTCCAATTCTTCGAGCTTGTCGTGGACGTTTTTTATCCGCAGTTCAACTTGCTGGAGAACGGCTTCCTCATCCGCTTTTCTAAGCGGGTACATAATTTTGTCGCATGCAATTTCGGCTTCCGATTTGATGGTGGTATGCAGGCATTCTTGTACTACTTTCCCGTTCAGTGAATAGCGGAGATAATAGGTTCCTATTTTTCCGCGTTTGATCAAGCTACCGGTTCTTGGACGTGCCATTTTTCCTCTATGCTCCTATGTGCGCTTCGCTGCTTTTTTGGACAGAGTGAATATAGGGTTTTGTAACCATTCTGTAACCAAAATTATGTAAATATTTGCTATTACGCAGTTTCAATCTGACTCTTAATCAGCGGGTCTGGGGTTCGAGCCCCCACGCTTCTACCATTTTTATAAAACCCCTATAAGTTCCAAAACTGAAGGGGTTTTTGTTTGTCCTTGTGGCGCTTTTTTATGCATCAACCCGTCCAAAATCCATGGTGAAAAGCAGCCCTTATTTATCATCCAATGCTCGGAGAAAACGGAGGAGGGGTTCAATGATGCCAGCTCCCAAAATATAAAAGATTTTGTGTGCAGAAATATGTTAGCCTAAAAAGCTTAATCTGTGTGGGAGAATTCCCCACAAGCTGCTTGATTTTCTACACGGATCATGTTTCTCTCTGTCTCCACGTGGCGAAAAGCAAGGAGTATAATTATGGCTAAAAAAGTAGTAGAGAAAAACACGAAAACTATCGGGATCAACATGTCGAACACGATGGCGGATGAACTGGAGAGAAGAGCTGAGTCTATGCATCTTTCCACCAGTAAATACTGCAAGGTCATTTTGGCCGAATGGATTAGTTCCGGGAAAACCCTGACGTTGTCCGAAGGAACTGGTGTGAAATAATCACCTAGATAAGATCTTTCGTGAAAAGCCCCGGTTTAAAACGGGGCTTTTTTTGTCCATCCTGAACAAGTTGGTTGATCCGGCGCAGCGGATTATTTGCTCAAGCGCCCGATCTTTCTTTTGCAGATCAGCGCAATGAGGGTCAGGGCGATCAGACCGGAGTTGCGGAAGACGTGGAACATGCTTAGGGGCGCATCGTCGTTACGACCGAAACAGCCGCAGCCGAAGTCGGCTCCGCGGGCAATATTTATGCCGATGCCGATGGTAAAGCCGATGAGCAAGAGCAGAAGAATCCAGAGTGCCGCCGTACGGAACCGGGGCACAAACAAGAGACAGACGGCGCTCACGACTTCTACCCACGGCAGATAGATGGCGACGAGGTTAACGAACACCTCCGGCAAAAGTTGGAAGCGGTAGACGGTTTCAGCAAAGTCGGCGGGGTTGGCAATTTTCGAAGTCCCCACAAAGAAGGTCGCGGCAAGAATGAGTGCGGCAATCCAGAAGGTGATGCCGTAAATGGTACGTTGGCGGCTCATTTTTCCACCTCGCCGCCTTCTTTTTCCCATCCGTCAAATCCATCGATAAAGAGAATTACGTTGGTACAGCCCAGCATTTCGAGCTCTGCTGCAAGCAGGCGGCCGTCATCGCACTCTCGGCTGCTGCAGTAGATCACAAGCTCTTTTCCCGAATCGACCAGGTCGAAGGTCGTCATGAAATATTCTTCGCCGTTGAAGTGCGCAAACGGCAGTGAGACGGAACCGGGAATATGCCCCTTCGCAAACTCTTCCGCCGTACGCGCATCAACAAAGAGAGCGTTCAGTGCTCGGAATTTTTCCTGCGCCTGAGCGAATCCGATAATTTTCTGATTCTGCTCCTTGGCTCTAATCTCCACCTGATCGGAGCGTTTCTGCACCCACGGAATTTTTCGGGGGTGGACGCAGTTTGCCACCCCCGCCAGCACCGCGCTGACCAGCAGAATGATTCCGATGTTTTTGACGGTGGTTTTCATGATTGTAGACAAAGCTTAGCTTCGTTTCCGAAAAGGCACAACGCGGCAGGATGCCGCGTCTACGTTATTCCTCGGTTGATGCAGCCGTCGGTGCATCCGCGCCGCTATCGGTAACTTCGCTTCCTTCGACGGTTTCCACTGTTTCGGTCTCTTCCTCTTCCGGATCGAGCACCGCTGCGGAAACCAGCCTGTCGTTTTCCTTCAGGTTAAACAGCCGAACGCCCTGCGTGTTACGACCAATGACGCGCAGATCGGACGCGCCGATACAGATCATCTGTCCGCCTTCAGAGATCAGCATCAACCGATGTTCGTCGGTCACTGCGTGGGCGCTGACGACCTTGCCGTTGCGTTCGCTCGTCTGAATGCTGATGATTCCTTTGCCGCCGCGCGACTGCAGTCGATATTCGTCAAAGCTCGTGCGTTTGCCGTAGCCGTTTTCGGTAATGGCCATCATGGTCGCTGCATTATCGACGATTTCAACGGTAACCACTTCGTCGTCGCCTTCAAGCCTTACACCGCGTACACCGCGGGCCACGCGGCCCATGGGCCGTGCGTCCTGCTCTTTAAAGCGGATGGCCTTGCCGTTCTTCATGCTGAGGATAATTTCATCTTCGCCGGAGGTCAGCTTAACGCCGATCAGCTGGTCATCTTCGTCAATATTAATGGCGTTGATGCCGGCCACGCGGACGTTTTTATAGGCCGAAAGGACGGTCTTTTTCACGACGCCCTTCTTGGTGGCCATGATCAGGTTATGCGTATCGTCGTCGAGTTCCCGCACACAAAGAATGGCGGCGAGCTTTTCGTCCTGCGCCATAGAAAGCACGTTGGCCAAAGAACGGCCGCGGCTCTGGCGGGTGCCTTCCGGCACATAATACGCCTTCAGCCAATACATCCGGCCTGCCTCGGTGAAGCAGAGCAGATAGTCGTGCGTTGAAGCGGAGAAAATATGCTCCACGAAATCCTCATCCTTGGTGCTCATCCCCATAACGCCCTTACCGCCGCGGCGCTGCTGGCGATAGGTGTCCGTCGGAACGCGCTTGATATAACCCGTATTTGAAAGGGTAATCACGCACGGTTCATCGGCAATGAGGTCTTCAATATCAATCTCGCCTTCGTCGATCGAGAGGTCGGTCCTGCGCGGATCATCGTATTTGGCGCGGATTTGCTCAAGGTCTTCCTTGATCACCCCGAAAATCTTTTTCGGATTGGCCAACAGGTCTTCGAGATATTCAATCAGCTTCATCAGCTCTGCATATTCCGCTTCCACTTTGTCGCGTTCCAAGCCGGTGAGCTGATACAAACGCATTTCAAGAATGGCTTTGGCCTGAATTTCGCTGAAACCAAATTTTTCGATCAAACGCTCCTGCGCCTCATCGCGGGTTTTGGAGTCGCGAATAATGCGGACCACCTCGTCCATGTTTTCCATGGCGAGCAGGTACCCTTCGAGAATATGTGCGCGGGCCCGAGCCTTTTCCAGATCGAACTCGGTCCGGCGGGTAACCACATCGAAACGGTGATCAACAAAGCACTGGAGCGTTTCCTTGAGGTTCATTACACGCGGTTTGCCTTTGTCGATCGCCAGCATAATGCCGCCAAAGGTTTGCTCCATCTGCGTATTTTTATAGATGTTGTTGAGCAGAACATTCGGCACAGCGTTGCGCTTCAGCTCAATCACCAGACGAATACCCTCTTTGCCCGACTCGTCGCGGATATCGGAAATGCCCTCAAGCTTTTTGTCGCGGACGAGTTGAACCATCTTTTGAATCAGCAGGGTCTTATTGAGCGCATACGGAATTTCCGTGATGATGATGCGCGCCTTGCCGCTGTCGTCTTCCTCAATATCGGCTTTTCCGCGCACCTTAATTTTCCCGCGGCCGGTAGCGTAAAAATCGCGTACGGCATTGAGACCGTATACGGTGCCGCCGGTCGGGAAGTCAGGGCCCTTGATTAGTTCGTGCAGTTCGTCGATGGTTACATTTGGATTATCGATCAGCAGGATCGTGCCGTCGATCACTTCGCCGAGGTTGTGCGGCGGAATGTTGGTGGCCATGCCGACCGCGATACCGGTCGATCCGTTCACCAGCAGATTCGGAATACGAGCCGGAAGTACGGAAGGCTCCATGAGCGATTCGTCAAAGTTCGGGTTCATATCGACGGTTTCTTTGTCGATATCGGCCAGCATTTCTTCCGCGAGGGGACGGAGTCGACATTCGGTATAACGATAGGCCGCCGCGCGGTCACCGTCGATTGAACCAAAGTTGCCCTGACCATCGATCAACATGCCGCGCATCGCCCAGTTCTGCGCCATACGAACCATCGTGTCATACACCGCGGAGTCGCCGTGCGGGTGGTAGTTACCGATCACTTCACCGACTACCTTCGCGCATTTGACGTATGCTTTGTTATGCGTCCATCCGCGTTCCTTCATGGCGTAGAGAATGCGGCGGTTGCCCGGTTTCAGCCCATCGCGGGCATCCGGCAGCGCACGGCCTACAATGACGGACATCGAATAGTCGATGTACGCCCGCTGCATCTCATCTTCAATATTGATCAGGTCAATACGTTCGTTGATGTTTTCCATATTCTGTCTTTCGTGTTCAACCAAGTTTGTGGAACTCGTCGTAGGAGAGTTCAACCATCTTTAAAATCTGCCGGAAGCTATACGGCATGAGCAGCCTTCTGAAGCTGGTTCCGCACCTTTCGTTCTACTTCCACCTGCTCCAAATGATAATCCATCATCATTTCGACCACGTTGCCCAACTCATTCAGAGCCTCTTCTTCGGAAGCTCCGAAGGCGTAGAGATTTTCGCGGCCCTTCACTTTGGCCAAATATCCATCGCCATCTTTTTTGACTTCAATTTGCATCCTTCACTCCTCGCCTTCAATTTTATGAAGGTATTCCTGAACCCGCTTTTCGATCTGCCGGATTTCATTTTCGGACTCCAGTTCAGACTCGGCCACGCCGATCAGCTCTTCCAGCGCTTCCTGTTTGGTAAAACCAAAGGCAACGATATGTTTGTGACTGGCCACTTTAGCGGTGAATCCATCTTTATCTTTGATCAGCTCAACTTTCATTTTTCGTCTCCAAAAAACTAAATGTCTAGATTTGTAACGTTAAGTGCGTTCTCCTGAATAAACTCGCGCCGAGGCTCCACTTCATCGCCCATCAGGATGGTAAACATTTCGTCGGCCTTAACGGCATCTGCAAGCACCACTTTGGTCATGCGGCGTTTTTCCGGATCGAGCGTGGTTTCCCATAACTGATCCGGGTTCATTTCACCCAAACCTTTATAGCGCTGAATGCTCATGCCCTTGCGGCCGAGGCCGCGAACCAGACCGAGCAGATCCATCAGCGAATTGGCCTCCAGCTTGGTGCCTTTGTCGTCCAGATTGAAAATCGGTTCTTCGGCTCCAATCAATTGATGGATAGAGAATCCGGAGTTGGCCAGCGTATCGACAATTTCTTTCAGATTTTTGGAGAAGAAGAGCTCTTTTCGGCGCGGTTCGCAGATTTTTCGTTCCGATTCAACGGCTTCTTCTGACCCTTCAGCATCGATCACTTTCGCCGCCGCACGTTGTACTTCTTCGTTGATCGCCTTCAGGGCGTAATCGTCGAGTGCAAAGCGCAGGTCGAGGTCTTCGCCCAGCTCGTTCAGGTAGACACAATATTGCGGGAAGTTGCCGGTTGCCTCGTCGCGATAGGAGAGGAAATCGTTCAGTGCAATTCCCCGGCGCCGCAGTTTGTCTGCAATCTCTTCCACCTGCACCAGATGTTCCAGCAGCTCGCGGAGTCCTTTAGTGTCGAGCAGCTCGGTGCCGTCGAGCTGTTCAAGGCGCAGTCCGTCGGCTCCGAGGTCGAGCAGAATTTGGGTCAGGTGTGCATCGGATTCGACATACTCCTCGCGCTTTCGGCGCGTCACCTTATACAGCGGCGGCTGAGCGATGTAGACGTAGCCGTGTTCGATCAGCTGCGGCATCTGACGATAGAAGAAGGTCAGCAGCAGCGTTCGAATGTGTGCGCCGTCAACGTCCGCGTCAGTCATGATAATCACTTTATGGTAGCGCGCCTTTTCGATGTCGAAGTCATCCTCGCCGATGCCCGTTCCGATGGCGGTAATCATGGTTCGGATTTCCTCGTTGGCCAGCACCTTATCCAGACGCGCCTTCTGCACGTTGATTACTTTACCTTTAACCGGGAGAATCGCCTGAAACTCGCGTTCACGCCCTTGCTTTGCGGAGCCGCCCGCAGAGTCTCCTTCCACAATGAACAGTTCGGAGCGGGCCGGATCGCGGCTGGAGCAGTCGGCCAGTTTGCCCGGCAGGCCGCCGCTTTCGAGAGCTCCCTTGCGCCGTGCCAGATCGCGCGCCTTACGCGCCGCCAGCCGTGCACGCGCTGCAACGACCGCTTTCTCAATAATGGTGCGTGCAACAGAAGGGTTTTCCTCAAAATAGTTTCCGAGTTCATCGTTCACAACTTGCGTAACGATGCCTTCTACTTCGCCGTTGCCAAGTTTCGTTTTGGTCTGACCCTCAAACTGCGGATCGGGAATCTTTACACTGATGACAGCGGTGAGCCCTTCACGGATATCGTCGCCGCCCATCGCCTGCTTATCGTCTTTGATCAGCTTGTTGTTCTTGGCGTACTGGTTGACTGTGCGTGTCAGCGCCGAACGGAATCCGGAGAGGTGCGTGCCGCCCTCAATCGTGTTAATATTATTGGCAAACGAAAAGATGGTTTCGTTGTACGCGTCGGAATACTGCATGGCGATTTCAACCGTTACGCCGTCCTTTTCGCGCTCAAAATAGATCACATCCGGATGCATCGGCGACTTGTTCCGATTCAGATGCTGGACAAATTCCAGAATGCCGCCCTCATACATAAAGACCTCTTCACGACCGGTGGCGTCTTCGGTGAGCGTAATTTTTGCGCCGCGGTTCAGGAACGCCAGCTCACGCAGACGGGCCGAAAGAATATCCCACTGGAAGCCGCCTTCGTGAGTGAAAATAGTGGGGTCCAGTTTAAAGGTCACCTTCGTTCCGGTATCGTTGGTCTTGCCGATCGTAACGAGGTCGGTCACCTCAACCCCGCGCTCAAAGCGCTGATGATGCACAAATCCGTCGCGTTTAACTTCCACTTCCAGCCATTCCGACAGCGCGTTCACACAGGAAACACCGACCCCGTGGAGACCGCCGGAAACCTTGTAGGATTCGGAGTCAAATTTACCGCCCGCGTGCAGTACGGTCAACACCACCGTAACCGCCGGCTTCCCTTCCGTCGGATGCATGTCCACCGGAATACCGCGGCCGTCGTCGGTCACGCTCAGCGATCCGTCTTCATTAATGCAGACCTCCACGTGGGAGCAATATCCCGCCAACGCTTCGTCGATGGAGTTGTCCACCACCTCATAAACGCAGTGGTGATATCCTCTCGATCCCGTATCGCCGATATACATCGCCGGGCGTTTACGAACTGCAGCGATCCCCTCCAACACGGTAATATGATCGGCTCCGTAGCCTTTCGCATCCGGGTTTTGCGCGGCCCTAAAAGAGGCATCTTTTTGACTTTTTAGATCATTTTGGGCATCAGACATAGTGGTCTTGTTCCTTTCCGTAAAATTGATCAGAACAAGGTAGCAGATATCGACGAATCATAGCAACGGCATAAGCCCCCCAAATTTGGAGGATTTGCCCTTGAGCTTTTATGGGAACCTTGGAGATTTCGATGGAATTAATCCGGATCGAAGCGGTAGCCGACTTGCCGGACCGTGTGGATAAAAACAGGGTTGGCGGGGTCGGGTTCAATTTTGTTGCGCAGGGTGGTGACGAAGCGATCGACGCTGCGGCTGGTGACGATGCAGTCGTAGCCCCAGACGGCGTTGAGGATTTCATCGCGCGTCAGCGCACGACCGGTTTTTTCGATAAAATAGGTGAGCAGGTTGAACTCCTTGGGCGAGAGCTCGATCTCTTCGCTGTTGCGCGTGAGCCTTCGGGCGGCGCGGTCGAGCTGAAGATCGCCAAATTCGACGAGGTCGGCGGTCTCGGTTTTACGGGTGCGGCGCAGGAATGCGGCGGCGCGGGCGAGGAGTTCGTTAATGCTGAAGGGCTTGGTGACATAGTCGTCCGCGCCCAGATTGAGGCCAAGCACAACGTCCGATTCCTCGCCCTTGGCGGTGAGCATAATGATCGGCATTTCCAGCCCTTCCTGGCGAAGCAGTCGGCAGATTTCGTAGCCGTTGATCTTGGGCAGCATGATATCGAGAATGATCAGGTCAGGCCGTGCGTTTAAGGCGGCATCGAGCCCCTTTTCGCCATCGGCGGCGGTGAGCACTTTATAGCCCTTGAACGCGAAGTTATCCTTCAGCCCGATGAGCATGCTCGGATCATCTTCAATAATCAGTACCGTTTCCATTACACCCCTTTATTCCTGAGCACCTTATTTTAAACACCCGCTACGCTTAAGGCACGAAGTACTCTAAGTTTTGTGCTCTTTGTGCCTTGTATGTCTTCCCAATCAATTCAATGCATGTAGGGAAAAAGGATTTTGAGAATGAATATCTATTACGTCGGAGAAATCCTTTTTCCTGTGAAATGGATTGTGCAATCCTCGAAGAGGAGTGCCGC
>JAAYDL010000315.1 GCA_012729265.1 Lentisphaerota bacterium | reverse complement strand
TGTGGTCAACTCAATTTTTTTGCTCACCGATTTGGCGGAAGACCCACAAAAAAGGTGCTCCAGAAAGGGAGCACCTTTTCTTTGGGTTCGCGAACCGTTTAATCCAGCACGATTTCCTGCTCATAGCCAGGGACAACGCATTCCCATCCGGTCTTTTCGGAAAGGAACTTTCCGAAAGCGTTCGACTGCGATTCTTCTCCGTGGACCACAAACACCTTGCGCGGTCGATTCTGAATGGAAGAGAGCCAGCGGAAGAGCTCATTTTGGTCTGCGTGAGCAGAGAATCCGCCGATGCGCTCGATACGCGCCCTCACCAGATGCTCTTCCCCGAAAATGCGAACGGTTTCGGGCTTCTCCAGCAAAATACGCCCCAGCGTTCCAACCGCCTGATAACCGACAAACAGGATCGTACTCTCCGGACGACTCACATTATTTTTAAGGTGATGTTTAATGCGACCGCCCGTACACATGCCGGAACCGGCGATAATGATTGCGGTGCCTTTGATATGGTTGATCGCCTTGGACTGGTCGACCGACTGCGACATGGTAAGCCCCGGGAAATCGCACGGTTTTTCACCCGCGCGGACATGCGCCATGGTTTCTTCGTCAAAGAGCTCTGGATGTTTCTTGAACACCTCGGTAATCTTGATCGCCATCGGGCTATCGACAAAGGCCATTAAATGAGGGATTCGATCGTCCTTCAGCAGATTGTTCAGGTGGTAAAGCAGCTCCTGCGTACGCTCCAGCGCAAAGCTGGGAATCACCACGTTGCCGCCGGCTTGATGAGTTTCATTGATCACCCGCGCCAGCTCGCGGGGAATATCGGTTACATCTTTGTGCACCCGGTCGCCATACGTAGACTCGATCAGCACATAATCGGCGTTTTCATACTGGTAGGGATCGCGCATAATCGGCAGGTCCCAGCGGCCGACATCGCCGGAGAACAGCACCGAACGCTTTTCTCCGTCCTGCTCCACCACGATACGGATGGATGAAGACCCGAAAACATGACCGGCCTCGCGAAACTCAGCCGTGATTCCTTCGCCGATCCGCACCGGCGTATTATAACGCACCGAGGAGAACAGGTTTTTCACCTTCTCAGCGTCCTCCATGGTGTAGAGCGGTTCATAGGGAAACGGACTTTTTTTACCCGAGCGTTCGTGCCGCTTCATCTTATGCTTAATGTCTTCTTCCTGAATATGCGCCGAATCGAGCATAATAATGTGTGCGATCTCGGCTGTCGCTGAGGTCGCGTACACTGTTCCTTTAAAGCCTTCCTTCACCAACTTCGGCAAGCGGCCGCAGTGGTCCAGATGCGCATGCGTCAGCAGCACCGCATCAATCGTATTGGCCGGAACGGGAAACGGATCCCAGTTACGCTGTTTCAGATCGCGTTCCTGATACAGTCCGCAATCGACCAGAAGGCGCATCCCATTGGCTTCCAAAAAATAGCACGAGCCCGTAACGTTCTTGGCGGCTCCGAAAAAATTAAGTTTAATCTCCATCTTCTTCTACTCCTTCTTCCAAGTTGAGCAACGAATTAATGTAAAGCAGCGAATGGTATAATTGATCCGATTCGTTGCCTTACATTCATTCGCTGCAATTCAGTCCAATTCATCGAGCGTCACCGGAGTGGTTCGACAAATCGACACATAATCAGTATAGGACGCGATCAGCGGATCAACAGCAAAATCGCATTCTTTTAGCCGCCGAATATTCTCTATAAGGGTTCCCACGAATCCCTCAAGCAAATCGGGCTCATCGAGCGCAATCAGACTTTTTCTCGATTTCGTGGAGACATCCGACAGCCGGCGCTCATAAAAGAGATAGCCGGCCTCCGTCATCGCATTAGCCGCCGC
>JAAYDL010000314.1 GCA_012729265.1 Lentisphaerota bacterium | reverse complement strand
AAGGCCGAAGGTGCATGAACCGGCGCGTAGCGCAGGCTGTACTGGTTCGCTTGTCTGGAGATTCGATTGCAACGAATGAATGAAAAGCAGCGAATTGAAAATCATTCTGCCACCAAATCATTTTGCCTGAGAAAAAATCTCCGAGTCCTCTGTGACCTCCAGCGCAGCGGGGGATGAATAATTTTGACCACGAAGACTCAAAGGACGCAAAGGATTCTGGATAGGTTACATTTTCCAACCGAGAACGGGGACGAGCACGAGGACGATGAAGATTGGTGGACTTTGTGCCTTGAGCGCAGCGGGTGTTTTTGATGATCACGCGAAGGCGCGATGTAATTGTGGAGTGCGGCAGCTTGATGCCGCTTTCAAATGTTCACCTGCGAGGCGGGTCTGCCTTACGCCGATCATTTAAAAGCTCCGTCGAGCCGGAGCACTCCATATTGGTCTGCACCACGCAGCGGGATGGAGTAGTGCAGATAGAAATTGCAGGGCGCGAAGGGTCGAAGGGCTTCGCTCCGAATGTCCGGACGTGGTCATGCGGAACGCCCTAGTCAAACATTCAGTCCCTTCGTTGACGGAAAATCCCGGAAGATGGGTTAGTCTTCGCGTCGGCGATGGTGCTGCTGCTGTTGCGGGCGGTTTGGGCCGCCGGAGGCGGAGCGGATGCTGACCTTTCGTCCGTCGAGCGTCATATCCTGTGTTCCGGCGCGAATCGCTCCGGCAATCTCTTTGGAGACTTCAAAGAAGGAGCTGTCGCGGCCGAGATCGATGGCACCGATCTGGTTGGAGCGTACGTTGCAGTTTTCGCAGATCAGACGCACGATGGCACCGGCGTTAACCTTGTGGACGCGACCGACGTTGATGGAAAAGCGCTTGGTGTCGTAGGCCTGCAAGCGGCTGTTGCGCTTCTGGTTGTCGGAACGCTGTTGGTTCGGTTGTCGTTCGCGGTCTCGCGGCGGACGCGATTTTGCGTTGATGTCTTCGGCCTCGCGGTAGTACTCGAGGAAGTGGTTGAATTCAACGGCAATGAAGCGCTTGATAATTTCTTTCTTTTCGAGGTGGCAGAGCGCTTCGTAGGCGGGCGGAAGATAGTCGCGGATCTCTTCTTCGTTGACCTCCACTTCGACCACGCGATGGATGAGCGCGAGCAATTGATTTTCGCAGATGGTGCGGGCATCCGGCACCTTTTCCAAGCGAATGCGAATATTGTTTCGGCGCTCAAGATCGGCGATGCGGCGGCGCTCGTGCATATTGATCAGCGCAATGGAGATGCCCGATTTGCCGGCGCGGCCCGTACGGCCAGAGCGGTGCGTGTAAGCGGCCACTTCGTCGGACAGCTTATAATGAATCACATGGGTGATGTCGTTCACATCGATTCCACGCGCGGCGACGTCGGTTGCGACGAGGACGCTGAGCGAGCGGTTACGAAATTTGCGCATTACGTTGTCGCGTTGTGCCTGCGAGAGATCACCGTGGAGGGCCTCGGCGGAATAGCCGTCGGCCACGAGGCGCTCGGCAACCTCCTGCGTTTCGGCGCGGGTACGGCAGAAGACAAGTCCGTAAATTTCGGGCAAATAGTCGAGGATGCGTTTAAGCGCGGGGTAGCGGTCCTTTTCGTGGACCATAAAGCAGAAATGCTCAATGTTTGCAGCCACTTCGTTGCGTACGCCGACAGAGATTTCGACGGGATCGCGTTGGTAGTTTTGGGCGATGCGCGCGACGCCTTTGGCCATCGTCGCGGAGAAGAGCCAGGTCAGCCGTTCCTTTGGCGCCCGCTCCAGAATGGTGTCGAGTTCTTCTTTGAAGCCCATGTTGAGCATTTCGTCGGCTTCGTCGAGCACGACGGTTGAGACCGATTCCAGCTTGGCGACTTTACGTTCAATCAGGTCGACCAGACGACCGGGGGTTGCCACAATGACCTGTGCGCCCGCTTTGAGCTCGCGGATCTGCGTTACAATGTTGGCGCCGCCGTACACTGCGGCAATGCGGATGTCCTTCATGTATTTGGAAAAATTCCGCAGGTCGCTCGCGATCTGTAGGCAAAGTTCGCGGGTGGGGGAGAGAATGACGGCCTGTACAACGGGCTGGTTGACGTTAATACGTTCCAGCAGCGGAAGGCCGAACGCGGCGGTTTTTCCGGTGCCCGTCGAGGCGAGGCCGATAAAATCGCGATGGCCTTCCATCAGCAGAGGAATGGCTTGTTCTTGAATCGGTGTCGGTGTTTCAAATCCGAGCGATTCGATGGCTTTAAGGGTTTCGGGGCTAAGCCCCATTTCAGTAAACTTCATGGTGTCCTCTCACGATGGGCAAAGCGCACAGCGGCTCTGCGGGTAAAGTCAGGGCATCCCCTCCCGCGCCCATCGCAAGAAATTGGCCCCGAAAATGAACCGTTTAAAGGCGGTTCTGTAAAACGAACGGGCATGTATACGCCCATCTAATATCTATGCAACCAATAACCTATAATAAAATTTCTGTCTCCGTTCGACTAAATCAAGCCATGTCGGCGCACTGCATGACTGAATGTTTCGGGCGGAATACCGTAGACTCGTTTAAAGACGCGCGAAAAGTGATAGGGGTCGATATAGCCGACTTCTTTGGCAACCTCCTTAACCAGCATGTTGTGGTTGCCCAGCAGTTCGGCGGCCTTATTCATTTTGAGCTGTGCGAGCAGCTTCCCGGGCGACTCTTCGGTAAAACGTTTAAAGAGGCGAGCGAGGTAGGCTTTGTCGATGTTGCACTGCGATGCGGCATCCTCGACGGACTCAATCTGTAGAAAATGTGCTTCGATATGCTGACGGCAGCGCAGATACGTCTGCCACGCCAGCGAGGCGGCGCTGTGGGTATCGATCGCGGTGTCGTCGATGGTGAGAATGAGCATTTTGAGCAGGAGGAGGCACTGCGCATTCCGATTGCGGCTTGGCGTGTTTCCGGCTTCAATCAGGTTTTCAAAGAGGTTGCGCAGGCGGAAGGGCCGCGAGGTGTAGAGGGGAATTCCCTTTCCGAGGATGGTCGTGTCGATCAGTCGAATGAGTTCCTTGCCTGTAAAGTCGATGAAATGCTTAACCAGCGGAGTGTCGGGATTGGTTTCGATGGTGTGCGGCGTTTCGGGGCCGTAGCAGAAGACAATGCCGGGGCGCAGTTCATAGCTGTTCTTATTAATCAGCAGAGTGCCTTTCCCGGCGGAAACAAATTCGATAGCGTTATAGCTGAAGGCTCTTCGTTCGATGCGGTAATCGGTCGAACACAGCTCTCGTCCGCCGCAAACCACCACCTCTTCGGCATCCTTCTCCGGGGTCATGTTTAGATAGCAATATTCTCCAGAGGTAACTTGCGTGGAGATGAAAGGAGCCGATTTTTCGCTCATAATAATGCCTTTATAAAATTTGTTCAGTGAAATCCGGATAGCCCTCAGAAGCCCTTTTAGAGTCATATATATCCATTTCATGGTCAAGTATAGTCATTGGCGTATTATCCGTCCGATGTTACCTTCATCGCTATCCGTCGCGGAATGATTGTGTAGACGCGACGGTCAGCATACAGACAACGAAAGGACTGCACATTATGGTCGCTGTTGGACAGACCACTTTTAAGAAGGCTCCGGATGCAATTGATCCGGCCGCCATTCCCTCTGTTACGCTTAATAATGGGAAAAAAATGCCTGTGCTTGGTATGGGAACCTTCGGTTCCGATGCCTACACGGCGAAGGAGATCGCCGACGCGGTGCTTGGCGCTGCCGAATTTGGTCAGCGCGCATTCGACTGCGCGTCGGTCTACGGCAACGAAAAAGAGATCGGGGAGTCGCTCAAAGTTGTTCTGGAAGGCGGTGTTCCGCGCGAGGAGCTCTTTATCACCTCCAAGGTGTGGAACAATATGCACGGTGATGTAATCGCGTCGTGTAAACAGTCGCTGGCCGATCTACAGATGGATTACCTCGACCTCTATCTGGTTCATTGGCCGTTCCCCAACTTCCATCCGCCGGGATGCTCCGTTGAGTCGCGCAGTGCCGACGCCAAGCCCTACATCCATGAAAACTACATGAAGACGTGGGCGCAGATGGAACAGCTCGTGGACATGGGATTGGTGAAGAGCATAGGTACGTCTAACATGACCATTCCGAAAATGGAGCTGCTCCTACGGGATTGCCGGATTAAGCCGGTTGTCAACGAAATGGAGTGCCACCCCCATTTCCAGCAGCCTGAGCTGTTTGATTATCTGGTGAAAAACCATATTCAGCCCATCGGTTATTGTCCGATCGGTTCTCCGGCGCGGCCCGAGCGCGACCGCACGGCGGACGATACGGTGGACATCGAGGATCCGGTGATCGTTAAAATTGCGGAAAAATATGGTGTTCACCCGGCGATTATCTGCGTTAAATGGTCTTTACAACGCGGACTCGTGGTTATCCCGTTTTCGACCAAGCGGAGCAAGTATACCTCCAATTTGAAAACGGCGCTGATGGCTCCATTGACCGAGGAGGAAATGAAAGCCATCAGCCGAATCGACCGCAACTGTCGCTTGATTAAAGGACAGGTTTTTTTGTGGAAAGAGAGTAATGGCTGGGAAGATCTGTGGGATCTGGACGGAACGATTGCGCAATAGTATAAAAACAAAGACACAAAGGACTCTAAGCTTGGTGTGCTTCGTGTCTTGAGCGGAACGGGTGTTATTTAAGGATTAGGAGAATGGTGATGTTTGAAATACCGAAAACGATGACCGGAGCGTATCTCCCCGGCAACAGTACAGTTGAGTTCAAAGAATACGAGATTCCCGAGCTGAAGCATGGCGAGGTGCTGGTCAAAACCAAAGCCTCGACCATTTGCGGATCGGACATTCGCTGCATCTATAACGAGCATCTCGGCAAGGGGCCCGAAGGCTATCAGCCGGGGATGATTGCCGGGCATGAGCCCAGCGGTCAGATTGTTAAGTGCGGCCCCGGAACGCGGCACTTCAAGGAAGGTGACCGCGTCGTGATTTATCATATTTCCGGCTGCGGCATCTGCAACGACTGCCGACGTGGATACATGATTTCCTGCACGAGCGAAAAATACCGCAAGGCCTACGGATGGCAGCGGCATGGCGGCATGGCGCCGTACATCGTCGCCGAGGAAAAGGATTTAGTCATGCTTCCCGCGCAGCTCTCCTATGCCGACGGCGCCCAGGTGGCCTGCGGTTTTGGAACGGTTTACGAAGGGCTCGAAAAGATTGGCGTGTCCGGGAACGACGCCGTGCTGGTCACGGGATTGGGTCCGGTCGGATTGGCGGCGGCCATGCTCTGCCGCGCGATGGGAGCCTCCAACATTATCGGCATCGAAGCCAACGACCAGCGCATCGCGATCGCCAAGAATCTGGAGTTGCGCAAGGGCAGCGGCATCAAGCTGTTCGATACGGTACTGAAGGCCGGGCCGGACAACGTGAAGGAGGTCCTTGCGCTGACCGGCGGTATGGGCTGCGAGAAAACGGTCGAATGCTCGGCTAATGCCAATGCCCGTTTGACGGCCGTTCAGGCCACGCGCAAATGGGGCAAGATTGTGCTGATTGGCGAGGGGGGCCTGATGAGCCCCGACTTTGCGCCGAGCCGCGATATGATCCACGACCAGAAAACCATGTATGGTTCCTGGGTCACAAACATGTGGCGGATGGAAGAGCTGGTTGAACGGCTGGTCCGCTGGAATATTCATCCGGAAGATTTGATCACGCATCGCTTCGCGCTGGAGCAGGCGCCGGAGGCCTATGCGCTGATGAACAGCGGCACCTGCGGCAAGGTTGCCGTGTGCTTTGACGAAGAACTTTCAAAATAAAGAGGAAGGGGGACGCGATGACCAAGAGAAACTGGGGCATAGCAGCCATACTCGGCATATCGGCCATTCTGATTGTGGGCGTGGTGGTGAGAAAAATGAACCCCGAGCAGGATAAGAAGGTGATCGCGGTCATCCCGAAAGGGACGGCCAGCATGTGGTGGGAAGTGGTGAAAAAGGGTGCCAGCCAAGCTTGTCTAGAGCTTGAATACGATCTTATTTGGACAGGGCCCGAACAGGAAAGTGATCGCGAAAAACAGATCCAGTCGGTGGAGGACGCCATGGCTATGAAAGTGGACGGGCTGGTGCTCGCCCCCAACGACTTCCAGGCCCTTGCCCGCCCGGTTACCAAGGTATATGACGCAGGGATTCCCTGCGTTATCATCGATTCCGCGGTCGGGGTTGACGAGAAATACTATTCCTCCTTCGCCGCCACCGACAACTTTGAGGGAGGGGCCACGGCGGCCCGCATCATGGGCGCAAAGTTGAATGGGCGCGGTAGCGTGATCCTCACCAAGTTTATCCAGAACTCGGCCTCGACCGATGACCGCACCGCCGGCTTTGTCAAGACGCTTGAAGTCGAGTTTCCGAACATCAAGATCGTCGATCAGCAGTTTACGCTCGGGACGGTGGAAGACAGCCGCCAAAAGACCTCCGACATGCTGCTGCGCAATCGGGACAATATCGACGGATTGTTTGCAGTAAACCACCCCACGTCGGTCGGGGCCTACAAGGCGCTGCAAAGCATCGAACTGGCGGGCAAGGTGGTCATGATCGGATTCGACTCGGACAAGGTGCTGGTCGAAGGGATCGAAAAGGGCGAGGTCGAGGCGCTGATTGTCCAAAATCCCTACGAGATCGGCTACCAGGGCGTGCAGCTGGTCGTGAAGGCGATCAACGGGGAGACCAATCCCAAGATGGTCCCGATTCCCAGCATGGTGGCGGATCGCGACAGCATCGAGCAGTTGAAACAGGAATTTCCAACGGCCTTGGGATTGTAGACCATGCCGGTGCCGACCTATTCGCTCCGCATGGAGCACATCTCGAAAAGCTTCGGACCTGTCCAGGCGTTGAAGGATGTCACCTTCGCGGCTCGACCCGGAACCGTTCACGCCCTTTGTGGTGAAAATGGTGCGGGCAAGTCCACGCTCATGAAGGTGCTTTCCGGCGTCCACATGGCCGACGCAGGCCGGATCCATCTCCATGAAGAGCCTCAGGCATTCACCAAACCGTCCGAGGCGATCGAGGCGGGGATTTCGATGCTCTACCAGGAGCTGGATCTCGCTGAGCACATGAAGGTCTACGAAAACGTCTTTCTCGGCCGCGAAATCATGTCTGCCATTCCTTTCCGGATCGATGCCCCGGCCATGATCCGCCAGACGCGCGAGCTGTGCGAACAGTATGGCTTCCGGCTTGATCCGGAGGCACCAATCAGTTCGCTGACCCCCGGCGAATGCCAGCTCGTGGAGTTGTTAAAGGCGCTCATGCGCAACGCCCGCGTGATCGTCATGGACGAGCCGACATCGTCGCTGTCCGAGGGTGAGGCAAGAACCCTCTTCGGGATTGTGCGCGAGTTGCGCGAGCGCGGGCTGACGATCATCTACATTTCCCACCGGATGGAAGAGGTGATGGATCTCGCCGACGATATCAGCGTCCTGCGCGACGGCGAGGTGGTTTGTTCCGACCGGCGCGAAAATATGAACGTGGACGACGTGGTTCGTCATATGGTCGGCCGCGAGCTGAAGGATTATTATCCGGCGCGCGATGTTGAAGTTGGCGATGTTTGTCTGGAAGTAAATGGGCTTTCTTCGGAAGAAGGGGTTGAAGAGGTTTCGTTTGAGGTCCGCAAGGGCGAGGTGGTTGGTATGGCCGGACTGGTCGGGGCGGGGCGCAGCGAGCTGGCACGCGCGCTGTTCGGCGTGGTTCGTCCCTCTGCGGGGAGTATTCGCTTCGGCGGCCGCGAACTGAACATCAAACATCCGTCCGACGCCATTCGGCAGGGCATGGCTCTGCTGACCGAAGACCGCAAGCGCACCGGGCTATGCGCCGGCCTGCCGTGCGGCTGGAACATAACGCTACCCAACTATGAGCGCATCGGTATGAAGACGCTGCTGAAGCTTGCGAAAGAGCGCGAACTGTGCGAGCAGCTCGGCTCCAAAGTGAAAGTAAAGTGGGAAGGCCCGGATGCTCCGGCGAATTCCCTGTCGGGCGGCAACCAGCAAAAACTGCTGGTGGCGCGCTGGCTGATGGCCGATGCCGAGTTCATTATCTTTGATGAGCCGACGCGCGGTATCGATGTAGGCGCCAAGAAGGAGGTCTATACGATCATCAACGAGCTGGCGTTCCAGGGCAAGGCCCAGCTGATCATTTCGTCCGAGCTGCCGGAACTTTTTGGAATCTGCGACCGCATTCTCGTGATGCGCCGCGGACGTATTGTCGGAAACTTTGTCACTGCGGAAACCTCGCCGGAGAAGGTGATGCACGCCGCCGCCGTGGAGGATAATGGATTATGAATAAATTCGCGAAACAACTCCTGCCGTTCTGTTCTTTGATTTTCATCTTTTTGCTCTTTGCCGTCCTGGAACCGGACAGTTTCCTGACCAAGGAAAACCTCCTGAGAAATGTGCTCAACCGTTCCAGTGTGAATATGATCATGGCGGCCGGTATGACCTTTGTGATCATCACCGCCGGAATCGATCTGTCGGTCGGTACCATGATGGGTATGTGCGGCATGGTCGGTGCGTGGGCGATGCTCAGCTTTTCCGGGGCAACGTGGGAGCAAATTTCGACCGCATCTAATGTGGATCTCTCGGGCGGCGCGATATTTGGCGGCATTCTCGTGAGTATTTTCGTTGGCGCACTGGTGGGAGCGCTCAATGGCACCCTAATTACGCGGCTCAAGCTGGCTCCTTTCATCGTTACCCTCGGTGCCATGAGTATATTCAAGGGCATCTCGCTGTTGATGAACGATGGGAAGCCAATGCCGGTTTCCAGCTTTTCCGTGCTCGATACGGGGGAAATCCTGAACATCCCCGTCTCGGTCATCCTGATGGTCGTGGTTTTGCTCGCGGCCGGTTTTGTGCTCAAATACACCCGGTTCGGTCGCTATACCTACGCCATCGGGTCCAGTGTTGAAACCGCGTTCCACGCGGGTGTGAACGTCAATCGTGTGCTTGTATGCGTCTATTCGCTGACCGGAGCGCTGGTCGGTCTGGCAGCTATGATCACCACCTCCCGCGCCAGCTCGGCGCAGCCGACAGCAGGTTTGGCACTTGAACTCGACATCATCGCGGCGGTCATCATTGGCGGCTGCTCGCCGAGCGGCGGGCGTGGCTCAATAGTTGGAACGATCATCGGAACGCTGCTGATCGGTTTCCTCCGCAACGGACTCACCCTCTGCGGTATTTCCACCAACTGGCAGCTTGTGGCCGTCGGTCTCATTATTATTTTAGCGGTAGCGGCGGACCAGCTGGCCACGCGCCGCGAAGCCTAAAAAAAGGAACAAAAACATGCTTAAGGGAATCAATCCAATCGTATCGCCGGACCTGCTGAAGATTCTTGCGGAGATGGGGCACGGCGATGAAATCGTCCTTTCCGATGCCCATTTCCCGGGACACACCTTTTGCTCGAAAAACGTGCTGCGCGGCGACGGCCTGCATATTCCGGATTTACTCGAAGGCATCATTCCGCTGTTTGAACTTGACAGCTACGCTGATCCGCTGACCATGATGGCGCCAGTCGAGGGCGATCTGCTCGACCCGGCGGTGGAGGCCAGCTACATGGCGGCGATCCGCAAGCACGCGCCGAATGCGCCAGCACCCAAACGTATCGGCCGCTTCGAGTTTTACGATCGTGCCGAAAAAGCCTTCGCCTGTGTCGTTACCGGCACCACGGCGAAGTACGGCAACATAATCCTGAAAAAGGGTGTTACACCGATTGGATAGTGTGGGCTTAACCCCGTTTCTAGGACCGCTGGTTTAAGTGAAATCTGCGTTCTTGAAATGTTGCGAAAGGATAGATGGAAAGGGAAAGAACGCGACCGCTCCGCCTTTTTTGGTGAGTCTCTGCAGGAAAAGGTGGTTCCGGACGTCCTGACACGTTCCGATGCGGTTGAAATCTTCAGAGAAAACCGATCAGCCCGATGCAGAATCAAAAAATTATGGGAGAGATTGTTATTTTAGGGGAACACGCTAGATTAACGGCATGAGATTTTTGCTGTACAACATCTGTTACGGAACCCACGGAAACCAGAAACGACTTCCGTTGTTGGGGCTGTTGGGATCTACGCATAATCATCTGGGCGAAATATCCCGGTTTATCAAACAGCAGAATCCCGACGTGGTCGGTCTGGTTGAGGTCGATGCGGGCTCATATCGCTCGAAGCGTAAAAGTCAGGTAGAAACACTGGCTCAAGATATGGGGCATTTTCATGCGTACTGCTCTAAATATGCCGAAGACTCGAGGTGGCAGCGCGTTCCTGTTTACAATAAACAGGGCAACGCCTTCCTGGCGAAAGACACCATTCACAATGAGCGATTTCACTATTTTGAGCGCGGTATGAAAAAGCTGGTGATTGAGTTGGAACTGGAAACGGTTACCTTTTTCCTTGTTCATTTGGCACTCGGTTATAAGGCTCGGCAGGCGCAGATTCTCCATCTGTACGATATGATCAAGAAGACGAGTCGAGCCCACATTGTGGCCGGTGATTTTAATGCCTTTATGGGCGAGGATGAAATCCGCCTGCTGATGTCAGCCAGCGGACTCAAGAATGCCGATCAAAATATGCAGCCGTCTTTTCCCAGTCGTAATCCCAAACGCCAGCTCGATTTTATTCTGCACAGCCCAGAGATTACGGTAACGCATTTTGAGATGCCTCGAGTACTCCTATCTGACCATCTTCCGCTCGTTATCGATTTTGAGGTTGGATAATGACGACACACTCGCCCTTAACCGTTCGGTTTTCATAAGCCTGAATGATTTGCTCAGGCGTTCCTTCAGTACATTCCTCAAATTTTTTGGTCAGTTCGCGTCCGACAAATACCGTTCGTTCTGCGCCGAGATATTCGCTGATTTCGCCCATAAGTTTGAGCAGGCGGTAGGGCGATTCATAGAGGACGACCGGAAGGTCGGCCTCTTTCCATTTTTCAAGATCGCGTTTGCGTCCTCCGCTTTTGTGCGGAAGAAAACCGGCAAAGATAAAGCCGTTTTCTCCATAGCCGCTGAGGGCCACCGCCGTAGTTACGGCAGCAGGTCCTGGAATGGAGGTGATGGGAACGCCGGCCTGACGGCAGAGCGCAGTGACGCGCGAACCGGGGTCAGAAATACCCGGCATGCCGGAATCGGTGACCATAGCGATGGCCTGACCTTGTCGGATGCGGTCAATGATCTGTTCTGCACGCTGGATTTCATTAAATTTATGGCAGCTCTGGAGGTGCGTGTTTATCGTATATCGATCCGTGAGCCGACGGGTGTGGCGGGTGTCTTCAGCCATAATCAGGTCGGCTTCCTGAAGGGTTTCTATGGCGCGCGCGGAGATGTCGCCTAAGTTGCCGATGGGGGTCCCTACGATATAAAGTCCCGGTTCCATATAAGTTATCTGTTTTGCTCGATGAGCGAGTTAAAGTAGGCATCGAGGCTGCGAGGACCGTTTTCCTGAATGGCCTTGTTAAGAGTTCGGAAAAAGCGGGGCAGGGCTTCTTCGGTTGAGGTTACGGCCTCTCGACCGTTCTCCGTGATGGTTGTGATGGTTCGCCCTGCTTGATCTTTAACTTCCACGGTGAGGTTGAAGTAGTAAAAGAGCAGGTCATCGGTCCGTTTTCCCGAGTCGGTAAAGGAAACGTCTCCCTGTAGGGTTAAAACCGCCGGCTCGCCGACGGTGAAGCCGTAGCGGGTGATCATTTCTTTCAGCATTTCTTCGGCGCGTTCGTTGGTGTCACCATCGATATGAATGGCGACGTGGATTTTTTCGCCATTTGTTGAAAGAGCGGTCTTGAGCGCTGCAATGGAGTAGGGGGGCGCAGCGGCGATAGCGGTGGGTGAATGAATCACTTTCAGTTGCTGGAGAAGGAGTGTGGTTTCATTTGCGAGCCGTTCGGCAGCTCGGAGATGTGCGTGTTTCTGCAAAAGGGAGTCGGCCTGATCTGCATAGGTTAGGAAGGCTTGGACACGGCGGGAATTTTCGTCGATCTGATGTTGGTAAATGGCGGCGGTTTTCTGTCGATCGATGTAGGCAATGGCGTGATAACGTCCGAGATCATCTTTCCACGCCTCGGCGTGCTGAATATTGATCAGGGTCTCTTCAGAAAGAATATTGATGTCGGAGCTCATTTGAGTGGTACGGGAAAAGTGAGTTTCCGTTTCGCTGGCTACGTCAATCAAACGCTCTGTGGCTTCAATGTGGGATTTGAAAATCCGCGAAAGGTTGGCCGACGCTGCGTATTCGGCCGTTTGGCGGGAGTTGCCTTCGCCGACCGCTGAGAGATAGCTCGCTTCCGGATAAACCGATTTTGGATTTTGAAGCCAATCGGGCTCTCTCAGCGTTTTGCATCCTGAGAGAGCGAGTGCGGCAAGAAATAGAACTGTTCCGAAAAGTATGCGCATGTTTTCCTTAATTGAGATAAGCCGATTCAAGCACATTCAGTCGATCTGGATCAACCCGTACGTCGCTTCTTTCGTCGGAGTAAATGAGGGAGTTGTTTATGTCGTAATAGTTGATCCGGAGATCATATACGCCTTCATCAAGATGGATTTCGCGCACGGCCGCTTCAGCCGGGAAAAAGCGTGAAACGCGCAGATCCGCATTTTCGGTTTGGTCGGTCGCCATATCGGTAAAGATTCGAATAAGGAAAGAAAGGGCTCCATCATCTACGTCCTGAACCATTTTTTCCTTTGCGCGTTCGGTAGCTAGGCCTTTGGCGACAGCGCGGGTCAGCGTTTTTAAATAAATGAGCGGCTTCTTTATGGAGAAGGTTTCCTCGGCCGCATTCTCCATGCTTTCAATCGCCTGGAGGGCTGCGGTCGGGCCGTCGGAAATAACCACTTCAACGCGGTGTACGCGGGAGCGGATCTTCTGCATCGAGGGCAGTTGAAACTTGAAATGATAGCCCTCGCGAATATCGGGCCAGGCAATTACTCCGAGGTCGTCGAGGCGTTGCTTCCCCAGATAATCCTCCGCCGTAGTCGCGAGCACAATCAGGTCGTTTTCGGTGTGGACATAAAAGGTAGAAGCCGTTTTTTCGGGCGACTGGCCGTAAAATGCAATCAGATCCAGACGGGCTTGGTCTTTTGTGATTCGCTTCTGTTCGGCGGTAAAGTCGGGCTGGGGGAAGGGGTGGATGTCGGGTTGGAGTTTCCAAGCCTGATCAATGCGTTCAAGATCAATGCGCACATCGTCCCATTGGGCATCCTTTCGGTAAAGCAGTATGCCGAGGTAGCGGCCCAATGCTGAATCTTGGAAATAACTTTTTCCGGGGCGGAAGGGCACCTTTGCCTCTTCTGCATCACTGAGCTCCAGCGCCATCTTTCCATATTTATCGTCGAGCAGTTTTACCTTGTTGTCGATGCGGCGGATTTCGACAAAGGCATCGTCTTCCTGATTCAGCGCCAGATAGTTGAGGGCTTTGAAGAGGTTGAGGTAGATATCTTCATAGTCCTCTCCGGGATAATCGAGCACATTGTCGTTGAGCAGGAGCGAGGCGGCCGCACGGGATACGCTCTTGGTAAAGTTTTCGTCAATGGCCCGCTCCGCCATTTCGAGATATTCGTTACTCTCTTCGTAATCTCCGTTCCAATGGAGGAGCATGCCCATATCCAGATAAAAGAGCACGCGGTCTTTCGGTTTATAGGCCTCGTTGCGCGCAGCATCTATGCGGGCAATGGCCGAAGAATAGTCGCCTTTGGCCAGCATTTCATCGGTGCCCGCATAGTGCGATTTGTCCGTCCGCAACAGATTGCATCCAGAGAGAAACAGCACAGAGGCAGTCAGGAGTACTGGCAGGCGCATATTCAAAGGTAGATTCCGCGGTGCAGTTTTCTGCGCCGGTTGAGTGGCCGCCTACAGTGATATGCGGGGTTTTTTAACGTATTTTTTAATTTCACCGTTCCCAATCCAGGTTTTTATGCTGGTTTCCAGGTGTACGAGTTCCAGATTCACTTTGTAGTAGATGACAGACTCTTTCCCAGATTGATCGATCACGCTGTTGATGCTGCCGATCAGCATATAGTCGGCTCCGGTTTCCGCCGCAAGACGCTTTTGGGTTTCAGCCGAAGACCATGTCTGCTGCTGCATCAGTTCTTCGCGCAAGGCGCTGCGTTCGGTGGAGCTGGCCACCACACCGGCACGACCACTGTTCACCAGTGCGCGCTCCAAATCTTTGGTGATGACTTCTGTTGCGATATGTTCGGAGCTTTTGTTTTCAACGGGCCCAACAATAATGACCGGTTTTTTGCCGTATTGTGCAACATGATCCTGAATCCATGGATTACTCACCAAGTCTTCCACCATCGTGTCGGAAATCTGTTGTGCATCGCTGTCGTTCCATCGTCCAGAGAGATCGATTATTTCATTCGGGTTCTTACGATCTACCTTGGTTTTACACGCCGGTGTTACTGCAATGCCCACAATGGCAATGATAACGATCAGCAAGTGAATTTTTTTCATTTCGATCTCCTTGATTTGTTTTATCGGTCAGTAGGTCTTAACATAGTTCGTCTTTTTCAGCTGCGAGATCCATTGGTCATGCAGACGCTGTTGTTCTTCCATTAGCAAGACCTCGTTGATGCGCTCTCGCACTTCCTCAAATGTCAAATACCCGGCCTCTCTTCGGCCTTCAACTTTAATGATATACAAGGCGTCCTCAGAATTAATAATGCCGCTGATTTCTCCGGTGGAAACCATTTTCAGCTCTTCCAAAAATATTTCCGAGAGGGACTCCAGCTCAATCCACGGAAAATCTCCACCCTGTTCTGCATTCGCTCCTTCAGATGCGGTTTTAGCGATTTGGGCAAAGTCGGCACCGTCTTTGAGTTTTTTAAGAATGTTTTCCGCCTCTTCCAGTTTGACCTGCTGTTCTTCCTCGGTGGTTCCTCTGTTCAACATGATGGCACTAAATTTTATCCCTTCGGGAACAGCAAATTCCTCTATATTCTCGTCGTACGCATTTCGAATCTGTTTGGGTGTGACACGTGCGCGACGGGTGACCCGGTCGGAAGTCATCATACCGACAATAATTTTTTCCCGGATGGTCTGCATATATTCTGCTCTCGTCATTCGCCTCTCGGTGAGCATTCGCTCAAAAAGAGCTTCATTGCCGCCATAAGACGAATGAATAATCCGTTTGATTTCCTCGTTCACATACCGATCGGGGAGGGCACCGCCTGCGTTCTTATAGTCCTCAATAATCAGCTCCTTCTCAATGAGATCATTCAAGATCGATTTAAAAAGGCGGTCCAGATTCTCATAGTATTCTGCTTCACTTGAGCTGATCCTTTGGAGTTCTTGTTGCTGGGGCTCTACAATATCCAAAATTTCGCCCACCGTAATGGCGCGGTCATTTACTTTGGCGGCATAACGGTCGACCACATTTTTCCGGACTTGGGTCTGATTGGTTTGGGCCCCGGCACACAAACAGGATCCAATGAGTAAGATTGGTAAAAATAATTTTTTCATAACGAGAAGCACTCTATGTCATCACACCCATCTGTGCAATATTGAAAAGCAGTTGTAGATCGATAATTCCGAGCACTTAAACTGTTGTTTCCCATCAGATTCATGATGTGAGAATCGCCCTCTGTACTCGACTCAGACAGGGATTATAATTTTCGTCTAAAAAGTCGAAAGAAGCGTTTGTAGTTCAGCCTTCAGCACCCCCACCGGGCTTTGCGCCGGATTTTTCATCTGTTAGACTTCAAAGCGGGGTAATTCAGAAATGGCTAAGAGCTTGGTTTACAAACTATTGCATAGCGAGCCCTAAAAGGCTCCTGTATGAACTCTCAAACAAGGCTGTTCGAAAAACAGACCTTGGGACACGCTGAAGCGTGAACTACAAACGGATTGCAAATAACGAATGGAGGGCGAGGCTCCGTCTCCTCAAATGCGCACTATATCGCAGGCATCCTTGCCTGCCTTGTCGTATCGCGGGGTTCTCTGTCGCAAACTCCAGAATGGCTTCGCGCCAGCCTAGCCTGTGTGCCAGACGCCCTCTTTCGTCGCAAGAGGAAGTTGGAGCTTATTCAAGATTTTCGGGAAGTCTTTTATTGATTTATTCCGTTTTTTGTTGCACTATGGTTATCTAATTATAGGAGGCGGGATGAAAAGAGTAGTTGCTTTGTGTGCCGTTGTTATTGCCGTTTCGTCGTTGGTCGTTTGGGCCGATGAGGACGTCCGCGTCTGGAGCGCGGCGGATGGATCGTCGACCGTCGAGGCGGCCTTAGTCGAAGTTAACAATGTCGAATTAAGGAAAAAAGACGGTAGCAAGGAATTACTGCAGGCTCTCTCCGAAAAAACCCGGGACGGCTCTATGGCGGAGCTTGGTCTGATGCCGGAGACGGAGCGGATATCTGTTCAGAATGCGTTGAGCCGAGTGAGTGAATACGAACGCATTTACAGCCAGTGGATGAATCTGATTTCCTCTGAAGGAAGAGATACCGATGCGCAGGAGTATCTATTGACCAAAGGGGAAGCGGCTCTGGAGGTTATGCTGGACTTGTTGTACGAATACCGGCCCATGGACCTCTTCCGAGTAGATGTGGATGTACTTGTCTATGATTTGGTGGCAGAGGATGCTGAGATCAGGAATACAGCACGACGTCAACTGGAAGCGCTGGGGGCAAATGTGGTTGATTTTCTTGAGGAATATGCCCAGTACCCTGATCCGGAAATCGTGAAGCAGGTCGAAGCCGTTTTGGCCGCAATAGAAGAGCGGGAACAAAACTCTTCCTTCAGAAGATCTGCACTTGAACATTGCACAACAATGCTTGATGTAAGCTGGCCTCTTGACCAAATCAGGAATGTTGCGAAAAAGAATCTCGACCGTCTCGCACGGGTGAAGAGTGTCGAATACAACTGGAATTTCAGGCCGCTTGGACCGCTTCTCGGCAGCCTGCGCTATAGTGAGGACAAGGCCGATCGAGAACTCCTGGCTGAGTTTGCCGGACGGGCAGAAGACGGGGCCGCAAAGCTTGCGTTGAGTCTTATGGAAAATGGACTGAAAGGGCGTACGCGACTAAATATGGCTGCTCATTGGGATAAAATGCCGGAACATGACTATTCCGCCTTTGCCTTCTCACAACTGGATCCTTCTCGTCCAGAAGTCTTCAAGCAGGCGATGTACGCTGCTCCAATGGGACAGAAGCTGCAGACACTGCTTCATGAGGCCATTCCCAACATTACGGACGACACGCTGAAGGAAGAAGTTTATACCTATTTGTGGCATTTTATGCGCGATCCGGCGGCACAAGCACACTTCTTCGAGGCGTTGGAGAGTCCGGATTTTAAAACGTTTTCCAGAGCTGTTTCTCTTTTAACCGATTCCAATTTTTCATACCAAGGTGGGGAGATTATTCCAAAACTCAGACCTGCGCTGAGAGGTGAAGATAAAGAGAGAAGGAAACTGGTTCTACAGCAGTTGGACAGCTACCTGGGAGAAATCAGCGTAAACCTAGCTGCGACAGAAGCCGCACCTTTTCTCATCAGCGAAGATGCTGACGAACGTAAAATCGCTCAAGACGTTCTTATAAGGCTGCAGAAAACGGGGTGGGGTGATGTGTTGGGTAAAATCTCTGCCGAGCATGAAATCGAGGGAGTCAGAGCAGAAGCAAAAATGCTCTATGAAAAGTGGAAAGTGATACAGCAGGAGAACCAGAGCCTCTGAATAAAGGGGCCAGTAAACATTATTGTTGCTCTGATGTTTGGGTCCATGTAGAGAAGGGGTGTGCGGGAGCTGAAAACCACAATAATGTATTGGGAGGACTGGAAATAAGATCATGAAGAGAAAACTACATACCCTTACCTTAGTGCTTGCGATCGCGGGCACCAATGCCTGCAGCTCCAACTCAACCGATTCCGGTCCGTACAATTTAGACGATCCCGACGCGCGTTATTCGCTTCCGGTCCTCTTGAAGGAAATCTCGGCACTGGCGTATCTCGATCCGACAAACCTGCTCTGCGTCCAAGATGAACTCGGTGAACTCTTTGTCTATAACCTAAAATCGCGCGATATTACTAACAGATTCCCGTTTGGCGAAAACGGCGACTACGAGGGGCTAGCCATAGCCGATGACACCATCTACGTGCTGCGGGCTGATGGCCTGCTTTTTGAGATCACGGGCCATTCTTCTTCACTTTCGACTACGGCCTATACGACTGGCATTCCCGCCAAGGACAACGAGGGGCTATGCTACGATCCGAAGAAAAATCGCCTGCTGATCGCTTCCAAGACTCGAAGCGGAAAAGAGGACTCCGCCAAGAACAAGCGATTCATCCATGCATTCAACCTCGAGAGCAAGACCCTTGAACAGAATCCGGCATTCATTTTCGATCTCGAAGAACTCGCACAGAAGGCCAAGGACGCGGGCATCGAGGATGTCTTTGCGAACAAGAAAAAGCAGGTTACCCTCAAGCTGAACCCCTCCGCCATCGGCATCCATCCCATCACCGGACATTTCTATCTCTTGTCGGGTCCAAACCAGCTGATGCTTGTTTTCGACGAGACCGGAAGCCTGCTGCAGATGGAGCAGCTCGATCCGAAAGCCTTCAATCAGGCCGAAGGAATCACCTTCGCCCCCGACGGCACCCTCTACATCTCCAACGAGGGCACCGACAAGAAGCCAGGAACCATCCTGAAATTCGACATGAAGGTTTCCGCCCAAGCATTGCCGCAATCTGAAACCCAGACATAAACGATTCGAGGTATAACGCCATGGCCATTCCCACTTCACGTAGCAAGGTAGAAGCCGAGATTAGGATCGATACCGGGCGTTGCACTGGATGCGGACGTTGTGTGTCCGTGTGCAAATCGTTCTGTCTTGTGCTGAAGGATCACAAAGTGGCACTCAGTGGAACATCGCTCTTTGGCTGCATTGGTTGTGGTCATTGTATGGCCATTTGTCCCGCCGAAGCCATCACCATTCAGGGCAGGGAATTGTCGCCAGACGATCTGTACGACAGCCCACCCCCGGAAGATGCCGCCACCTATCCACAGTTGACGGCGCTGCTCCAACGCCGAAGGAGTATCAGGGAATATGAGGACAGACCCGTCGAAGCGCCCTTGATTGAAGCCATTTTAAATGCCGCGCAAACAGCCCCCATGGGCCTGCCGCCTTCCGATGTCAACGTCGTGGTGTTCGACAGTCTGGAAAAGAGCAGGGCTTTCGCCCAGGATTATGTGACGTTCTTGAAGGGTCTACGCTTCATGACGTCTAAATTCTTTTTGGCTATGATGCGCCCATTTTGGGGTAAATCCAACGATGAGTTGTTCAGGGGCTTTGTCAGTCCCTTGTTTAGCATGGTTATCGACGACATGGAGAAGGGAAAAAACGACATTACCTACGATGCGCCCGTTCTGTTTTATTTTTACGGATCCCCCTACGCCGATCCGGCCGACGCCTTGGTGGCTGCCACCTACGCCATGCTGGCCGCCGAATCCATCGGCTTGGGCACCTGCATGCTGGGGGCCATTCATCCTTTGATTCAATATGGTGCCAAGGCCAAAAAATTGAGGGAGAAATACGGTATTGTCTGTAAAAGCCGGGAAGGTCTTTTCCTAGCCGTTGGATATCCAGCTCTCAACTACAAAAAGAGCCTAAAGCGAACGTTTGCCTCCATCCACTACCAGTAGTCGCAGCAGTGACGCGGTCAATATCAAAGGCGCCGTTCGTGCCAGTCCTGTAATCGTGCATGAACACGTCTATTACGGTGTTCCGGGGCTGGCATTTTCGGCCTTCATGCTTGGCCCGTCTTTCGCTATTCGACCCTGAAAACAGCTTTTTCGAGGGGGTGGCGTGCGAATTCCCAATGTTTACGGGGGCGCGCACTCCTCGAAAAGTTCAAGGCCATGCAGATGATCGACGTGCACCTGCCCACCACCGACGGACGCAACCTGGTCCTTCCCCGCTACACCCAGCCAGAAAAAGAACTCCAGCTCCTTTTGCACCAGCTCGTCCTCACGCTGCCCGATCAGCCGTCCCCTCGTCTGGAGGAGCTCAAAAAGAAATTGTAGTGAAGACCTTTGAGCTCAACTCGAAGAAAAAAGGCGATTCAGCCCTCGAACAGCGAAAGAAGGGATAACAATGATAATTGACAGACTTTAGGCTGTCTGGAAAAGAGACCCCCGCGTTGTAGGCCTGATGCCCTCATCGGGCGCGCCGGGTACGGGGACCCGGCCTACAGGAGTCAGAACGCTTTCACCATAAGGTGCACCGATAAATAAAGCACCCTCCCGGGGCTTTATTTATGCGTTCCGCGCCGCCGCTCACTGGAACCTTTGAATCGCTTTGGAGCGAAGCGGAAAATAATTTCCAACGGCTGAAAACGTAGTGGTAAATTATTTGCGAATGTAAATAGAGCTGAAGGCTCGGTTCAATAGCGCAGCGGTTCACCTCAGCTCCTTCGTATCTTCAGTCGTGAGCATCTATTGATTTATCGTTGGACTCCTTTTTATTTTTTGAAATCATGTAGAGATCCTTAGGTAGCAAAATCGTATCTAGGCATGCAGAAAACGGAAGATCAATCAACCCCAGATATCCTATTGAACCTATGCCAATATTTTTTTCTGTTCCGGGTAATGCTTCCCAGAAAGCGATACAATCCATTGCCGCACCTTGGTACAGATATTCCCCATTTGAATCATCCTCTGTTGCTATGCGGCATATGATTGAAGAGCATCCCGTGTTGATAAGTAGAGTTATACCGAAGATTGCACTTATAAATGTAGTCGTTTTCATTTTCGTTCGTTTTGAGTCCAACGTTGCGGTTGGAGCTACGGCGCGCTAGCGAAGCTAGCCTCCAACCGTCTGGTTGGGGGCCTCCGTCATCCGGCAAACATCTCCTGCAAAACATCCAGCACCTTGCGCTGAACACTCGGAGAAATGGTGCCGAGTCGACGGACAAGACGTGTCTTGTCCACCGTCCGAATCTGGTCGAGGACAACCTGCCCCCGTTTGCCCTGAAAAGCGCAAGACACACGACTTGGATACGGTCTGCCTTTGGTCGTCATCGGAGCGACGATAACGGTCCTGATATGGTCGTTCATCTCGTCGGGCGAGATGATGAGGCAGGGACGAGTCTTCCGAATCTCGCTTCCACGCGTCGGATTGAGCGAAATGAGGAAGACGTCAAAACGGTTGGTCACCATTCCCATTCCTCCTCATCCCACGTCGGTCCTGTCTCCGCGACGCAGTCGAGGAGTTCGTCGTCGCCGGATGCGCTCATGCGGGCGAATGCGCTTGCCCAGCCTTCACGTGGAAGGGTAGACGAGCGTATCACCAATTCATGATGGTGCACTTCCATCTCCACCTCATCCTCAAACCCGCATTGCTCAATCACCGTCTTAGGAAGGCGAATGCCGCGACTGTTTCCTATTCTGACAAGGTTTGCTTTCATGATTACAATGTAATTATTTCCGATCGGCGCGTCAATCCGCTTTCTGCCGCACCCAAGGTTTGGTGTGACTTTCCGGGGAATCAATCTTTGATCTAACCAAGCGGCGCTTCCCTGGTTAAGTCCATGCCCTGATTCAACTTGTTTTCTTTATATGGTTTCAGTTCGATACTCTCAAAGGTTTCTTCAATGCGCGTTGCTTTAGGATCAAATATTCCTGTCATCTTTCCACTTTCATCCCTTAAAGGGATCTGGTTCCCGTTTGCATCATAAATGGTCCATCGGGTGTTTATCGTCACTTCAAAAATCCATCCCGACTTACTGCTTTTGGGTTTCGCCAATAGAGTGTATGGACCAAGCCTTTCACCGCCAAAACGAGTATGGTCGCCAAAATCAGATTGTCCGTAGACGCTGGCGTTGAAATCGAAAGTGCTCAGTATTGCGTCCGAAAATTCTTTGTTCTGCTTCAGGATCGGCAGAAGTTGTTCATCAAATGAAACACTGCCTCCTGCAAAGGCAAGGCTGATTCCCAGAAATGCTGAAATAGTAAGGATGATTATTCTTTTCATTTTTTACCTCCAACGATTAGGGTTTTATCCCTCCTGCTTCTGACAAATATCCTCATGACCGAAGCAGGTTAAAAAGCAGGAGGATATGAGGGTGCCCGCAAGGTGCCATCTTGATGTTGGACTGAGCCGCGGACCGAGCTGCAAAACGGCACACCCAACTTATCTATGGGGATCGTATGCTCCCCTTGCCGATGTTTCAATTCTTTTTATCGGCATCTTTTCAAGGAATCGAGGATTTTGGTCGCGGAATTTCAAAATCGGGAGGAGTTTTAGCGGGTTTCGCTTTCGATTTTCTTGGATAAGGGAGAGGTTTTCCGTGCTGAGGCACAAGCGGGCCGGAAGGTTCCTCCTTCGCTTTTCAGGCGTTGTCGGACAAGGCGGAGCGTCTTTTTCGATTTTATGAATGGAACGGGCGGTTTTCATGATCAGGGTGGAGCTTGGGCCCGAGGGGGAGCTTTACCTGAACCTGCGCTGAATGGTGGAGAAAATCGCGCGGCGGTCAATGTAGAGCATGCGTCCCGCTTGCGCGAAAACGAGCGGGACGCTCATTCTACTTT
>JAAYDL010000313.1 GCA_012729265.1 Lentisphaerota bacterium | reverse complement strand
GAGCGTTTTGCGTGAAGCGTTTTTCATTCTAAGCTGGAGGTAACGCACCTCGCATTCGACGGCGGCCAAGGCGAGGGTTTTGTAGCCAGCGATCGGGTCAGTGGCGATCAAGTAAAGTCCAAATTTTTCCTGCATGCTTCGGGGTATATCATTTTTGAGGATTTGGAACAGGTTTGATCGGCTTTTTTTATTGCCGTTATAAAATGGAGAGCATACCTTTTCGCAATATTTATTTAATGGGTAGTCTGGGTTGGAATGATGAAGAGGAGGAATATGATGGGGATTGGAATGCGCCGGCTATTTGGTGATAATTTCTCTTTTCATTGGCTTCAAAAACAACAAACGCGTCTTTACCTGCGGCTTTTCGGTACTCCCGTGATCGGAAATTCCGGTGGAATGGGGCTGGGTTTGTTTATAACAAAAAGTATTGTGGAGGCGCATAACGGAACGTTGATTCCGGCGAATAATGAAGCTGGAACGGGTGCGTTCGTTACGCTGACTTTCCCTCTGCTCAAATAGAAAATGTGCATTAGAACATTCTGCTAAACGTTTTAAACCCGAGGAAGCAACTGAGGGAATATGATTTCTGTTCAAAATGTGTATAAGCAGTATGGGCGCACCGTGGCGCTGGACGGTCTGAGCTTTGAGGTCGAGAAGGGAACGACGTTTGGGTTGCTCGGGCCGAATGGTGCCGGCAAGACGACCTTGATCGGATGTCTCGGCGGCTTGCTGGTTCCGGATCGCGGAACCTTGTCCATCCAGGGGCGGTCCGATCCATCGCAAATCGAGGTCCGTCGCTGTCTGGGCGTCGTCCCCCAATTCATTGCCCTCTACGAGGAATTGACGGCGCTGCAAAACCTGCGTCTATTTGCCCGGCTGCATGGCCTTGGGGGCAAGGCGTTGGTGCAACGGGTCGAAGCATGCCTGGAAATCGCGTTGCTGACCGAGCGGGCCAAGGACCGCGTATCGGAGTTTAGCGGCGGCATGAAGCGTCGCCTGAACTTGGCGTGTTCCCTGTTGCACGACCCGATGGTCCTCTTGCTGGACGAGCCGACAGTCGGGGTAGACCCGCAGTCGCGCAACCTGATTTTCGAAAGCATCGAGCGCATGAAGCAGGAGGGGAAGACGCTGATTTATACCACGCACTACATGGAGGAGGCGCAGCGGCTGTGCGACCATGTGGCGATCATGGATGCAGGAAAAATTCTTGCCGATGGAACGGTCCCGGAACTGATCGAGCAGCATGGAGGCTCGGCACGGATCGAGGCCCGCTTGCACGGCGACGAGGATTTGATCGGGCCGATCTCCAGGTGCCTGGAAAACAATCCGACCATCCATATCGAGGATCGGCTGCTTGGGTTCGAGACCCGGCGGCCCATGGCGGATCTGACGGCCCTGTACCAGGCGGGAATCCAGTTGGACAGCTTGACGATGGAATCCACGAACCTTGAGGACGTGTTCCTGAACCTGACCGGAAAAAAGTTGAGGGATTCATGAAACGAATTTTCCACCTTGCGATGAAGGATATTGCCGTGCTCATGGCGGACAAGGGCAATCTGTTCTGGGTCTTCGGATTCCCGATCGTGTATGCGCTTTTTTTCGGCGCGATCTTTTCCGGAAGCCAGGAGGGCCCGAGCAGCATGACGCTCGGCATCGTGGACGAGGACGGGAGCGCATTATCCCGCCAGTTCGTGGAGGAACTCGACAGCCGGGAGACACTGGAAGTCGTATCCTTTTCGCGGGAGGAGGCGCTCGCCCGGGTGCGCAAGGGAACTCTATCAAGCGCGTTGTTTCTGAAGCCCGGGTTTGGCGATGGGTTGGGCGGCCTCTTTTCGGGCGACCGCAACATCGAAATGGCCTCCGATCCCGCGCGCGCCATGGAATCCGGCTTCCTGCAGGGCCTGATTGTACAATCGCTGTTCGAGGTCGTGTACAAGCAATTCACCGACATGGACACGATCCGCTCGAATCTCGATCTTTGGCGTGAAGAGATTCGGAACGATGTGGGATCGACGCTGAATACGACAATCTTCCTCGGCTTTGTCGATGCGCTTCAGTTGATGCTGGAGGATGTCGAACTCGACAGCGCCGATTCGGCGTTGTCCGGATTCAACCTATCCATCCCGACGGTGGAGGTTGCGGGCGAAAACAAGGGTCCTGAAAACTCGTTCCAGATCACGTTTCCGCAGGCGATGCTTTGGGGCATTCTCGGCTGCGCCGCCACGTTCGCGGTATCCTTGGTGCGGGAACGTACGGTCGGGACGATGCTGCGCCTGCGCATCTGCCCGATCTCTCAGGCGCATATTCTGGCCGGAAAGGGATTCGCCTGCTTCATCACCTGCCTGTTCGTCATTGTTATGCTTTTCCTAGGCGGCAAGTTTTTCTTCCACGTGCCGATCAACAGCGTGCCGCTGTTTTTCCTGGCGGCGGTCAGCATCACCCTTTGCTTTGTCGGCATCATGATGATGGTTTCCACGCTGGGCAGGACCGAGCAGAGCGTCGGCGGGGCAGGGTGGGCGATCATGATGGTGATGTCGATGATCGGCGGCGGCATGGTTCCGCTGGTATTCATGCCGGAATGGCTCCATCCATTCAGTTATGCCAGTCCGGTCCGCTGGGGCATCTACGCCCTTGAAGGCGGCATCTGGCGAGGCTTCGGCTTTGCCGAAATGCTGATGCCCTGCGGCATACTGCTCGCCATTGGGGCGGTCTGCTTCGTGTTCGGTCTTTGGCTCATGAAACGCTTCCACAGTGTGGGTTAATGTGCCTTCGCTATGCGGATGCGCGGGCTAAAAATAGGAGACCGGGCAGATTGACCGCGAAACATGCGAAACAAATAATTTCGGCAGAATGATTAATCTGCGCAGATTTTCGGTTTTAATCGGTGGCGGGAAGGGGTAAGCACTTCGCAAAGTTTTATCCAGTAGTAAAGGAGTGTTGGCATGAAGAAATTGAGGATTGGAATGGTTGCCTTTGCGGCAATGGTGGGAATGGCAGCCATGGTGGGAATCAACGGCTGTGATTCGCGGGAGGGTAATCCGCCGGAGGGCATGACTTGGATTCCCGGCGGTAATTTCAGCATGGGCGACAGCAAGAGCGAGGGAGAGAGTGACGAGCGGCCAGCGCATTCGGTCTCTGTGGACGGATTCTACATGGAGCAGACGGAGGTGACGAAGGTGCAGTGGGACGCGGTCTACACCTGGGCGGTAACGAATGGATACAGTTTTGACCATGCTGGCTCCGGCAAGGCACCGGATCACCCGGTGCATACGGTGAGCTGGTTCGATGTGGTGAAGTGGTGCAACGCCCG
>JAAYDL010000312.1 GCA_012729265.1 Lentisphaerota bacterium | reverse complement strand
GGGCGTTCCGTCCCGTATGAACATTGGTCAGGTGCTGGAAGTCCACCTTGGTTATGCCGCGAAAGCGTTGGGATGGAAAATCGCCACTCCCGTTTTTGACGGAGCCAATGAGCAGGATGTCATCGATACATTGATTCAGGCCGGCCTGCCCGAGGACGGCAAGACCGTTCTGTATGACGGCCGTACCGGCGAACCCTTTGACAGCCGTGTCACCGTTGGCTATATGTATTACCTGAAGCTCGCCCACCTGGTGGACGACAAGATCCATGCCCGTTCCACAGGCCCGTACTCACTGGTTACCCAGCAGCCTTTAGGCGGCAAGGCCCAGTTCGGCGGCCAGCGCTTCGGTGAAATGGAAGTTTGGGCCCTGGAAGCCTATGGCGCTGCATACAGCCTGCAGGAAATCCTCACGGTCAAATCCGATGATGTGGTGGGCCGCGTGAAGACATACGAAGCCATCGTCAAAGGTGAAAATGTTCCCGAGCCGGGCATTCCGGAATCGTTCAAGGTCCTGATGAAGGAATTGCAGTCGCTGGCGCTGGATGTAAAGGTGTTCAGCGAAGAACGAGAGGAAATAGAGATCAAGGAATCGGTGGATGACGATCTCGAGGAACTGGATGTGGATCTTGAAGGCCGTGAACGGGAAGATGAAATATTCACCAGCTTGGATCAGGGCTTTGACGATACCGGGGATTTCGAGAATGACGAGTTCAACGTTGATTTGGAACTGGATAACCTGGACAACGCGGACGAACTGGATGAGGATGCCGTGGACGACCTGTTTGCGGTTGACGACGAGAACGATCTGCTTGATGAAGACGATGACATATAGGAGGTGACAGAGCGTGTTTGAATTGAACAATTTTGATGCCATACGGATAGGCCTGGCTTCTCCGGAAAAGATACGCGAATGGTCCCGCGGAGAGGTAAAAAAACCCGAGACCATCAACTATAGAACCCTAAAGCCCGAACGCGACGGGTTATTCTGCGAAAGGATTTTTGGTCCCACCCGGGACTGGGAATGTCATTGCGGAAAATACAAGCGCATCCGCTACAAGGGGATCGTCTGTGATCGCTGCGGCGTTGAGGTAACCCGTTCAAAGGTACGCCGTGAGAGAATGGGGCATATTGAACTGGCGGCTCCGGTTTCCCACATCTGGTACTTCAAGGGGATCCCCAGCAGAATGGGTCTGCTGCTCGACATGTCACCCAGAGCGCTGGAAAAGGTGCTGTATTTTGCGTCCTATGTGGTCATCGACCCGGGACAGACACCCCTTTCCAAGAAGCAGATTCTCAATGAAAAGGAATACAGGGACAGTATCGAGAAATTTGGCAGCCATTTCCGTGCGGGGATGGGTGCTGAGTCCATCAAGGAACTTTTAATGGAAATCGATCTGGATGCCCTTGCGAAAGAATTACGCGGTGAGCTGGAAGATTCCAGCGGACAGAAGAAAATCCGCGCCATCAAAAGGCTGGAGGTTGTTGAGGCCTTCCGCTCTTCAGGCAACAAGCCTGAATGGATGGTATTGGACGTGGTTCCGGTCATTCCGCCCGAGCTTCGCCCGATGGTACAGCTGGACGGCGGGCGTTTTGCCACTTCCGACCTGAACGACCTGTACCGCCGTGTAATCAACCGCAACAACCGCCTGAAAAGGCTGTTGGATCTTGGCGCACCCGAGATCATTGTCCGCAATGAGAAGAGGATGCTGCAGGAATCCGTTGACGCATTGATCGACAACGGCCGCCGCGGGCGTCCTGTTACAGGCCCCGGCAACAGGCCGCTGAAGTCCCTTTCCGATATGCTCAAGGGCAAACAGGGCCGCTTCCGCCAGAACCTGCTGGGTAAACGTGTGGACTATTCCGGCCGTTCGGTTATTGTTGTCGGCCCGGATCTGAAGATATTCCAGTGCGGCCTGCCGAAGGAAATGGCGCTGGAGCTGTTTAAACCCTTTGTGATGAAAAAGCTCGTCGAAAGAGGGCTTGCCCATAATATCAAGAGCGCGAAGAGAATGGTGGAGCGCGTCCGCAACGAAGTCTGGGACGTTCTCGAAGAGGTCATCAAGGAGCATCCCGTTCTTCTGAACCGTGCGCCTACGCTGCACCGTTTGGGTATACAGGCTTTTGAACCCGTTCTGGTTGAAGGACGTGCGCTGAAGCTTCATCCGCTGGTCTGTACCGCCTACAATGCCGACTTCGACGGCGACCAGATGGCCGTGCACGTGCCGCTGTC
>JAAYDL010000311.1 GCA_012729265.1 Lentisphaerota bacterium | reverse complement strand
TCCGCCCTCCGTCCTCTGTCTTCCGCCCTCCGTCCTCTGTCTTCCGCCCTCCGTCCTCCGACTTCTGTCTTCTGTCCTCAGCCCTCCATCTCCGCGGCCCTGCGCACTTCGCATCAAAAAGTTTCGCGCTATTTCGTCTGTTTGCCGGTAGATAGAAATGATTGAATGATCCTCATTTCCGTGGCATTTTTCATCTGAGTTTTATTGCAGATAGGTCTGCTCACAGGATATCGTGATCTCAAGTGTTCTGTAGATATGAATTCTTTAATGAAAAGCAATCTTCTCCAGGGCATATTAGATTGGATTTTGGGGTTTGAAAAATTGAGGGGATAGCATTGGGCCAAAAGATAATTAGTATTGATCGCGAAGGGACGCGACCGCAGTTCGTTCATCGGTTTTTTGCGAATGCGTGTGCGATTGCTTTGGCGGATGGGGCGGCCATAGCGGGATCGCTCTGTTTGGCGAATGCGCTGTTGTTTTGGATTAATGGGATTCCTTTCTCGATTAAGTATGGTCTCTTGATTGTTCCTCTTTGGACGATTGTCTCTATGGTTGCCCGTATTTTGCCGGGCTGGGGAGTGGGCGTAGTGGATGAGCTACGGAAGATTCAGAGTGCCCTTTTTTTCATGTTTGTTTCCCTGTTGCTGGTTTCCTTCTTTACGCAAAAGAATCTGACCAGCAGTCGAATTATTTTTCTTTCTACCTATCTATTTAGTGCCGTTTCGGTGCCGCTATTCCGTTCACTGATGCGCGGAGCGATTATTTCTCTAGGCAGTTGGGGAATTCCAGTTTCGATTTACGGCGACCCGGAGTCGGCGCGAATTGTTGTTGATGCGCTCCATGCTGAACAGGGTTTGGGCTATATTCCTAAGTTTATTTTTACAAATCAGCTTCCGCTGGGACATGCCGTGAATGGTGTTCCTGTTTTGGGAAATCTGCGGAATGTAACCCATCGAACGTCGGTGGCTATTATGGCGTTGGCTAACGCGACGCGTCACGAGTTGGTTTCCACGATGCAGGGGCCGCTGGAGGTGTATCGCAGGGTCATTATGATCCCTGATTTGCAGGATGCTCCTTCGCTGTGGGTGATTCCTCGGGACTTCCAGGGGCTTCTCGGTTTGGAGGTGACGAAAAATCTATTGAATCCGTTTGCTCGAATTCTCAAGCGGACCATTGATTTGACCTTGGTTTTGGGCACTGTGCCGTTATGGCTTCCGCTGATGGCTTTTATTTATATTCTCATCTGGCTTGAAGATCGGAAGAATCCAATCTTTCTGCAGCCGAGGGTCGGGCTGAATGGAAAAATATTCAAAACCGCCAAATTTCGGACGATGGTCCCTGATGCCGAGCGTGTGTTGGAGGCTGCGCTGAAAAATGATCCAGCGCTGCGTGCGGAGTGGGAGAAAAACTTTAAGCTGAAAAAAGATCCCAGAATTACCAAGGTGGGTTGGTTTCTTCGCAAAACGTCATTGGATGAAATTCCTCAGTTGGGCAATGTGTTGGACGGCACGATGTCGCTGGTGGGGCCTCGACCTTTGCCGGAGTACCATTTTAAAGATCTTTCGCCGCAGGTACAGTCGCTGCGGAATAGGGTACGCCCCGGAATAACAGGGTTGTGGCAGGTCTCGGGCCGAAGTGATTCCGGCAACGAAGGAATGGAAAAGTGGGATCCCTACTACGTCCGAAATTGGTCGATCTGGTTAGACGTCGTGATTTTATTCCGCACATTCAAGGCGGTCTTTCGTGCTTCCGGGGCGTATTGATGGCCGCGGTTTGCGGTTTGCGGTTTGAGGTTGGGAGTTTGCAGCAGCGACTTCGATATGCGATAGCGTTTGTCATTTGAATTGTTTAGGAACCACGGATTAACGCGGTTTCTCAGCAGAAAATGACCGCAAAGACGCAAAGACGCAAAGAGAAGAATTTAGCTTTTTTTCTTAGCGTCTTTGCGGTCAATAACCTCCTTGTCCGCAGAGTATTAAGCATGGCCGTTTTTGAAGCGAAAAATGGGTAGAAGTTGAGGTGTAAGGAACTCATCATTCTGTCAAAATTCCCCCCACCTTTTCCCCTCCTAACATTCGCGTTCATCCGCGTCCATCTGCGGTTCTTCTCCTTAATTTTCCATCTCCGCGGTTCTAACTCTTGTCATTTCCATTTTTGTGTATTTGGCGTATTTCGTGGTTTGAAATATCGCAGGCGCGCCCTCTCCGTCGCTCCACTTAGTAGCAGATCCATGGTACTTTCTTTTCTACTCTGTAGAGTGATCCGTCGAGGGTTTGGAAGATGGAGTCCATTCCGGTATACTCCCTGCAGAACGGGTCGGCCTTCTCAAACCAATCGCATTCCGAATGCTTGGCCAATACGTCGACCTTCTCCTCATTCCCTTCGTTTCCTTCGTTATCTCTTTGTGAAAAATCTCTACACAGAGCAAACAAAGGAAAGCAAGGTTGGAAGCTGTAGGCCAGAAGCTATTCGCTGTTGGTTTGCACCCGTCGCTTCGGGATATCCTTTGAGAGACCATGTTCGTGTGATCCCCATGGCCGATCTCGATTCTCTGACTCTGTTTCCTTTAGCGTTTTTTATTTGGGGTTTACCTTGTAAAATGTACATCATGATGTATAAATATAGAAATGAACTACCGATCAAGGTCAGTTGAATCGAGCATTCAGGCGTTGTGTGCTTATTTTCCCGTGGTGGCGGTGCTGGGTGCCCGTCAGGTGGGAAAGACTACTTTGGTGCGGCAGATTTTCGGGTCGGAGTATGAAACGGTTGTTTTTGATCCGGTTCAGGATGTGGAACAGGCGCGTGAAGAGCCTGATCTGTTTCTTGCAAATCATCCCGGGAAGCTATTTCTTGATGAAGTTCAGTATGCGCCCGAGCTGCTGGCATCGATCAAACGACGGGTGGATCGTTCGGGCGAGCCGGGACAGTTTATTCTTTCGGGATCGCAGAATCTTGCAGTGATTAAAAATATTGCTGAATCTTTGGCCGGACGTGTAGCGATTGTGGAGCTTCACGGGCTGAGTTACAAGGAGTCTATGGGTCGGCCTGCCGATGATTTTCTTCAGAGGTGGGTGTCGGGCGATATTACAGTTTCCAATGCTGAAGGTTTAATTTCGGGCGGTGTCAGGGAACGTGCTGAACCTCCGCCGTGGTTTGATGTTGTTTTTAGAGGGGGCTTCCCTGGGACGCTTGACTTGCCGGAAACGGTGCTTGGGCGTTTTTTTTCCAGTTATCAGCAAACCTATGTAGAGCGGGATATCCGTTCGGTGGCTGATATTGGTAATCTGCAGCTTTTCTCTCGGTTTTTTAGATTGTTGGGTGCGCTTAGCGGAACGGAAATCAATGCGGCTCAGCTGGGTCGTGATCTGGATATTGATCGACGTACGGTGCTGGCATGGAAATCGGTGTTGGAATCAACCTATCAATGGACCGAGGTTCCGGCTTTTTCGAGAAATCCGGCAAAACGAATTGCAGCGAAAAGTAAAGGGGTCTTTTCAGATACGGGGCTTATGTGCAACCTGCAGCGAATCAGTTCTCCGGAAATGATTGCCGGACATCCTCTTCAGGGTCGTATTATTGAAACTTGGGTGATGAATGAGATTTTTAGAATTTGTTCTGCATGGAATACTGCTCCGGGTTTTTACCATTATCGTTCTGTTGGTGGTGCCGAAGTTGATTTGATTTTAGAGATGAACGGAAAATTATTTCCGATAGAGATCAAATCGCGGTCGCATCCGTCAGGACGGGACATTGGGGGAATTAAGTCATTTCGGGAAACTTTCCCGCATGAAAACATTGCTGACGGCTTATTAATCTGTGCTGCACCCCGTGCATTTCGTATCTCTGAAAATGTTTTAGCTTTACCGTGGTTTCAGTTGTCGTAGGTTTGAATGTCGTAGATGCGACGTCTCGTCGCATGGCTGGAAATAGAGCAGGTTTGGGAGAGTGAAGATGAATGATGATGAACAACAGCAAAGTTTGGACACCGGGAGAAGCATTTTAAATGTGGGGTTTGCGTATGTATTGGCGTTGGTGCCGCTGATCTGTACGCTTCTGTACGGCGTGGCCGGAAGGGATAAGTATTCCTTGTTGTCGCCCTTGGTCATCGCTAGCTACATGGTTTTGCTGGGCTGGATGTTGATGAGTTTTGTCCGTCGGAAGGCGGAGATGGTTGCGCCGCCGGCGTTTAACCTTTTCCTGCTGTTTATTGCTTTTGGCGCAGGATTGTCGCTGGTGTGTGAGATCGGATTTGATGCTAAGATTCGGGTGCTGATGATCGGAGCGTGTGCCGGGGCTTATTTTTTATGGGCCAACACGCTGGCGAGTTTTCGGTCGGTTCGTCTGATTCTGGGGGGACTGCTCTTATTCACCGTTTTGCTCTGTATGTATGGGCTGATTAACCGCTTCAAGAATCCGGAGATGGTGTTGTGGGCGGAGCGCTGGACCGATCAATATATTGGGGGCGGCTGGGCAAGTCATCCCCGTTTGGCGTCCACCTATATTTGTCCGAACCATTTTGCGCATCTGCTGCAGATGGTGCTGCCGTTTTGTTTGGTGTTATTGTTTATTCCTCGAGCGGGGTGGATTTTGCGGATTCTGGCGGGTTACTGCATCATTCTTTTTATTCCGACGATGTATTATAAGGAGTCGCGGGCGGGGATTCTTGGAGCGCTTGTGGCGGTGGGGCTGACGGCGTTGCTGCTTTCACTGCGAAAGAGCAAAAAACTATTTGTGCTGCTGCTGGTTTTGGTTCCGCTGTTTTCGATGATCTTTCTACTCGGTGCGTGGAAGCAGTCTGAAATGTTTCGGCGTCGGATGGAGCCGGTGGTTGAATTTGTAAAGGATGTGAGGGAAAACGGGATTGAGAATACGAAAACCAGTGATTTTCGTCCGCTGACTTGGCTGGATTCGCTGGAAATGATTAAGGAACGTCCACTGACGGGTTTTGGGCCGGCCAGTTATACGTATGTTTTTGAAAAATTTCGACATCGGTTTAAGGGTGTTCGATTCATTTCCGAACATCCGCACAATGAATATCTGGAGGTCGCTGCGGAATATGGCTGGATCGGGTTAGGCTTGTTCGGAATCATGTGGTGCTATGGGCTGATTCGGATTCTGATCTTTTCGCTGAAGACAAAGCATCAGCATCAGGCATTTATCGCGATGGCCTTTCTCGGTACAGCGGCCGGGACGATGCTACATTCATTTTTTGATTTTCAGATGCATCAGTTTCAGAATGCGCTGATCTTTTGTCTGTTAGCGGCGTTGGCGGTCGGGCCGATGTGCAGAGCCCGAAGAGATAAAATCGCTCAGGGTGGGGGGTCCTTGCTCAAAAAACTGCGTCCGGGGTTCGGCTATGTGCTCGGCGCCGTGCTTGTTTTCGCGCTGTTTCTTTCGGTGCGGACTTTTTCTTCCGAGTTTCTTCGGGCCACTGCGGATAAGCTGGTCAAAAAGGCGGAGACGGAGATTGGACCGGAAATGCTGGTCGGAAAAAGGAAAAAGGAGGAGCGGGCGGTTGACCTGTATAATCGTGCGCTGAAGTTTGATTCGTCAAACTGGCGGGCATATAACGGAATCGCTAAAGTCTATTATCCTCAGCGTTATTTTTCGCTGGAGCCGGATAAAAAGAAAGAGCTGGCGGAAAAGGAGCGTGCTGCGCTGGAAAAGGCCGTGGTGCTGAATCCGTACGATGCAGAGCTTTGTCTTCACTTAGGGCAGACCCGGTTCTTTTTGGGTGATCAGGAAGGCGGGCTCAAACTGCTTGAGCAGTCGGCGAACACCTTCCGGTATAATGATATCTGCCGGTGGACGCTCGGTGTTGCCCAGCGGAAGGCCGGGCTTTTTCAGGAGGCGCTGGACACCTTCCGCGTTGCAAAGACGTTGAGAAATACAGAATCGATTCGAACGAATATAAAATGGCTGGAGGAGCAGCTTCAGGAGCAGGCGGATGGAACTTGGGAAAAAGAAGCAAAGCGGGTGAATATCAGCGATCTCATGAAAGAACATGGACTGTTTGAGGAATGAGTAGGGGAATGTTTTGATTTCCGATTTCCGAGCGCCGATTGAGGATGATGTCGGATGGGCCTTGATTTAATTTGCAACGAATTGATGAAAAGCAACGAATAGACTGAAAACAAGAAGAATAAATTAGGCAGAATGATTTTGTGACAGAATAATTGGGGTGGAATGGTTTTTGTGCAGTACCGACATCGCTATGCGATGGCGGCTGTGAGTTCAATCTCCCAACTTCAAACTTCCAACTTCAAACTACTAACTACCAACTATGCAATTGCTAATAAAAAATGTAGAGCTGAACGGGGAGCAGACCGATGTCCTGATTAAAAACGGACGGTTTTGTCGGATTGCTCCGGAGCAGGATGCCGCAGGAGCGGAGGTGATGGAGGGTCGCGGAATGGCGATTCTTCCTTCGTTTGTGAATGTGCACACGCATGCCGCCATGACATTGATGCGCGGCTACGCAGACGATCTCGAACTCCATGAATGGCTGACGCAGTATATCTGGCCGCTGGAGGCGCAGCTGACGGAGGAGGATATTTATCACGGTGCACGGTTGGCCTGCCTTGAGATGATCCGTTCGGGAACAACCTGCTTCAACGACATGTATTGGCATTTCCACGGCACGGCCCGCGCGGTCGAAGAGATGGGATTGCGCGCGGTGCTCTCATCGGTATTCATCGACTTTGATGATCCAGGCAAGGCCGCCGAGCAGCGGGATCTTACGGAAAGGCTTCATGGTGAAATGGGCCGCTATTCGGATCGGATCGGTTTCGCGCTGGGGCCGCATGCCCCGTACACCGTTTCGGAGGAGTCGTTGCGCTGGGCGAAGGCCTTTGCGGATGAGCATGGATTGCTCTTCCATATTCACATTTCTGAAACCAGGAAAGAGGTGGAGGATTGTGTGGCGCAGCACGGGGTGCGACCGCTTCAGCGGCTGGATCAAATCGGCGTTCTGGGTTCGAATGTCGTCGCGGCGCACGTGATCCATGTTTCGGATGAAGAGGTGGAGATCCTTGCTCGGCGCGCCGTGAAAGTGGTGCATAATCCGGTCTCCAATATGAAGCTGGTTTCCGGCAATTTTCCGTATGAAAAAATGAGGGCGGCGGGGGTTCATCTTTCGCTGGGGACAGACGGCTGCTCGTCCAATAATAATTTGGATATGATCGAGGAGATGAAGGTGGCCTCCCTTCATGCGAAGTTGGTTCATCAGAATACAACGGTGCTTCCGGCTTCGACTGCATTTGATCTGGCCACGCGTAATGGGGCGCGGGCGTTAGGGATTGATTGCGGTGAAATCGCCGAGGGAAAGCTGGCCGATTGTATCCTCGTTGATCTTTCCAATCACCGACTGGTCCCCGGGTATAACTTAATTGATGATATGGTCTACAGCGCCGATTCGTCCTGCATTGATACGGTGATCTGCAACGGACGCATTTTGATGAAAGGCGGGCGCGTAAAAGGAGAAGAAGAGATTGTTGCTGAGGCGCGGCGCTATGCGAAGCGCTTCCGTAGTTAGGATTGTGGAGAACCGCGGATTAGCGCGGATGGACACGGAAATTATTTACAACGAATCGACGCTGTATAGTCGCAACTAAATAAACACAAATCGAGCTTGGTGTTCTTTTTGTCTTGAGCGCAGCGGGTGTTAAAAATGTGCATGGAAAATGAAATAATTCGGAGCAGGGCGTATGCACGGGCCGGGTTGGTGGGAAATCCGTCGGATGGATATTTCGGGAAGACCATCTCGTTCACGTTCAGCGATTTTTATGCGGAGGCGGTTGTTTATGAGTCGCCGTATATTGAGCTGCTGCCGAATCGACGGGATCGCACCTTGTACAAGAACCTTGCGGCGCTGGATGCGAGTATTTCCGAGTGCGGCTATTATGGCGGCATTCGCCTGCTGCAAGCCGCGCTTCGGCGGTTCCATGGCTATTGCATAAAAAACGGCATTGATATCGAGGGGAAGGGATTTTCGATGCGGTATTTTTCCAGCATTCCCCATCACGTGGGCATGGCCGGTTCCAGCGCAATCATCACCGCCTGCTTCCGAAGCCTGATGGCTTTTTACGGCGTTGAAATCGAACGACCCGAGTTGGCAAACATTATTCTTTCCGTCGAGAAGGATGAGCTGGGAATCGGCGCCGGCCTGCAGGATCGCGTCGCTCAGGTCTACCAAGGCCTCATCTACATGGACTTTGACAAGGCAACCATGGAAACCACGGGCCGCGGCACCTATGAGCCGATGGATCCCTCCTTGCTTCCCCAGCTCTACGTTGCCTATAAGCGCTCCATGAGCGAAGGTTCGGAAATATTTCACAACGACATACGCGCTCGGTTCCAAATGGGGGAGACGAAAGTCGTAGAAGCCATGCGCGTTTGGGCTGATCTGGCGGAGCAGGTCAAGGCGGCCTTGCTTCAGGGGCGGAAGCAGGATGTCGGTCCGCTGCTGGATGCCAATTTTGATCTGCGCCGAAGTATCTACCGCATCCATCCGGACAATATCGCGATGGTTGATACCGCGCGCTCGGTCGGAGCCAGTGCCAAGTTTACGGGGTCTGGAGGGGCCATTGTCGGCACCTACGAAGACGATGCCATGTATGAGGCTTTGGTGCGTGCCTTGAACCCGCTGGGTGTCGATGTTTTTAAACCCCATCTCATTTAATTGAAAGGTCGTCATGATACGAAAAGCCGTTATTCCAGCAGCCGGGTTTGGTACCCGTTTCCTTCCTCTCACCAAGGCGCAACCGAAGGAGATGCTTCCGATTGTGGATACGCCGACAATTCAACTCGTGGTTGAAGAAGCGGTGGCTTCCGGTATTACCGACATCCTCATGGTGATCGGTAAATCGAAGCGAGCGATTGAGGAGCATTTTGACCGAAACATTGAGCTAGAACAGGAGTTGCAGAGAAAGGGAAAAGAAAAACTGTTGGCCCAAGTGCAGCGGATTTCCAGTATGGCCAATATCCATTTTGTTTGGCAAAAAGAACTAAATGGGCTCGGCGATGCCGTTTCCTATGCGCGCAGTCATGTCGGCAATGAACCTTTTGCTCTTTTACTGGGCGATACCGTGCTCGAATCCTATTCCGCAGAGCCGGTAACCAAACAGCTGATCCATGTTTTTGAAAAGTACAATGGTTCCGTTGTGGCGCTCGAAGAGGTTCCTTTGGAAAATGTAAACCGCTATGGCGTGCTGGATGGAAATGAGACCGAAAAGGGCGTTTACCGGGTCTCCGATTTTGTGGAGAAGCCGGATCCTTCAGAGGCCCCGTCAAATTTGGCCTTTGCAGGACGGTATGTTTTTACGCCGGATATCTTCGATTTTCTCATTCAGACGGGGCGCGGAAAGAATAATGAGATTCAACTGACGGATGCCATGCGTTCCATGGCGAAATGTCGTCCGATGTTTGGGTGTCGCTTTGATGGAACGCGGCATGATATTGGAAACAAGCTGGAGTTTATTAAAACCAATATTCACTATGCGTTGAAACATTCTGACTTAAAGGGGCCGCTTTCTGTTTATCTAAAGGAGTTGGCGCGGTCGCTGTAAAACGATGTTCGCGTTTGAACCACGGAGATGCGGAAGCACAGAGGAGATTTTGAATGAAGATAGAAGTTTTTGCGCTGTGCGATGCGGCGACGAACAGTCACGGTAAATTAAACCTGCTCGGGACGTTTGATCAGATATTTGTTCCGCAGGTTCCGGTAATGCATCCCTCATTTTCCATCGCCCTTCGGGTGCGGTTTGGAAAAATGGAGGAGGGGGCTCATCAGGTGGAACTGCAATTGGTGGATCCCGACGGCTCTAAAGTGCTTCCTCCGATGAAAGGGGAGGTGGTTCCGCGGATGGGGGCCGATGTGGAGTCGGTCGCGGTGAATATGATTTTTCATTTTCATAACACAAAGTTTGATGCGTACGCCGATTATCAGCTCAATTTGAATATCGACGATGTTTCGGTCGCTTCGCTGCCCTTGTCGATTCGGGAAATACCCAAAAATAGATAACCGACAGCGATTCTGTTCTTTAATTGTAATGCTCCATGGGGTACTATTTGCCTCGTTGTTTCTAGGTCGTTCTTAATGCAGATTAAACACAGGAGGTACTGAAATGAAAAAATGGAAATGCAGTGTTTGCGGCTACATTCATGACGGCGATGAGGTTTGTGCGGTCTGTCCGAAATGCGGGGCCCCGGCGGAAAAGTTTGAAGCGCTGGAACAGGCGCAAGCGGATCTCATTGAGCGTTCGCGCCATACCAATGCGTTGCATGCACAGTTGATTGATCTGGCCCGGCAGGTTGAGCGCGTCTGCGAAGATGGGATTCGGGATAACCTGGATCCGGGGTGCGTCGATGTCTTTCAGAAGAGCCTCAAGGCCTCCTATCAGATGATGAAGCTTGCCATGACGGAAATGCAGGCCCACATGAATAAAGGGAAGTGGGGCTGAGCCCCGCTATTCGCCGATGACCGATTTCTGCATTTGGATCAGTTCGCTGATCCCTTTTTCGGCGAGGCCAAGCATCTGGAAGAGTTCATCTTTGCTGAAAGGGGTCCCTTCTGCGGTGCCCTGCACCTCAATAATTTTTCCGGATTCGGTCATTACAAAGTTGGCATCAACTTCAGCGGAGGAGTCCTCGAGATAGCAGAGATCGAGAATCGGAACGCCTTTGTGAATGCCGACGCTGATGGCGGCGAGGCCTTCGG
>JAAYDL010000041.1 GCA_012729265.1 Lentisphaerota bacterium | reverse complement strand
GCCGCAAAGCCGCAAAAGCACCGAGTATTCGACCTTCTCGGCCACCGGCAAGCTGGCGGTGGAGATCACCCACCACGATACGGTGGAGATCGACGATGCCGTGCGCATGCTGCGCCTGTTCATCCGCGATAAGGATGAAACCCTGGCGGAAAAGTGGCCGAAGAGCAAGATCAAGGGTCTGATCGTGAAGGCTTTGCAGGAAGGCGGCTACGACCCAACATTTCTGAGCCGCGAGAACCTGTCACTGCTGCAGCAGGCGTTCGGCCCCCTGTTCCGACCGGTGGACCGCGAGCATCCCCGAATGATCCCGGCGGCAAAGGAACTTTTCACGGTCGACTATCGGGACGCGGCCCGGCAATCGTTCTCCGAGAGCCGGATCAAGGAAAGCGGCGCAGTTTACCACGTGGCCGGCGATGCGCAGCCGTTCGTCAAGGATGAAGTCCATCTCTGGGAGCAATACTGCAAGTGGCTCCAGATCGCGGAAATTGACAAAAGCTCGCTCCACGATGATGCTCAAACCATCGTCAAACGGCTTCGTAAGGTGGACACCGCAAAGTTCAAGACTCCGGCCAATGTGCTCTACTCAAGTCATAAGCCGGAGCAGCAGTTCAGTGACCTCCTGTTCGAGAACAGCGGGCTGATCGAAGCGTTCATCAAGGCCCCCGACCGGGGATGCTATTCGTTCCCTTACTCCTACAAACCGGCCAAGGCCGGCAAGACCCACGCGGTCAACGAGTTTTTCAACCCCGACCTTTTTCTGCGGCTCAAGGGTTCCCATGATGTCCTGGTCGTCGAGATCAAGCAGGAAGGGGACGACGGCAACCGCAATCGGGCCAAGTTCCGTGATGGCAAGGCGCACTTCGAACGGCTGAATGTTGCCCTCGAAACGGCTGGCGAACCGTGGAGATATTACTTTCTTTTCCTTTCGCCAGAGGATTATACCGGATTTTTCGATCGGATACGCGACGGCAAGGTTAAAGGGTGGAGTTCGTCGTTGATGCAGGAATTGGGGAAAGCGTGAGAGGTTGAAACATGCCGCACCGAAGGAATTCACCGCCCAATTCAAGCGTGTCGAAGACCCCGAAGTGCCAACCGAACAGAAAACCAAACTCGTTCTGGACGGGAAACTTTAACAAATCAAAAATCCCCAATCCGAAATCCGCGATCCCGCTTGGTGGTTCCGCAAGGTCGAGGGCTGAGTGCCCAAGGATCCTGCCAATCCCAATCCCGCCGAGGCGGGACGGGAAAAGATCCTAATCGTCTGGCGCAAACTCACCGACGACATCGAGCAGGACAACCTGATGCTGGATGAATGGTTCCAGAAGAACCGCATCAGTACCCGCGATTTCGAGTTCGACACCATCTACGTCAACGGCAGCAACAATCTGCCCAATCTGAAGCTGGACGACGAAAACTGGAAGGTCCGCCTCATCGAAGAAGAGTTCATGAAACGCATGTGGAACGGGGAGGGATAACCTATGGCCGTTCAATATCATTATGGATCTTTCCCTCCGGAGGAACTGGACTGGAAACGCCTGATCCCAGCTATCGGGAGGAGTTCCGGGG
>JAAYDL010000310.1 GCA_012729265.1 Lentisphaerota bacterium | reverse complement strand
CGCCGCTCAGCCCGAACAGAGCTATAAAAGGCATGGATAAATACGAATACAGCACATTTTGCCCGCTGCCCCAGGATATGAAAAGCACAGGCCTGACGCAGCCGTTTCGGTCCATTCCGGAAGTAAGCATCGCCCATGCCTCATATCCCACGGAAGCCTCATCCTGGTTGAGACCCGCCGGAAAGCGGCCTATTAACATAAGGCGCAGCAAAGCTCCCGCGGCGACAATAAGCGCAGCGAAGAGCAATTCATGCTTTATGATGCCGTTTTCTCTTCTCTCCACGTCGCTACTCCCTTCTGCTATAAAAGTAATCAGCGGCTTAAGTATTAAGCGGCAGCGGACCGAATTTCAAATTGAGTTCCGCCTGTTTCGGTCATTATAGCACCCGGAAAGCCCGCTGAAAAGATGCCTTTGGCAGGAGCAGAAAGATGTTGACAACCATATACCGATACTTTATAATAACATGGCCTTGGAGCAGCATAATATCTTAAACCGTCTTTCCAAACGAGGAGAAGTCGCCTAGCTTGGTCGAGGGCGCACGATTGGAAATCGTGTAGGCGTCAAAAGCGTCTCGAGGGTTCGAATCCCTCCTTCTCCGCCATTCGAACCAGCTACATCTGGAACATGTAGTCGGTTCCACGAAACAAAGTGTGTTTTGCCTTGGAGGACACCGTTTAGGAAACTAAGCGATGTCCTCTTTGGCGTTATCAAGAAGATTGCCAATAAATCGGTAGCGGATGGATATTTCCTGTTCCCGCCGCCCGTTTTCTCGTTTGCCTTCACCGATCTCGATTGATTCTATCAGCTCCATCACGGTAATCCGGTCAAGCGTGGTGAGTTCCATGTACCCAGCGATCAGGTTCAGCCAGTCGGTTATGTCCCGCTCTGTGCATTGCTGCCTATCGAGTGCGCGACGGTTCTGCTCCAGCTTGGAGGAAAGTTCTTTTTGCTCTCCTGTATAATCCAGCAACAGGCTTTGGAAAACATCTTCCGGCAGTTTACCCGTGCATTTGTCCTCATACAGGTGTTTGATGTTGGAGGCAATGACCGCCAGCCGTGTTTCAATTTCGCGTTGCCGTATGGTCATCTGCCGCGCCGTCGCATCCTCATTTTGGCTCATTGCTTTTGAAAGATCACGAGCGATGCGCTCCCGTTCTGCGGTTGCCAGCCGTGCATGAAGCCGAATATCGTTGATGACGAAACTTGTCAGCACATTTTCCTGCATGTAGTGCGGCGTACACGCTGTTTTTCCGTTGCAGGTGTACTTGTTGCATTTGTACACGCCAATCACGGAATCCTTTAGTTTCCTATCGGAATACGCCAGCTTCGTCCCGCAGTCCACACAACGCAGGATGCCTGAAAATAAGCTCAATTCGCCGGTTCGTCGGACGCGCTGCTCATGATGGCCGCGTGTAGTAAAACGCTTCTGCACCCTGTCCCAAATATCGCGGCTGATGATCGGTTCATGGGTATTTTCAACGATGATCCAGTCCTCCGGGTCAATCGAGCTGCGGCGCTTCGTTTTGAAGGAAACCACCTGCCGCTTTCCTTGGACCATGTGACCGATGTAAACTTGATTTTTCATCAACTGATTTACAGTGGTGCTGTTCCAATAGTTTTTCTCCTTCGAGAGAGGATTGACACGGCCCAGTTGCGTGTAATGATAGAAACGGGGCGAATCCAAGCCTTCTTCATTGAATTTTTCCGCAATACGCCGGGCGCTTTCACCGCCAGCATACTCGCTGAATATACGCTGGATGATCGCGGCGGCTGGTTCGTCGATGATAAGCTGGTGCTTATTCTGTGGGGACTTCATGTACCCATACGGTGCTTGGCTTCCCATAAACTTACCCTGCCGAGCGCTGGATTTCTTGACTTGCCGCACCTTCTTGGAGACTTCTTTTGGATACCACTCGTTGAGGATGTTTTGAAACGGAGCGATGTCGTTGTTATCCTGCATGGTGTCTATGCTGTCATTCACAGCGATAAACCGGATGCCCATTTCAACAAAGAGTTCTTCGGTGTAATAACCGGTTTTGACATAGTTCCTTCCGAAGCGGCTTAAATCTTTGGTGATGATGCAGTTAATTTTTCTCGCTTCCGCATCGACGATCATGCGCTTAAAATCGGGTCTTTCAAAATTCGTACCCGAATAGCCGTCGTCGATGTAGATTTCCCTAAGATTCCACCCCTTTTCTTTCACATAATCCGTGAGCATTTGCTTTTGATTCGTTATGCTCATGCTCACAAGGTTTCCGTTATTGTCGTCCCGTGAAAGACGGCAATAGATGCCTACATCATAGGTGTTTTGTAACTTCATAAGTTCCTCCTACAAATTACAAAACAGCATGACCGTAGATGATTTGTTCCCTTTCATTCT
>JAAYDL010000309.1 GCA_012729265.1 Lentisphaerota bacterium | reverse complement strand
CCTGCACCTCGGAAGATATCAATAATCTCTCTCATGCGCTGATGCTCAAAGAGGGTCTCGCTGCGCTGTTGCCGCATCAACAGGAAATCGTCGATCAGCTGAAAGCCTTCGCGCAAAAGTGGAAGGCTGTCCCCATGCTGGCGCGTACGCACGGTCAGACGGCATCGCCCACCACCATCGGCAAGGAACTGGCGGTGTTTGCCGATCGGCTTGCATTTCAGATGCAGAAGGAAAAAGCGGTTGAGATTCTCGGAAAGCTCAACGGTGCCGTCGGTAACTTTAATGCGCATCTCTCTGCCTATCCGGACGTCGACTGGCAAGGGCTGGCCAAGGGAGTTATTGAAGGTAGGCTGGGACTGAAGCAAAATCTTTTTACTACGCAGATTGAGCCTCACGATTACATGGCCGAACTGTTCGATGCCGTCAGCCGTTTTAATACGATCCTGATCGATATGGATCGTGACATCTGGACCTACATCTCCATGGCTTACTTTGCACAGAAGACGATTAAAGGCGAAGTCGGATCATCCACTATGCCGCATAAAGTGAATCCTATCGATTTTGAGAATTCCGAGGGCAATCTGGGGTTGGCGAATGCCGTTTTTGGTCATCTTTCTGAAAAATTGCCGATTTCCCGGCTCCAGCGCGACCTTACCGATTCAACGGTGCTGCGCAATATGGGTGTTGGTTTCGGCTACAGCATGATTGCTTATCTCTCCACGCTCAAGGGGTTCACTAAACTCAGACTCCGCGAAGAGGTGCTTGCGAGCGATCTGGACAACGCGTGGGAAGTGCTGGCTGAGCCGATTCAGACCGTTATGCGGAAAGCCGGAATCGAGAAACCCTACGAAAAACTCAAGGAGCTCACCCGCGGTCAGGATCGAATCACCAAAGAAACCATTCGGCAGTTTATTGAAGGGCTCGACCTGCCGGAGGCCGACAAACAGCGCCTGCTCGACATGTCACCCGCTTCCTACATCGGCATGGCCGATAAAATTGTCGATAATTTGGCTTAGGTGGTTTGCTTCCAGTTTTAAAAGGTGAAAGGCGGCCAGGGGGTGGCCGCCTTTCGGTTTGGGGTTTGGTAGGGAGATTGTTTATCCTTGCTGCGTAATGTCTCGCCCGTAGCGTTCGCTGGTAATCCATAAGAGATCATCCGCAGAGGGAAGTCCGTGATAGACGCACTTAAAATCTTCTATGATTTGCCGAAAATCAGCGGCATACAGATCGACCTTGTCGAGGACATTCCCCTTTATCCGGCGGAACGCCTCGGCCTGAGTTCTGTTTTCTAATCCTGTAATTGGCGGCATCATTTTCGTAACCTCTGCCGCCATATTAAGCTGGATTCATGCCAATATTGAATTATTTTTTATCGGGCGGAATTAAACCAAATTTTTCGTAGGCCCGCACCGTCGCAATGCGACCCTGTGAGGTGCGCTGCAGATAGCCTTCCTGAATCAGATAAGGCTCGTATACTTCCTCAATCGTGTCAGCCTCCTCGCCGACCGAGACCGCGAGCGAGTTGATGCCGACGGGGCCGCCACTGAACTTTTCAATAATTCCTGTGAGGATACGTTTGTCCATTTCCTCTAGACCGTCGCTGTCGATATCGAGCAGGCTGAGCGCTTTGTCGGCGAGTTTTTGGGTAATTCGGTTGTCGGCCATCACCTGAGCATAATCGCGCGCGCGCCGCAGCAGATTGTTGGCAATACGCGGAGTTCCTCGTGAGCGCGATGCAATTTCAAATGCGCCCGCATCATCAATCTCAACATTAAGAATGTGGGCGGAGCGCTTTACGATTTTGGAGAGCGTCGGCGCATCATAATAGTCGAGGCGGTTGATGAGCCCGAAGCGCGAGCGCATGGGTGCGGAGAGCATTCCGCTGCGGGTGGTAGCTCCGATGAGGGTGAAGGGTTGTATGTTCAGCCGCACGGAGCGTGCGTTGGGACCTTGGTCGATCACAATATCAATCACAAAATCTTCCATGGCGGAGTAGAGATATTCCTCCACAGAACGCTGCATTCGGTGGATTTCGTCGATAAACAACACGTCGCCGCGCTCCAAGCTGGTCAACAGTCCGGCAAGGTCGGCGGGTTTATCAATGACCGGCCCGGAGGTGCATTTGATGTTGACGTCCATCGCGTCGGCCAGAATGTAGGAAAGCGTAGTTTTTCCAAGGCCGGGCGGGCCGGAGAGCAGTACATGGTCCAAGACATCGCCGCGCTGGCGCGCCGCCGTAACAAACAGCTCCAGTCGTTCGCGAATCTTATCCTGTCCCGTAAAATCCTGAAAGCGAGAGGGGCGCAGCTTTTGCTCAAATTCCTTATCCGGTGTGATAATTTCATTGTTCATACGTCCGGATATGTAGCCACAGATTCGCCCCGATTGTCACGGACATTCCTCTTTCCGCCTGTTTTTGCATCTGCTTTTGTGTGTGGCGGAAGCCGATCAGGTTGCGCTGAAAAAGTCGATAAAAAGATAGCGTATGGTGATTGACGGTCCATAGGGGGTTGGGTAGTGTTTGCGCTCATTTTAAACAGAAACAGCTGTTTCTAAACCGAAAAGGAAAGGTGCAAAACATGGCTACAAAAGTTGGTATTAACGGTTTCGGCCGTATTGGACGTATGGTATTCCGCGCTTCTGTTGGACGCGACGACATCGAAGTGGTCGGTATCAACGACCTGCTCGACGTAGATTATCTCGCATACATGCTCAAGTATGACTCCGTTCATGGTCGTTTCTGCGGCAGCGTTGAAGTAAAAGACGGCAAGCTGGTTGTTAACGGAAAAGAAATCCGCATCACCGCTGAGCGTGATCCGGCCAACCTGAAGTGGGACGAAGTCGGCGCCGAAGTCGTTGTTGAATCCACCGGTTTCTTCCTGACCGACGAAACGGCCCGCAAGCACATTGCTGCCGGTGCCAAGAAGGTCGTTCTTTCCGCTCCTTCGAAGGATGCTACTCCGATGTTTGTATGCGGTGTTAACACCGACTCTTACGCTGGACAGGACATCGTTTCCAACGCTTCCTGCACCACCAACTGTCTGGCTCCGATTGCCAAGGTGCTGAACGACAAGTTCGGTATCGAAAAGGGTCTGATGACCACCGTTCACGCTGCAACGGCTACGCAGAAGACCGTTGACGGTCCTTCCATGAAAGACTGGCGCGGCGGTCGCGGTATCCTGGAAAACATTATTCCGTCTTCCACCGGTGCGGCTAAGGCAGTTGGTAAAGTGATTCCGGAACTCAACGGCAAGCTCACCGGCATGGCGTTCCGTGTTCCGACTTCCGATGTTTCCGTGGTGGACCTGACGGTCAACCTGAAGACCTCGACCACCTACGAAGCCATCTGCGCCGCCATGAAGGAAGCTTCCGAAGGTGCACTCAAGGGTATCCTTGGTTACACCGAAGACGCTGTTGTTTCCACTGACTTCCGTGACGAAGTTTGCACTTCCGTGTTTGATGCCAAGGCCGGTATCCAGCTCGACGGTACCTTCGTTAAGGTGGTTTCCTGGTACGACAACGAATGGGGCTACTCCTGCAAGGTCCTCGACCTCGTCAAGGTGATCGCCGGCTAACGCCCGCTCCATCTGAGTTAAGAAAAGCGCCTCGTTTCGGGGCGCTTTTTTGTTTGTATACATTTCCGTTCAATCCCCTGTTCTACGTTGGAGGGGATTTGTTGAACAAACAGTGAGTTTGTTCTTTTATTTCTCGTCGAATAAGTATACCGTGGACTTCGTTAATTGGAGATGAGCATAATGAGGTTGTTGCTATGAGTGTTTACGATGCGCTTAAACGGGTTTTCGGGTTTGATGATTTTCGTCCGAATCAGCGGGGCATTGTCGAGGCGCTGCTGGGCGGACGCGATGTTTTTGCGGTGATGCCTACCGGTGGCGGCAAGTCGCTATGTTATCAGCTTCCCGCCCATATGCTCGATGGCCTTTGTGTGGTGGTCAGCCCGCTCATTTCGTTGATGAAGGATCAGGTTGATGCGGCCAAGGCCACCGGACTTTCCGCCGAATTTCTCAATAGTTCGCAGGGTGCTGTCGAGCGGCGGCGCGTTCAGGGCCTGCTTGAAAATCATCAGATTGATCTGCTTTACGTTTCGCCCGAGCGCTTTGCCATGCCGGGTTTCATTGCCGTGCTCAAGTCGTTGAAGATGGCCTTTGTGGCGATCGACGAGGCGCACTGCATCTCCGAATGGGGGCACGACTTTCGACCCGATTATCTCGCGCTCTCGCAGATTTCCGCCCACTTTCCAAAAGTCGCTATTGCCGCCTTTACAGCGACGGCTACCGAGCGGGTGCAGCGCGATATTGTCGAGAAATTGGGTTTGCGCAGTCCCCACATGGTGCGTGCCTCGTTCGATCGTCCGAATCTATTCTATCAGGTTGTGCTCAAGGAAAACCTCAACCGCCAACTGCTGCGTTTTCTGCGCGATCATCCCAACGACTCCGGCATTATTTACCGCACCACGCGCAAGAGTGTTGAGGCCACCGCCGAATTTCTCCAAGAGCAGGGGATTCGGGCGCTTCCGTATCACGCCGGTCTTTCCGATGCCGAGCGCAAGCTTCATCAGGAGCAGTTTAATCGCGATGAGGTTAACGTCGTGGTCGCCACCATTGCTTTCGGTATGGGGATCGATAAGTCCAATGTTCGCTTCGTGCTTCACGGTGACCTGCCCAAGAATGTTGAGGGCTATTATCAGGAGACCGGACGTGCGGGCCGCGATGGCGAACCAGCGCATTGCGGACTCTATTTTTCCCAGGGCGATGCTGTAAAAATTCGCTATTTCATTGATCAGATTGAGGAACCGCATGAGCAGAAGATTGCCCTTGAACAACTCAATCATATGGTCCGGCTGGCGAAGTCCAACGTCTGTCGGCGCAAAAGCATTCTCGCCTATTTCGGGGAACAGTATTCCCTTCCGGATTGCGGGGCGTGCGATGTCTGCTGCGGCGAGGTTGAACGCATTGACGCCACCGAGGATGCGCAGAAAATTATGTCCGCCATATATCGCACCGGCGGTAAGTTCGGCGCGGTTCACATCGCTGACATTGTTGCCGGAGCCGATACCCAGCGTATTCGACAGTTCCATCATGACGAGCTCAAGACCTATGGAGCCGGACGCGATCGCGATAAGCGGTACTGGCGACGCATGATCGACGACCTTCTAATGCAGGGCTGTATCGTGCAGTCCGATGACCAATATCCCGTTCTCCAGCTCGCGGAGAAAGGGATGGAAGTGCTCAAGGGGCGAAAGCCCTTCAAGATGCTGCGTCAGAAAGAAAGCGTCCGAACGGTCACCGTCGATGTCGGGGACTACAGCGTCAGACTCTTTAATGAACTGCGTGCTGAGCGCTTGCGCCTCGCCCGCGAACAAGGCGTACCGCCTTTTGTAATTTTTTCTGACCGCACGCTGCGCGAAATGGCCCGCTATTTTCCGACCGAAGAATCCACACTGCGGATGATTTCTGGAGTTGGCGAGGCCAAGGCGGCCCAATTCGGCGCAGCCTTTCTTGCCGTGATCGGTACCTATCGGGAGGCCCATCTGGAGGAGGCCGAGGAAATGTCTGTCCTTCAGGTCCCTGTTGAGGGGCCGAAGAAAAAGAAACCCAAGGGCGCGACGTATCTCGAAACCCTCGAACTTGCTCGGCGGGGGCTGTCTGTTGAGGAGATGGCCGCCGAACGCAACCTTGTACCTGGAACCATCGTCGCGCATATCGAAAAGCTGATGGAACAGGGTGAGCGCTTTGATGTCGATCAGTTCATTGATCCGAAAAAACGCCACGAGATTGAAGCGCTGTTCGTTCGTCATACAACGGATGCGCTCAGTATTGTCGTCGAAGCTTCACAGGGGCGGATCAGCTATGAAGAGGCCCGCTTGGTCCGTGCTTTTATGGCGCAGGACGCCTTCTGATCACGCCGACAAGGCATCGTAATGAGCCGGTGTGTTTGAAGAGTTTGCATGAACGGAAGCACCTTTAGCGTTGCACCATCGTCTTCTCGACAGATCAACGCAGCAACGGTTTCATCGTTTCCGCGCGGTCCCTTTCAGCAAAAGCCCACCAATTCTGCGGAGGAGAGCATTTTTTATGAGTCGCGGAGGTCAGCGATCCGCTGCATAATGAGCGCCGAATGTTTTTCGTAAGCATCGCGTCCGCTGCCCAATGCTTGGAATTCCTCCTGCGTAATCGGCTTTCCGTAAGTTACGGTCAGACCGACGGGTTTGTCGAGTTTAGCGCCTTTAGGGAATGCGCGGAAGCTGCCGTCGATATACGCCGGAACCACCGTGCATCCGGATTTTTCGATAATAAATCCAACGCCGGCCTTGGCCTCTTGCATCTCGCCATCTTCCGTGCGTGTGCCCTCTGGAAACATGGAAACCACTTTGCCTTCTTTCAGCGCCTTAATCATCAGCTTCATTGCGCGTATATCGCCCGTTCCGCGCGCCACAGGAATGGTGCCGACCGAGTTCATCCACCAAGAGACCAGCTTGGATTTCCAGAGCGTATCGCGCGCCATAAAGTGCACCGGGCGTCCGCGATAGCCCACGCCAATGGCCATTGGATCCAAGTAACTCGCATGATTTGAAGCAATCATTATCCCGCCGTGATCCGGCACATTTTCGGCGCCGCGAACCTTCAGCCGATGCCACAGCAGCAGATAAAGTTTAAGTATGCGCGTCGAAAGCTGATAAATTCGCATATCGGCCATAACTTCGTGTTTAAGCGAATCAATCATATCTATTTCTCCTTCACCGCGTTAACCACCGTGCGGACGACCTCCTCTAAGGTCATTGATGTACTATCGATCACCTGAGCGCCGGAGGCCACTACCAGCGGGTCCGTCTTTCGGGTCGAATCAATTTTATCGCGCTGCTGTAGGCTCTTCATCACTTCGTCCGCCTTCTCATCTTCACCCGCAGCGATCAATTCGCGATAGCGGCGCATCGCGCGCTCTTTCGGGTCGGCATCGAGATAAAATTTATACGGCGAATCGGGAAAAACCACCGTTCCAATATCGCGCCCCTCCATGACCAGCGATCCAAATGCAGCGAGTGACCGCAAGCTCTCCACCACAAATTTACGCACCTCCGGAATCGCCGCCACAAAAGCGACCGACTCGCGTACATCCTTCTCGCGCAGCTCCTGCACGGGTACATCGCCGTCGATCGAAAAGATCGTTGCGCCCTCCTGCACAAAGAAATCCCATTCGGCTTCATACATGCACTCCACTACGGCGGCGGCATCCTGCACATCCACGCCCTTGCGCAGCGCCTGCCATGTTACACCGCGGTAGAGTGAGCCGGAATCCGAATAGAGATAACCCAGCTCCTGGGCAACCCCTTTCGAAACCGACGATTTTCCAGAGGCCGAAGGCCCATCAATTGCAATTGTTTTTACCATCACGCTCTCCAATCAAAAATCATCACACACAAAAATCGTGTCCTTTTTAAATCACAAAGCCGCCCGACAAAAGCTCAAACCGATGCGCCTCATGCAAAACCTCCGGTTTCGCTGAGGCAGTCCAACCGCCAACCGCCTCAACCTGCGCTGATGACGCGAACGGCGTCGAGTCGGAGTCGGGCGTTCATCAGTGTTTTGTCCAGTTTTGTGATCACCTTGCGGGCATGAACCAACTCTTCTTCCCGTATGTTGTCATTCACCTGTTTAAGATATTCAAGCCGCTGATACTCTGCGCCGAGGGTCTCCCTCATAGATTTCCGGGCATCGGAAATAATGGTCTCAGATGCCGCTTCGGCCAACGTGCGCGTTGCCTCAATCATCGATGGAATCAACTGCGTTCGAATGGATTCATGTTCGAGCAGTCGCCAGGGATCCGCATCTTTCAGGTGCCGGGCAATCTCGCCGTCCACCGCGTTGCCCGCATGATCGACCGTGATGCAAACCGGTGTCGGCGGCAAAAAGCGATCTGCGTTCAACCGGGGCGGTGCCACCGTTTCAAGCACATACACCGCTTGTAGTTTAAGCGGGCCATCCTGATCCGGATCCACTGCTATCGAACAGCTGCCGCGTTCGGAGCCGAGAATGAGCTCGCCGGCACCGGTCACCATCGGATGGTCCCAGCTCATCAGAATGGTGTCAGGGCGCATCAGCGCCTCGTTGCGGTCAAAGGTGATACGGAGGCCTTCGGCACTCAGCGGAAACCATTCGTCAAACATTTGATCGGGGCGAATATGATAGGAGGTTTCGTCCAACGCCTCAGCATGTATGCCGTATTGATCAAACATTCTCAGTAGATAATTCTGCAGCTCGGGCGACTGCTCGCACGCATGAATTTGTCGGGCAATCTCACCGCCGATCTCGGGGCGGAACGAGGAGAGCTCCAGCAGACGGTCGCGTCCGGCAGCAATCTGCGCGCGGAGCTTTTCGTAAAAAGTGCGGGTTTCGGAAATCAGTTCATCGTCAACCGCGTTCAGCCGAGCGCCAAAACGCTCGAGCAGTTCGAAGCCGCCGACCACCGGCTCAGTAAATGCGTTGAGGCCTTCCTGCAGCCAGCGTACCACCTGCTCCTCAGCGGTCCCTTTGAGGTAAGGCACGTGAATATGAACCTCTCCGCGCTGGCCGATGCGGTCGAGTCGGCCAATCCGCTGCTCCAATAGTTCCGGGTCGCTCGGCAAATCAATCAGCACCAGATGCGATGCCGTTTGGAAATTACGGCCTTCACCGCCCATCTCAGAAACCACCATTACGCGTGCGCCGTCCGGCTCGGCAAACCACGCCGCCTGGCGATCGCACTGCACCAACGACATCTGCTCGTGGAAATGCGCTACATCCACATTCGATCCACTCTTAACAGAAGCGGTGATCGCAGCAACCTCGTCGCGCGTCTTTCCAATCACCAGTACCTTTTTCGTAGGATGATTCCGCAGAAAGTCGATCAGCCAGCGAATTCGCGGATCGTCAGCGCCAAGCAATTCGGCTTCTTCCGGAAGTTGCAGTGGAATCGGATCAAACAGCCGCCGAGGAAACCCGCTCACATATTTGCGTGTATTGCGAAAAATAACGCGTCCGGGGCCATGACGGTCCAGTGCCTCCGCCAGCTCACTCTCGCTCATCGACTCCATCCGCTCGCTGAGATCTGCGGCAACCTCGGCGTAGCGATCATGCTCGAGCCGATACGTTTCATAATCGGGATAGCGTTGCGGATCGAGCAGGCGCAGGCGTGCAAAGTGGCTCTCCAAGCCCATCTGCTCCGGGCTGGCGGTAAGCAGCAGCAGGCAGGAAATGTTAGCGGAAAGCCGTTCGACCACATTATATTCCGGGCTGGTCTGCTCCGGCGACCAGTGCAGGTGATGCGCCTCATCGACAATCAATAGATCCCAGTCGCAGGCGACCGCCTGAGCGGCCCGGTTGGGATTCTCGGTCAGAAACTCAATGCTTGAAATCACCAGCTGATCGTCCAGAAACGGATTGGTTCCGGGCTCGCCGGCCTCAATGGCCGCACAGCGCTCTTCATCAAAAATGCTGAACAAAAGATTAAAGCGGCGCAGCAGTTCCACAAACCACTGATGAACCAACGCATGGGGAACCAGAACCAAGACGCGCTGGACCAGCCCGCAAACCATCAACCGATGCAGAATAAGGCACGCTTCAATGGTTTTTCCGAGCCCCACCTCATCGGCCAGCAGCACGCGCGGCAAAGGACGATTGCTCACCTCCTGCGCAATGTAGAGCTGGTGCGGCAGTAGATCCACGCGCCCGCCCAGCAGTCCGCGCACGGGAAATCGACCGTAGCGCGAACGCGTATTCAGTGCGTCCAGCCGCAAATCAAACAGCGCGTTGGAATCCACATGCCCCGCCAGCAGCCGCGTTTCCGGGCGGTCAAAACTCGAGGTATCGCACAAATCGGACTCATCAAGCTGTGTGCCGTCCGCCGCCGTATAGCAGAGCGTGCCGGTCGACTCATTCTCCACAATGGTTTCAACCACCAGCCGAGCGCCCTCGCGGGAGACAATTTCATCGCCCGGCGCAAAGCGCACACGCTTCAGCGGAGCGTTGTTGATGGCATAATGCCGTATCTCATTCGCCGCATGATAAAACACCTGCACCGTACGATGCGTCACCTCAACAACCAATCCCAGCCCGAGTTCCGGTTCTGTCTCGCTAATCCAGCGCTGTCCAATAAAATAAATCTGCATAGCGGCGGACATTACGGCATTCCTTCAATCCTGAAAATACAGAAAAGCACCAATACGGAAGCGTCTTCCTGATGGTTAAAGTTTAGGCGGATAGGTTCCATCGTCGTGCATCTTTTTGAGCGATGCAACGACTGCGGCGCGGTCTTCAGGGTAGGTTACGCCGAACCAGCGGCTGTTAGAGCTGAGCACGTTGACGCAGGTCTCGCCGGTGTCGATCGCCTGCTGGATAATGTTCGGGATGTACCATTCCGATTTCAGCTCCTGACCTTTTTCCCTCAGAAAAGCGATAAACTTCTCCTCCAGTGTATCGAAGAGCGACGGCTGGAAACCCCAGAAGTTCATGGAGCAGATTTCGTCGCCGGTCATATTAACGGCGTTGCCGTTTTCGACATACTGTATGATACCGCTTTCGTTGGCGGCGATGCTCAGGCGTTCGGTTACGGTGGAGAGTTTGCCGTCGACCGTTTCGCAGATTCCGCGCGAGACCGAACCGTGCGGAGAGAGGGTGTTGCGCAGACGGTAGCCGACCATGCAGCTTTCGTCCGGCGGCAGCGTTTTGAAGGCCTCGGCGATTACTCGATATGCTTCCGCGCCGTAAAAGTCGTCGGCGTTCTGGACGACAAAGGGCTCGTGGATAAACCGTTTACAGGCGAGCACGGCCTGGCCGGTGCCCCACGGCTTCGTGCGCCCGGCGGGAACGGAAAATCCGGCGGGTAGATCGTCGATCGATTGAAACGCATACTGCACCACAATTTGATCTTCAAAGCGGCGGCCGATCTGCTCCTTAAACTCCGTTTCAAAGTCGCGGCGGATCACAAAAACCACTTTTCCGAAGCCCGCGCGAATGGCGTCGTAAATCGAATATTCAAGCAGACACTCGCCGTTGGGGCCGAGCGGATCGATCTGTTTAAGTCCGCCGTAGCGACTGCCCATGCCGGCTGCCATAATCATCAAAGCGGGTTTCATTGTGCACGTCCTTTCAAAATGATCATTGAAACTACCAGAGCGCGCCCTCGATGAGAACCGTGAAGCGTCAAAAACGTTGAGATGGAATCCCCTCGCTACTTTTGCTGTAGGATCTTAACCGCTTTAAGCGTTGCCATTTTAGACCCAGTTTACTCTAATCGCGGTTCTTCTAGAGGAGGTGAAAAGCGTTCTTCCGCGGTTTGTCAAAATATCGCCTTGTTTGAGGTTGACAGTGCGGGGGCGATTCCGTAGTTTCCGCCCCTTGATTTTTTGAAAGAAAGCCCGAAACGGGTATTTGAGGTTATTTATGGAAGCATATGCTGTAATTGAAACCGGTGGGAAGCAGTACCGCGTTCAGCAGGGCGATGTCCTTGATGTGGAATTGCTTGGTGCTGAAGCTGGTTCCAGCGTTGAATTCGACGCGCTGGCTGTGTCCAACGGTAGTGAACTCTCGATCGGTACGCCGGTGGTAGAGGGAGCCAAGGTTAAGGTTTCGGTTGTTGAAGACCTGCGCGGTAAGAAAGTTTTTTCGTTCAAGAAGAAGCGCCGCAAAGGATATCGTCGTAAAATTGGTCATCGTCAGGATCTGACCAAGATCAAAGTGGAAGAAATCAGCGAATAGGTTGTAGGGAGGTTCATCATGGCTCATAAAAAAGGACAAGGTTCATCCAGCAACGGTCGCGATTCTAATCCTCAGCGTCGCGGCGTAAAACGTTTTGGTGGTGAAAAAGTAACTGCGGGCAGCATTCTGGTGCGTCAGGTTGGAACACGTTTTCATCCCGGCGAAAATGTGGGTTGCGGCAGAGATTACACCCTCTTTGCTCTGAAAGATGGCGTTGTTGAATTCAACAAGCGTCAGCGCAAAGTACACATCCGCGAGCTGACGGCGTAACGTCGGTTCAGCTGGATACGCAAAGGCGGGTTACGACCCGCCTTTTATTTTTGCCCGTTTTAAGTGAAAAGTGGTTAAGTTTTAGGCGGGTTGTAGCATTGTATGACCATGCCTCCCAAAATTTGATCACATAGAGCTTAACACCTGACCACTTACTCCTTAAAACTACTCCTATGAAACACGTTGTTTTCAAAGATCGCGTAAAGCTCTACGTCCGCGCCGGTGACGGTGGAAACGGATGCGCCTCCTTCCGTCGTGAAAAATTTATTCCCAGAGGCGGGCCGGACGGCGGCGACGGCGGCGACGGCGGATCGGTGGTGCTGCGGTGCGATGCGAATGAAGATTCGCTGCTGCCACTCTACTATCAGCCGCATCAGCGTGCAGAGCACGGACAATCCGGCATGGGTTCGCAGCGGAACGGACGCTGCGGCGAAGACTGCGTGGCCAAGGTGCCGCTCGGTACAGTCGTAACAGACGCCGAAACCGGTGATTTTGTCGGTGAACTGCTGACCGATGGCGATGAACTCGTGGTGGCCAAGGGCGGACGCGGCGGGATCGGCAATATTCATTTTAAGAGCTCGACCAATCAGTCACCGCATCAGTTTACAGAAGGGAAACCCGGCGAGGAGTGTAACCTTTGGCTTGAGCTGAAGCTGGTGGCAGACATTGGTCTCGTGGGTTATCCGAACGCTGGGAAATCGACCCTGCTGAGCCGTTTGACTCATGCGCACCCCAAAATTGCGCCGTACCCTTTTACTACCATCAACCCGATCATCGGAACGATGGAGTATGCAAACTTCAATCGTCTGCGTATCGCCGATATTCCCGGACTAATCGACGGCGCTCACGAAGGCGTCGGGCTGGGACATCAGTTCTTGCGCCATATTGAGCGCTCCCATTTTCTGCTGTTTGTGATCGATATGGCCGGAACGGACGACCGTAACCCGTCCGACGACTTTCTCCATCTGCGCGAAGAGCTGCGGCTGCATCGCGAGGAGCTGGCATCTACGCCTTATATGGTGGTGGCCAATAAAATGGACTCACCTGGTTCTGATGTGCTGCTCAAAGAGTTTCAAGCGCGCACGAAGGAAAAAGTGTATCCCATCTCTGCCGAACTCGGCGAAGGACTCGAACCCGTCCGCGAGCACCTCTACAACCATTTCTTCGACTCCTCCAGAGCGCAGGGTTTGGACGATTAATGAGGGTATAATTGAACGGTTTGCTCTATTTCACCTCTTTAGCGGGCATAATGATGATGAAAAATTGCGCTGTATCTCAGGGGCTGATCGAGGGTTGTAAAAAGAGGAAAAAAAGTTGATTTCAGGGTGTTGACAAGACCGGTGATTCCTGTACCTTGTGCACCTCTTTTGAGCATTCCTGCGTAGCTCAGCGGTAGAGTAGGTGGCTGTTAACCACTTGGTCGTTGGTTCGAATCCAACCGCAGGAGCCACTTTAAACCCCTGTTTTCATCAATGATAGCAGGGGTTTTTTGTGTTTTTGGGTGGTTTGCCAGATCTGTGAGGATTCCTGATATTTGGTGATAAAACCGGATCACAAACAAAACAAGTGGCAAACATTTTGGGCGAGGTGGCAAACACGATTCCATGAACTCGCCGAGACTCTCCATCAATTACGGAACCTTCGTCCAAACATATTTTACTGCTTCACTTAATGCTGCCGCGTGAGCTAATTTATCAATTGCGCGTTGGCGTTTAATACGAATCGATCGTTGTGAATTGCGGGGTCTGTTTTTGGGGAGGGATTATGGATTTGAATCCGGCTGATATTTTAAAGGATAGAATTGCGTTTGCTGAGCTAAAGAAGGAGATAGAAGCTTATGCTCGGAAGGCGCTTAAACAGATCCGAAAGCAGGCAGATGGAGAATTGTTAAAGATTTGTGATCTGATTCTTACGGACAGTAAAATCGAATACAGCACATTTAATGATGCTGTGGAATTTATTCAGCAGAATGGTCTCAAGATTGAACCCAGTGAGGTTCATTTCACTTGGGGTAAACATTCCAGTTTTCTTTATGCGTGCTATGACGCGTTGGAGTGTATGCTCTCCATTCCCGAAGATGGCTTATTAGAACGAGCTGAGTTTTATTCCGACGAATTATATCTTCAATTCTGGGATGAAAGTGGTGATATCCGGGGTGAGTATCCGCAGAGTCTGCGCGACTCTGAGCGAATAATTGATCATTTATTGACGGCATGGAACTGCTTCTATGAGGGGGCGCGAGCAACGGATGCGCATACTCATTCATCGCCATTCCACCTCTTTGAGAAGGGGGCGTTGTCCCTGATGAAGGTATTGATGATTCCTCGAACCCGTTCCGGGATGGCGACTCGGGAGAAGGGCATGAGGGAAAAAGGGGAGTTCATTCTCAAGGCTGCAAAGAAAATAGACCCCAACAAAATCGTCAATGTTGGAGCTCTCGCCGAACAGTTGGTTGATTCCGTTCGCGATTATGAGGGCCGTCCAATACCTAAGCCTACGATTATTTGGTACCTAAAAGAATTTGGGTGGTCCACGGCGACATAGACAACGCCGTGGTGGAAATAATCGATCGCTAATGAGGCTATTAATTAGGACGCCCTCCAGTTGGTTTTTTACATCTCAAAATGGGGGGATGAACCGATTTTTCATTTTTCTGATATTTTTTTTCGTCGTCGAAAAAACCAATAATAGCGTGGGTTATGCGCAGGTCAAAGGCTAGCCTTTGACCACTGACTGCTGACATTTTGACCGTGTTTTGATTCTTATCTTCCTCAACGCAACAGAAGGTTTAAGAAAAGAAGGAGACACATCATGAGAGATCAGCAGATACCAACAACTATTGCAGATGCCGCCGTCGGATTGCTTTCACAGTTTGTTCCCGGCCTTACGGCAGACAAACTTCAATCCGCCTTATATTCGGATGCGGGGGAAAAAAACGAATTGCTTCGTACCCGTTTAGAAACGGCAAAAATTCTCCATGTGTCAATTCCGACCATCGATAGGATGCTTCGAGATGGGGCCTTGTCAAAGGTGACTATCCGCGGGGCGGTTCGAATTCCTCAAAGTGCAATAGACGCGATTCTGAAACATTGAGGATGTTCAATGTTTTTAGAGTTTGTCTCTTGTATGGATGTGAATCGGTCATTTGGGGAATGTGATGTCTAAATACTTTTTCCAGAAGGTTGGGCTCAGTGAGATCCGAGGGAATGTAATCTATCAGCGGTTAGAGTTGGAGGTCCAGGGGCTTTATTGGTCTATGCGGCAGCAGGTTACCGATCAAACATGGAAAGATGGTACTTTCCCTCTGGGGGCAGCGAGCAAGGCGACGGTTCAGGACGTGATGGATCTTCATTCAGATGGAACGCAGGCGCGGGATAAATGGGTTATGAAGTCGCTTGATCGTCTGGAGCGTACAGGTTTGATTTCGATCAGCAAGTCGCAGGTGGTTAAACTCAGCACGTTCATTGACGAACAGAATTTGGGGAATTCCGAGGCTCTACGTAAGCGCAACGTTGCAGAAGATGAGTTACAGGGATTAGTCAGTAAGGCCACCGTTTCATTGAAGGAGTTGTTCGTTCAGTCAAGAGCGCAAGCGCTTCCATACGAAGTGCTGGAAAATCATATAAAAGGTGCGGGTAGATTGTTTGCCGGACGTAAAATATACACGGCCAAGGCGCAAGAGATTCTTGATCGGTTGTGTTTAAGTGGAAAGTTGTGTGTTGGGGATAATGGCCTTTATAGGCTCGCTCCGCTCGCCTCCCCCCCTGAAGCTGAAGCTGGAATTGCTGATACTGGAGCAGAACATTCCGGTTCCCGGAATATTCCGCTAGAGTCAGAATCATATTCAGAATCAGAGAAAGAGGGACTTACGTCCCTTTCAGCTGATTCAGCTGATACGCGCCCGCTTTGCTCTGTCGAACAACAGCGGGTCCCCGCTTCTGGAGCTGAAGGGGGGGAGGCGAGCGGAGCGAGTTCGTTTATTCGCCCTCTCGGTGCCGATGATCCAATCGTTTATCACGAAGACGCAATGACGCATCCACATCCAGTGGATGCGGCGATTAGGTGGTTGAGTGAGCGTCCGGGATGGGATGAGTATAGTGATGGTAAAAAGAGAGCGCCTTCTAAGCGGGTTTTGTTGAATAAGTGGAAAGCATTGTGTGAGGAACTGGGTCCTCAAGTAGCGACGCAGATTTGGCGGCAAGCGCTGTTCGATATCATGCTTGATAAGCGTAGTGGTAGCAGTTGGAAGAGCTATGTGGCGGGGTTCGTCCAGAAGCTCAACATTGCGCATGAGGCGCGGGACAGCTTAGCGGAGGTTGAAGGATAATGCGGCCCAACATTGAAAAGTCAGCAAATCGTCATTCTGAAGAGCCCGTTTTCTCGCCAGATTGCGAGCACAGGCTCAAAGATGTGGCTGAGGATGCTCCGAGTAAGCTCGGGGTTTTTCGTAGGGCTTATGCGGGCGGTTCTAGACTGGCGGCTATTCACGCGAAATGTCTGGAATGTGTGTCGATGTCCACCGTGGCGATACGTGAGTGTAGATCGGTCACCTGCCCGCTTTGGCAGGTCCGCCCATATCAAAAAAAACGGCATTAAATACACGGCGCGAAAGCCGCTGCGATGTTCAATCGAAAGCGCCCGATCAACACAATGATAAATGAGATGAGTCGGTAGATCATTTGCGTTTTTTGGTTCGGACGTCCTACGCGTTCCGAACGTCACAGATTTGATCAAAACGCCACTGTTTTTACGTGCGCACTATTGGTGAAGAAAAAGCAGTGTGACTTTGAGTTGGTGCAATATGTTTTCAGTTAGGATGATATGTATTTTTATTTTCCATTTTTGAGGTACTTATTGGACACGACACGCATGCGTACGCGCGCGCCTGCGCGACGAAATACCGTCCAATTTCGATTTTTACCCAAAACGGTCCCTCAGATGTCCTCTCAAATGATGCCTTGAATGGGTTGGTTAAAAGATGCTCCCTTGCTGAGAGGTTGATACAATAAGCTGTAATTACCGGAATTCGGAAATGGAGCGGGAGAATGATCTTTTGGCTTGTAACTGTACGAACGTACAAATATACCTATCTCCATGCCGCGAACCATGGATATAGCTGAAAAAATTACCGCGCTGCGCTCTTTCTATCGACAGGAAGGACGCGTTCCCTCCTATGCAGAAATGGCCGAATTATTCGGCTACAGGTCCAAAAACGCCGTATATCACCCCATTAACAAACTGATTGAGATGAATTATCTCACCCGCTCCAATGCCGGGCGAATTGGGTTTACGTCAAAGATCACCGGCGGAATTCCGCTGTTGGGTTCAATACAGGCCGGGTTTCCTTCTCCGGCGGAAGAAGAGCTGCTGGATACGATCAGCATTGACGAGCTGTTAATTTCGCGTCCGGAGGCTACGTATATGCTGACGGTCTCGGGCGACTCTATGATTGATGCGGGGATTCATCCAAACGACATGGTGCTGGTGGAAAAAGGCCGGGTTCCAAAGCAGAACGACATTGTCATTGCACAGGTTGACGGCGAATGGACCATGAAATATTTCGGCAAGGACCAGCAGGGCATATATCTCGATCCGGCCAATTCCGCATACACCCGCATTCGTCCAGAGCGATCCTTGACGATTGGCGGAGTCGTTAAGGCGGTTATTCGTAAATACGCGTAAAGGAGTGCTTCATGAAAGAGGATGCTCCCCTCCCTTTGTCGTCTCATTGTCGCGCCATTCTCCATGTGGATGGCGATGCCTTTTTCACTTCGGTTGAACAATCGATCCATCCATCTTTGAAGGGCAAGCCGATTGTAACCGGAAAGGAGCGAGGCATCATCTCCTGCGCAAGCTATGAAGCCAAGGCTCTCGGGATTAAACGCGGGGTGTCTCTATGGGATGCAAAACGCATGTGTCCGGAGCTGGTGATTCTGCCTTCCGATTATGAAAGCTACAGTATCTACTCCAAGCGCATG